>JALOPH010000074.1 GCA_025453995.1 Desulfobacterales bacterium
ATTCTGGATTCCAAAACTCCTAATAAGTTGGAATGTCCTGCTGATCTGTTTTTTCACGTGGATTATATTGTTTGCGTATGATGCCTATGCAGAAGATTTCCTTCTTTTTCTGGAAGGCCAGGGAGTTGCCGGATATTCCGGTGAAACGGATGATATTTCGTATTATTCGCACATGCCCGAGGAAGCGATGCAGAAGCCGTCGGTGGGGCTTGATTTTTTAAAGCGGTTTTCAGGCCAATACGGCGATTTCGGCGCATTTGCCCTTCAGTACCGTCTGGCGTATGATGATTATGAAGACAACATGGAATCCCAGGTCTACAATGCCTATTTCAAGTACAAGGCCGGATGGTCGGATCTCTGGATCGGGCATAACCGGCCGGCCATGGGGATTTCATCGTATCTGGACAGCCACGGCCTGCTCCTTCAGCCCCTGCCCATGAACGGGTTCGGGTTTGACCGGGACTGGGGAATCGGTACATATAAGGAGTTTGACTGGGGGAATTTCGGGATTTCCGTTACCACGGGCAGCGGCATGCCTATCCGGTTTGACGGCAATTATCTGGCGTCGGCCCGCATTTCAAAGGGGTTTTTGAACCAGGACAACTATAATGTCGGGTTGTCTCTCAGCGGCGGTGAGACGCTGGGGGTCATGGGATATGAAATCGTGGACCATGAGCCCAGAAATGTGGCGCTGGCGGGCGTTGACGCGGCTTATTTCTGGAATATTTTTGAAGCCCGATTAGAAGTCATGGGCGGTGAAAACAGGGAGGAAAACGCCATCGCCGCATTTTTCAGGGGAGGCGTGAACCTGATGGAAGAAGGCCGGTTGAAGCTCGAATTTCAGCCGATTTATACGCGTCTTGAAAACAATGACAATTATCAGCTGGCCGGCGGCGCTTCGTATCTGCTCACCGGAGACATCACCCTGCGGAGCATGTATCTCTACGATCATGACATGGATGACTACCGGGTGGTGGTGCAGATATATTTGTATAAGAAGGTATAAACAAATTTTTTTAATTGGGAAATATCGAACCGCAGAACAAGGAACCGCAGAATTTCGAAGGAATTGACTAAAACATTCGATATTCGGTATGGGATATCCTGCGGTTTTCAAAGACAAGGCGACACTATTCAGCTCAGTAGCAATCTGACAGGAAGTTTAGATGAAATATTCAATAATATTAATATTTTGTATTGGCATATCGGTGTTTTCCGGCCAGTCTCTTTTCGCGGCCGTGGGATGCGACTTAAACGACCCGGACCGGGATGTGGCCCGGCTATTCCCCGGCTCCACCGGATACAAAACCATGTATGTGGCGATAGATAAAAAAGGGGGCGATGCCCTGCTCGCGCAGATTGAAGACCGGCTCGGCGACAAATTCCAGGGTCTTTTTGAAACCGCTGATGTGCCTTATACCATATATGAGATTTATAGAGGCACGGACAGAATCGGTTATATCCACGGTGTAAATCAGAAGGGCCAATATGGCGGCATCCAGGTATTTCTGGTTATGGACATGGAAGGGATTATTAAATCGCTTTACTTTCAGAAGCTCACGTCCAAAGCCGCCAAAGAGCTCCGGGCGCCTGAATTCGGCAAACAGTTTGAAGGTCTCAGCTTGGCGGATTTTTATGCCTATGACATTGCGTCCGGAAAAACCAAGATCCCCGGCAAAGTGGATCAGATCAAAAACCCCGCGCCCGAAGCCGAGCAGGATTTTCACGCCTCCATGCGGGCTGCGAAAAAAAATCTGATCCTGATGGATGAATTTATTTACGGAAACAAATTTTTGAAGTATTTCAAAGGCGAAGCCCAATGATCACCATATACAAAGTTTCATTTAAAAATCTTCTGCGGAAGCGCACCCGCACCCTGTTGACCATTTTCGGCATTGCGCTGTCCGCATGGGTGCTGGCCAGCCTGCTGGGATTTAACAAAGGATATGAAGCGTCCCTGAATAAGGATATCGACAACATGGGGTTCCAGGTCCTGCTCACAGCGAAAGGCTGCCCCTATGAAGCCGCCACCCTCATGCTCAAAGGCGGCACCGGCCTCCGGTACATGAGCGAAGACGTGATCCGGCAGGTGGTGAACGAGCCGGAAGTGGACAAGGTGACGCCCATGCTCATGCAGGCCGTATTCGACCCCAACAAAGGCGAAAGCGGCGGGTTTTCAGCCTATCTGGGCGTGGACCCGGTCACGTTTCCCAGAATGAAGAGTTTTCTGGAATTCAAGCAGGGCGGATGGTTCACCAGGCCCGACACCATGGAAGTCGTCATGGGATACGAGGCGGCCGAGCTTGAGCAGCGGGAAGTGGGGGATTTGCTCCTGATTCCGGAAAAAGAGATTGAGCTGAAGGTGGTGGGGGTGCTCAAGCGCACCGGCACCCAGGACGACGGAACGATTTTCATGCCCGTCAAGACAGTTCAGAATATTTTTAACAAGCCCGGAGAACTCACCGGCCTGGGCATCAAGGTTCATAAAGAGGCGGATATTGCGGCCTTTGAAGAAAAGCTCTACGGCCTGCCCGATGTCCAGGTGGTGTCGCTCGCCCAGGTCAAGCAGACCATCATGAGCCTGGTCACCACAGCCAAGATAATGGTCTTTTCCATTGCGATCATCGCCATTCTCATTGCCATGGTCGGGGTGATCAATACCATACTGATGTCCGTGTTTGAGCGGTTTCAGGAAATCGGCATTTTAAAGAGCATCGGCGCCATGCCGTGGGACATCTTCAAGCTGATCTGGATCGAAACTTTTATCCTGTGTTTTCTGGGGGGGATTGTGGGAACAGGCATGGCATATGGCCTTTCGAAATTGACGGAAATCCTGATCCGCAATCTGCTGCCGTACGCGCCCACCGGGTCTCTGATCCAGCTGGACGCCTCCCTGGCGGGAGTGACATTGATCGCGGTCATCCTGATCGGTTTTGTGAGCGGCATCTACCCGGCATGGAAGGCTGCCCGGATCAGGCCCCTGGAATCCATCCGCAGCGAGGTGAATTAGCATGGACAAAGAATCCGTGGCTATAAAAGCCCGAAATTTGACAAAAAAATATCTTCGGGGAAGCGAAGAGATTTATGCGGTCAACCATGTTTCCCTTGACATCCGGACCGGTGAATTCGTGTCCGTGGTCGGGCCCTCGGGATCAGGCAAAACCACCCTGATCAATATCCTGGGCTGTCTTGACAACCCGACTTCCGGCCGGCTTTCCATCGACGGCCAGGACATCTTTGATGAGGGAAAAACTCTTTCTGAAAGGCAGCTTACGCGCATTCGCCGCAATCTCTTTGGGTATATTTTTCAGAAATTTTATCTGATCCCCACGTTAAATGTGGCGGAGAACATCATGCTGCCGTTTACCTTTTATCGTAAAGACGGCGCCGGGGAGAATGTGGCCCGGCTTCTCCACCTGCTCGGCATGGAGAAGCGAAAGAACCATCTGCCGGGCCAGCTCTCGGGAGGGGAGATGCAGCGGGTGGCCATTGCCCGTGCCCTGGTCAATTCTCCCCGGATACTTCTTGCCGATGAGCCCACCGGGAATTTAGACACGGTCCGCAGCGATGAAATCGGGCGGGTTTTGTCGAAGCTTAATCAGGAAGAGGGATTGACCATTATCCTGGTCACGCATAATCCCAAGTTGGCGCAGGCCGCCCACCGCATCATTGAACTTCACGACGGACATGTGAAAATATGAGAAAACCCGACATCAGATGGCGCCAGCTGGTTGACTGGCGGGCGGCTATATGGGCGGGCATCGCGTCGGGAAGTGTTTTTTTTATACTCAACCTTTTTCTGATTCCTCTGGTGACGGGCGGCAACTCGTGGGTCATCGTCCGCTTCATGGCCTCGCTGGTTCTTGGCGAAGGGATTCTGCCGCCGCCAGCCTCATTTGCCGTTGATGCCATGATGGCGGCCATTATTGCCAATACTTTCGCAACCCTTGTCTTCGGGCTTCTGGTGGCATATGTCATCCATCGCGGCGGGCTGCTTCTGGGGATTCTGGGCGGCGCAATTCTCGGCGTGGCGGCCTATGGCATTAATTTTTATGCGCTGACCTATTTTTTCCCGTGGTTTTTTCCCTTGCGCGGGTGGGTGATGGCGGTCAACCATATGACGCTTGGCGCACTGGCAGGAGGTATTTACGAGTGGCTGGAGGTTGAAAAATTTATTCCGGTACTAAACGAAGAATCAAATAACCCCTAAATCCAGCGGGCGCACAGGGCCGCGCCGCTGATTAATTCTTTCGCTTTAATTATCCCTGGCATAAGCTTTAAGGTGATACTTTGTTCGGTTTTTTAGAAGGCTGTGATAAGCTCAGTTAAAGACTTTGATTCTCTCACATGGCAATATGTTCAGGAAAGGAAAACGATGGCTGTACTGGCAGAGAGGAAAAAGGTTGATGTTACCTTCGGGCAAGCTATACGAATTGTCGCCCCGTACACTTGGCATCAGCTGTTTGAACAGATAATTGTCGTAATTCCGGTGGTTTTATATCTGGCGATCTTTCAATGGATTATCCTGCAATGGAATATTGAACACATCGGCCGCGTCTCAGTCGGAATCAGTATGGTCATTCTGGGACTTATGTTTTTTATGGAGGGCGTTAAAATCGGTATCCTGCCGATGGGTGAAACGGTCGGGAGAATTCTGCCCCAAAAAGCCGGGATGGCCGGGGTGCTTATATTTGCATTCATATTGGGTCTACTCGCCGCATATGGTGAACCAGTGATCGGAAGTCTTCAAATAGCCGGATCGGGTGTTGATCAAGATAAAGCGCCTCTTTTATATACTCTCCTTCTGGGAAAACCGTTTATTATTGTTGCTGGAATATCCATAGGGGTGGGGATTGCCTTTGTAATATCAATCCTTAGATATATCCGCGATTGGAGCATCAAGCCGATTGCGCTGACGATTGTGGGCTTGTCCGCGGGACTGACGCTTTATGCTTCCCATGATCCCGATATGGCTTCGGCGATAGGATTGGCCTGGGATGCAGGAGCCGTCATTGCCGGTCCAGTCTCAACACCGCTTCTTCTGGCATTGGGTATGGGTATATGTATGGTGTTGGGCAAATCCGACACCGGAATGGCCGGCTTGGGAAGCGTTGGCATGATGTCGCTTTTTCCGATTGTGATCATCCTGGGAATTATCTTCGTCCTCCGCCAGACCGATTATGGTGCCGAAACGGTTAGCGCCGCAAGGATTCATGGAGAACAGGCCCCGGATTTTATAAGGGTCGCCTGGGCTTCTCTCTTTAACGGGGCTCGGGCCATTGTTCCCGTATTTCTTTTCCTGCTTTTAACCTTACGGTTATGGCTTAAAGAAACTGAGGAATGTATACCACTATCACAATTTTTTATTGCCGGCGGTTTTGCAATTTTTGGCCTTTTTTTGTTTAACTTCGGGCTTACTTTCGGCCTGGGAGAACTCGGCAATCAGGTCGGCCACCGCTTACCCTATTCTTTTCATCCACCAGACGAATCTATTTATCCAACAGCTCTGGGTAAAATTATTGTGGTTGCATTTGGCGGAATCCTTGGTTATGGAGCCACTTTGGCGGAACCGGCCTTTAACACGCTTGGGCAGCAAGTGGAGGAGATAACCCAGGGCGCCTTTAAAAAATGGTTGTTCAGCCAAGCCGTGGCTGTCGGCGTCGGAGTTGGAGCCTCCATGGGAATGGCTTCACTGATTTACGGTTTAGATTTATTGAAACTCCTTTTGCCGCCATATTTAATTCTTTTGGTGTTGACCATTCTGGCAAAGGAAAAATACGCCAGCATTGCATGGGATGGAGGTGCCGTGACAACTGGTCCGGTGACGGTGCCTTTGAAAATCTCCATCGGTATTGCCTTGAGTCATGCCACTGGATTTGCCGAGGGGTTTGGAATACTGGCTCTTGCATCTGCATATCCGGTAATGAATATACTCTTTTTGGGCCTATATGTCAGTTATCATCAGAAGCGGTAAGAAGGAGAATCCTGATGCAAAACGATAATTTCAAAAATCTGTCTCAAGACCTAAAGCTCATTACATGTGTCATTCAACGGGGGAAAGGCGACAAATTAACCAAAGCCGCCATTGATGCCGGGGCTGGCGGCGTCACGGCTTTTTTTGCCCGCGGCATTGGTGTCAGGGATCGCCTTGGTTTGCTGGGGCTGGCCATCGTGCCAGAGAAAGAAGTGCTGTTAATTGTTTGTCACTCCCATGAAGTGGAAAGAATACTTCCGGCCTTAGTCAAGGCCGGGGACCTAAATACTCCCGGTCATGGCATCGCTTACGTAACCCCAATTGACCAAGTGGTGGGCTATATCCCTACGTAGGGGGGGGATCTTGATTAGTGATTAAGTCTTTAATTTCACGAATGACGCAATTTTATCAAGATCTGATTTTTCTGTTGACCACCTTTTTACTTTAACAGCCCATAGTGCCCCTGATTTTTTTCTCGACATCTCGACTTCCTGAACCTATTGAATTGTCATGCGACTGATTATCGGACTTATTGTTTGCATTTTTTCCCTGGTCTCCTACTGCGGGTCCAGGGAATTCAACCCGGTCACCGGCGAGCACCAGTACATCGGCTTGACCACGCGACAGGAGATCGAACTGGGGTTGCAGGCTGTGCCGGAAATGCTCAAAGCTTATGGCGGGCTGCATCCGGATCAGAAACTTCAGAAGATCATCGATGCCGCAGGGCTCAGTCTGGTTCAAAACAGCCGCGCTAAAGACACGCCCTGGCAGTTTGAATTCCATCTGCTCAAAGACCCAAAAACCGTAAACGCGTTCGCTTTGCCGGGCGGGCAGGTTTTTATCACTGCCGGATTATACGGTCTTTTTTCCACCAGAGATCAGCTCGCCGCTGTTCTGGCCCACGAGATCGCCCATGTATTGGCCCGGCATTCATCCCAGCAGATCGCCAAGGCCAATCTGACCAATGGGTTGATTGACGCGGTGATAGTTGTTTCCGGGGATGCCTCCACCGGTCAGATCTCAGCGATTATCGGCCAGTTGGTAAATATGAGTTTCAGCCGCAAAGACGAGGTTCAGGCCGACCAGCTCGGCGTTTTTGTCATGGCCGATGCCGGATATGACCCCGCCGGCATGGTTGAACTGATGCAGCTTCTGGAAAAAAAAGCGACAGTTCGCATGCCTGAATTTTTCAGCACCCACCCGAACCCTGAGAACCGGATTGGAAAAATTGAGCAGGCTATCCGGGAATATCATCAACACCATGGAAAAGAAGGAAAAATTCATGAATCTTCTGGATAAAGATACGTCGCTGACTGAAATTAAACCCCATCATTACCAATTGACGGTATCCGACAATTGGTCCATCAGCGGGATCCCCAACGGCGGGTATCTGCTTGCCCTTATGGCCAACGCCATGATGCGGCGCAGCGATAAAAAAAACACGCCGATTCTCACAGTGAATTACCTTTCACGCACCGAGCCGGGTGATGCTGAAATTTTTATCGAAGAGATCAGCCGATCCGCTCAGTTTAACCGCCTTCAAGCCCGGTTGACCCAGAATGGAAAAGAGAAGATGCGCGCCATGGGGACTTTTGCCGTTGAAACCGCGGAATGTTTCATTAAAAGATATGAAAAATCGCCCCCGGCCATATCGCCGTTGGAAGATTGCGTCGCCATTCCGGAGATGCCGACGTATACCCTTTACGGCCGGATGGACGCCCGTCTGGATCCGGCATGCGCCGGCTGGATGCAGGGTCGCCTTACGGAGCAATCCGAGCATAAAGGCTGGATATCATTTAAAGACAGCCGGCCGCATGATGCCATATCCGTTGCGCTGGTGGCTGATGCCTTTCCCCCGCCGCTTTTTGCCAGCCAGGGTCTGATCGCCTGGGTTCCGACCATCGAGTTGACCGTAAATATTCGAAACATTCCACAAACTCGATGGCTTAAATGCATATTTCGCACCAATTTTATCAATTGCGGGCTGCTTGAGGCTGATGGCGAGATATGGGATGAAAACGGCGAACTTATTGCAATTTCAAGACAAATCGCTCAATTCCGCAAAATCGCATAAATCAAATTGTTCGCAAAGTTTTGAATAAATTTGAAAAAAAACTTGACACACCATATATTGTATATTATTTACAATCAACCCACTATAGTATGAGGTTTGTGGGGGAGCGCAGAGTTCCTCACAGAGGTGAGGGAGGGAGTCTTTAAATTTATAAATTAATGGAGGTGCCATGGCCACAGCAAAAACTAAAACAACCGCCAAGAAAACTGCCCCCAAGAAACCGGCTGCGAAGAAACCGGCTGTAAAAAAGACCGTTGCGAAGAAACCGGCGGCAAAAAAGCCAGCAGCCAAAAAAACAACGGCTAAAAAACCGGCGGCCAAAAAACCGGCGGCTAAAAAAGCTGTGACCAAGAAGCCGGCAGCGAAAAAGCCGGCGGTCAAGAAAGTAGCAGCAAGGAAAGCGTCAGCAAAAAAGGCTATTGTGAAGTAACCGTTTAATAGTCTTATTTTTTTTGCAAAAAGGACGACGTGGTCGTTTTGACGGTTCAAAACAGATCAATGTCGTCCTTTTTTTTAATTTTGCCTATATGAAGCGGCAAAAGTATTCCCTCATTGCATAAGCGATATTTTTTTTATGAAGATCGAACATAAAGCAAGTTTTCATAATCACAGCCAATATTCCGACGGCAGTTTTCAGGTGGAAGCGCTGATCGACCGGGTGGCATTTCTCAACAAAAGTTTGGAGCTGGAAAAGGGAATATCCATCAGAGGGCTTGCCATAGTGGATCATGACTTTTATCCGGACGAGGCCACCGCGTCTGCCGCAAGCGCCCATGCGTCAAAATACGGCATTGAACTCCTTTTCGGCTCCGAGATCAGCGCGGACAACGACAAGGTGCATATTGTGGGGTACAGCATCGACGCGAGCAATTTCTCCTTCCAGCGCCATGTGGTCAAGGAGCAATACAAGCGCCTGGAGGCCTTTGAAGCCACCTGCCGTCTGCTCAACCATTTTTTCCGCCGGGAAGGGAAAGATATTGACCTGGACCGGGATGTGGGGCCAAAGACCCTCAAGCGGGATGCGGAAGGCCGTATTATGCAGAACGGCCCGCTCCGCTGGCACTATCTGCGCCAGGCCATGGTGGAGCGCGGAATGGCGAAAACCACCAAAGAAGCCAACATCCTCATCGGCCCGGTGGGGCCCTGCTACCACCAGCGGGAGACCATCGATTCAGTCACCGCGGTGGAGCGGGTGTTGAAATGGGGCGGAAAGCCGGTGCTCGCCCATCCGCACAAAATTCCTGAAGAATACCGGGATCTGGTCATCCGGTCCTTATGCAAGGCGGGGCTTATGGGCATTGAAGCCTATACCGGAAGCTACCATGATCCGGAAGACGCCAACATGTATGTTCAAATTGCAAAAGACCACAAGCTGATGATCTTATCCGGCACCGATCTCCACGCCGACATCAATGATATCGGCAAATTTCTGCTTCCGTTTGAAGTTCTGAAAGAAGTTGAATCCTATCAGAGCAGGTTCCATTGCCATGACGATTGAGTTTTTATGCAATCAGGCCTTTGGTTTTGTTGCATAAAAACTATTGTATGGAAAATCGCAGCCCAGCCGCCGCAGGGATTCATGGCAATAAGCGTCAATGCGCTCCTGCTGCCGGGGGGACAGAATTTCGTCAGATTTCCCCTTGTTCCCGCTCCGGATCATTTCCCCTTTCGGCAGGCTTAAGGGCGATACCCGGCCGGGATAGAATTTCCCGCCGATGGATTTCATATGGGCATACGAGCTCAGGTAACAGACCCGTTCAAACTCATCATCCGTCAAATCCACGCCCATCAGAACGGCGATTTGCCGGACCGCGCCGGCAAGATCGTCTTTCATCTCTTCATAGGTCAGGAAAAGGACATTGGGCTGATTGCGCCATTGCCAGTATCCATTTAAAAAGTCAGCCCATTGCCCGTGAAGCGCGGCATCGGATAAATAAACATCCAGCCACGCGGCCACCGTCGGCATGAGCTTTCCCATGATCACCGACCTTACATAGAAATAACTGGATACAAACACGTCTTTCGGGTCCCGCACCACGCAGATGTATTTGGCCTGTTTGGTATACGGCACCGAATGCGCTTCCGAATGCGTCTTGATGACGCGCAATCCCGTGGCCGCCTGTTTCAACAGGGGATCGCCGGAAAGCGTCACAGCCATGCCCTTTATGGGCGCGTCGGGCCAGGGGATCACATCATGAATGTTTTCATACTCCCCCTGGCCGCGCCGGGCGATTTGATAGGCAATCTGCATGGTCCAGTTGGTGCCTGCCTTAAAATACGAGCAGACAAATACATCGGTTGCCGTCGGCGTATAACCGGCAAAAGCCTGTTTCATGCGGGAATTGAATTTTAGGGAAACAATCTTGAAAACAAAGCGATACAGCGCTGATTCCAGGCCGGATATGCGGGAGAGCCAGGCCGCACATCGCAGCAGAAGCAGGAGCGGCGCGAGAATAATCCGCAGCCGGGCGGCATTTTGAATGATTTTCTGGCGGGATTGCCGGGGGCTGATGGGTTTATTTTCTGACATGGGCGCAAAATCCTTATTGCTTGGTTGTGCTGACATCTGCTTATACCATAATGCGAAATTCCGTCACAATTTTATTTAATGGACTCTTAAAAAATCGCGGGCATGGCCCGCTCCTAGGGGCGGGAGCACGATAAATGTGTAGGAGCGGGCCATGTCCGCGAGATCAATCCTTCCAAGGAACATGTCGTACTCAGTCCCGTTTTTCGGGACGGTTCTCGTACTCGTACGCGTAATCGATTTAAAAAAATTGAGTACGCGTACGAGCAGAAGTCCGAGTAAGGAGCATCACGTTGCTTTCTGTAAAAATACCGCATAGCGGGATCAATAGCTTTTTACGAGATTATCATAACTGATTTTAAAAAAACCCGCAAAGGTAAAAAGTTTTTACCCTGCTATTAAAAAGTTTTATATTTGATGGTTGAAAAACCGGCCGTTTGTCATCAAAGATAACTTGAATAATAAAAATATCTGGGTTCCTTTTTTAAGATGATCCAGGGCGACATCTTTTTCTTGATCCCCAAAAAAACAGGGATTCATCGCTCATTAACCCCTCGAATCTCAAGCTTTTTGTGGGATATGTCCTTTTGGCCGCACCGGATGAAAAATTCACCGCTTTATTTGATTCATATCTTGGCTTATACTTCAAAACTGCTGCTGATGGGCTTTTATCACCTTGATGAAAAATAATTGGCATACAACTTGTATATTTGATGTCGTCGTCCAAATCATACCAAGGAGACCGTTTATGACAAGAGAGAAGGGTTTTACGTTTATGGAGCTGATGGTGGTGGTCGCCATTATTGCTATATTGACCGCCATAGCGGTGCCGAACATGGTCCGGTGGCGCAGCAACATGCAGTTTAATTACGCGGTCCGCATGCTTAAATCCGCCGTAGAGCATACCCGTATGAATGCCATCAAATCGAATCTGCCCGCCAGGCTTGAATTTGTCGATGGCGGGGATTCGTTTGACACTCTCTCATGGGACCTGGCGGCGAATGATTTCAGCGCCGCAAGAACCTATGAGCTCCCTCCGGGGGTTGTCCTTGAAAGCTCAAGTTTTGCAGGTGACCGACTCCAGTTTACCAGCCGGGGAATGCCGCAAAATGCGCTGGGCGGCACCCTGGTGTTGCAGAACACGTCTGGTGACTTGTGCCGCCGGATTGTGGTTGCCAATGTCGGCACTTCCAGAATTGTGGAATGTCCATAGCCTCTGGGCGAATAAAAATCAGGAGGGTATATGCATCATATGGATAAAAAAGGATTTTCGCTGGTTGAACTGTTAGTGGCGATGGCCCTGTCCTTTCTTGTCGGCCTGGTGATTGTGACGGCCTATCAGGTTCAGGTCCGGGGCAAAAACACCCAGGAGGCATTGACTGAAATGAATCAGTCTGCCCGGGCCGCCCTGGAGATCATGGTCAACGACATTGCCATGGCCGGACTGGACCCGTCAAGAGAAGCCAATGCCCGGATTATTCTGGCAGATGTCGGCGAATTGGTTTTTTCAACAGACAGGAGCGACGGGGCGTCCAACCGCCCGGACGGCGATTGCTGCGATGCCAATGAAATCGTACGATATCATCTCGCTGATGACGCCGGTGATGGAGCAGCCGACAATGATGATGACGGCGTCAATGACCTGATTGATGACGGCGTGGCATGTAATCTGGGCCGCGAAACCGGCACCGGGCTCGATCCGGCCGCCGGATGCTTGCCTCCTGCCGTGACCGGATTGCTGGCCTTAAGCCCCAATGTGGATGCCCTTAATTTTGTCTATCTGGATGAAAACGGGGCGGTGATACCGACGCCGGTGGCAGCCGGGGCATTGGGTACAATCCGTTCGATCCAGGTCTCTCTTGTGGTCCGTGCCGGCGTTCAATCCGGGGGCTTCATCTACAGATTTACAAACAACGACGCATATAACAATCAACAGGGCCAGGAAATCCTGCCGGCCCAGGGGGATCGTTTCCGTAGGATGCTGCTGACCACCACCGTTAACAGTCGGAATCTGGGATTATAAATAATGCCCGAACGGAAACCGCATCTTTTGGCCCCATACGGCGTTCTCGGATTTTTTTGATCCTCGACGTAGCGCCGCTACGCCTGCGGTCAAAAAAATCCTGCGGCCTTGTCTTGGGCCAAAAGCTACACTTTCCGTTCAGACACCAAATAAAGCAGGAGAGTTAAAAGGAGAAAAGAGCCAGATGAAACATTTGCCTACAACACCCTTTGCAAGCAGATCCAATGCCGGGTATACGATTATCGAGGTGCTCATTGCCCTGGCCATATTTTCCATCGGCCTGATGGCCATGGGCGCGCTTCAGGCTTCATCCCTTTTGCGGACGCGCAATATCGCGGAAAAAACCGAAGCATGGACCATCCTCGACGATCAGGTGCAAACCCTCAAATCCATGCCGTTTTACGCCAATGACAACGAGCTGGATGATGACGGCGACGGCACCACCGATGAGCTCACCGAAGAAATGCCGGATATGGTCGCCGGAAATCACAATGCCAACCGGCTGGACGGCAGGTATACCGTGCATTGGCAGGTGCTCAATGACCAGCCGATTCCCCAGCAGAATCAGACCGTCCTTCCGGGAGTTCCGGCAGGATCATACACAGTGTGCAAAACGATTTCCGTGCAGGTGACCATGGCCGGAGATGATCCCGCCACAGAGGCGCTGGCGGATGTCGCATTTGTCAAAACATGGGCTGAAGATGGGATTCCCTAAAAACAACATCAGATCCACGCGATCCCCATTTACATCATCGCAGACACATTGAAGAAAAGAGGTTTGACGCATGAAACTTGTATTTGAAAAAATACCCAATCAGATGGCCTTAGAAAAACGATCGGTCCGTAACCCGCTGGCCAATGAGAATGGCTCGATTATCATTGTCGCCCTGATGGTCCTGGTCATCATGACGGTGATCGGCCTGCTGTCTGCGGATACGGTGCAGGTTGAAAATTTTATTATCCGCAATCAGGCCATCTACAAGCAAAACATGAGCATGGCCGATGCCGCCATGATGGAAGCGTTTCAACGGTTTATGCAAATACCGCCCGACAGCCCCAATATCGTTGATGTGGACGGGTCCGCACTTGCATGGGTCAATGACATGCATGACCCCTGGGCCGCGGTGGACTGGTATAATGTGGACACATCCGCCCGGCTTCTGGATGCCACCAATTCGCTGGCAATCAATACAGCGGCCAATCTGGCGGATCGCGGCGAAAATGCCGCCGGCAACCTGCGGGCCGCGTTTGTAGGATGGGAAACTGTCCCGTTGCCCGGGGGCGGCAGTGAAAGTCTGGGCGTTGGTTCCAATGAACCTGTGTGGCGGGCCGGCCGCATTATGTCGGAGTATGTTTCCCTTGGCGGCGGCGGCGCGGATCACGGGTACGGCATGATGCGCATGGAAATAGGCATTAAAAGGCGAATTGTGTTGAATTGAAAAATAGTGTGATTTTACCGGTTTAACCTATTCAGGTTGAAAGGCAGGACATGTATGAAAGCAAATAACGTATCAAATTTTTTCCCCCACCCTTTTTTCAGGACCAGCCGGTCCTGGAAGCTCTTTGCCGTGCTGGCGATTGTGTTGGCCTGTATCGCGTTAGACGATGTACCCCTGGATGTCCAGCAGCAGCAGGCCCCCGGGATCGTCATGTTTCTTATTGACGATTCAGGCTCCATGGACTGGGAGTTTATGTGCCCGGAGGCAGAAGGAAAATTCAGGAGCACATCCGACCCGGATTATGAATATGTATTTGCCAACCCGGGAGACCATTCCTACTCCTCAAGC
>JALOPH010000075.1 GCA_025453995.1 Desulfobacterales bacterium
CGTACTCGTAATCCTAATCGGTTTAAAAACCGGGTATGAGTACGAGTACGAAAGATCAAGTGACTTTATGAAAAAATACCGTAAATCAGGATAAAAAAATTTTTACGAACCCGTCATGACCTTTCCGGGTAAAAATATCTTGCTGTTTTGGGCGGACTTTGGTTAAGTCCGCCCAAAACAAAATTGAATTTTTTTCGGAGAAAAAAATTATGGGGCTATTATCTTCCAGCGCGTCCATCACCCGGTACCAGGTGACGGGCAAGCTGCCGGAACCAATGCTTGAGAATTTGCGCACTGCGCTGACACAGAATGCGATCCGCGAAATCGACCAGGAGCCAATGGAAAAAAGCGCAGGGTGGACCAGTTTTGAATCGCCTTTTAAGCCGGATTTTGGAAATTCACCGCTGGTTTACGGCACCCATGTGATTTTCTCCATGCGGATCGATAAAAAGAAAGTCCCGGCAAAGGCGCTTGCCAAACAGGTCAATTTGGAGACCGCCAAGCGCCTTCACAAGTCCGACCGCAAAACCCTGTCCAAGGCGGAAAAAACACAACTCAAGGACGAGGTTCTTCACCGGCTGCTTATGCGCATGCCGGCAACGCCCCATATTTACGACCTGGTATGGAATTATGAAGCCCAGGCCTTATGGTTTTTTTCAAATTTAAAAGCCGCCAATGAGGAGATGGAAGCGCTGTTTGCAAAGACATTCAAACTGCCCATTATCCGCATGTTCCCCTATACCATGGCGGACATGGCCTGCGGATTGACCGGCTCCCAGCGGGATGCGCTGGTGAATCTGGCAAGGGCGACTAAGTGAAAGGAAATGGAATGCTCGATATATCCGTCGCATATAACCGATACAAATTTCTTGGAAATGAATTTCTGACGTGGCTCTGGTTCATGATGGATCAGGATAAGAAGGGGCTTTTGTCCGCATATGACGGCCTTTCTGATTTAAACATCGGCAACCGCGTGGTTCTGCACAACACCAGCCACAACCGGGAAGAGGTCGTCACCATCAAGGGAGACGGCGCAGGCTTGGAGGAGGGGCAGACCGCCTTGAAAAAAGGCGCTGTGGTGACGGAACTCAATCTGGTGGCCAAAATCGGTGAAAATGAATGGCGCTTTAACATCAAGGGCGAGAGCCTGAACTTGAGCAGCGTCAAAACACCGGAGACCGGCCGGATTGAAACCGCAGAAGATGTGGAAGGCGTGGTCCTTGAAAAAATCTATCTCTATGACCAGGCGGTCAAACTGGTGAACGGCCTGTATCAGCAGTTTATCCGGCTAAGGGTTTCGCCCGACTGGGAGAAAGGAACGCTGCGGAAAATGACCAAGTGGATTAGAGAGGCGGCGGATGAATCATGAACCTTAGATGGTCGGGATTCTATTTTGGCCCTTGCCATTGATCAGTTGCAACTCACCTTTTTTTAAAACCGCAGAATCAATGCCATTAAGATAAAGCCTCCCTTTCGCAAAGTGGGGGTGAGGGGGTTTCATGTAACCATTTAAAATCCCACTAAATCCCCCTTTTTCAAAGGGGGACTCTAAAACAAACCTTTGCTTAAATTAATGACATTGGCCGCAGAATATCGAATAAGGAGTCCATCAAAGGTGAGACGCCAGGATTTTAAGTCCGATGAGAATCAGAATCACGCCCCCGATAAATTCCATGCGCGGTCCGATTTTTTTGCCCAGATATCTTCCAGCGAATATGCCGGTCACCGAAAGCATGGCAGTGATGATCCCGATCATGGCGCAGGGGTACCAGATGTTGATCTGGATCATGGCCAGGGAGAGCCCCACGGCTAAGGCGTCAATGCTGGTGGCCACCGACAGCATGACCAGGCTCATTCCCCGTGAGGGGTCTGCCTGGAAGGTTTCCGCGTCTGTCTGAAAGGATGCCCGGATCATCCGGACGCCCACAAACAGCAGCAGGGCAAACGCGATCCAGTGGTCAACGGCCCGGATCAGATGGGCGATGTGAATGCCGGCCAACCAGCCCAGCAGCGGCATCAGGGCCTGAAACAGGCCGAAATGAAACGACAGACGGAAAATGCCCCGCTTCCCCTGCAGCTTTCCGGAAGTGCCCGCGGCAATGGAAACGGCAAAGGCGTCCATGGCCAGCCCGATGGCGATCAAGATTATTTCAGGTGTATTCATCAGGTTAATTGTTAAAAATCATTTGTTTTCTCGCCGTCTATACGATATCGGCTTTTGAGATTGAACGGGTTATAAATCTAAAATTCAATAAAGTAAACATTCAAAACTCCCCTAACTCTTCTTGACAAAAGAGGGGGAAATTAAGTCCCCCTTTCGCAAAGGGGGATTCAGGGGGATTTGTGATTGGGATTTTTATTAAAGTTTTGATGACAAAAGGAGGAAAGCGCATGAAAGAAGTTGTTATTGTTTCAGCCTGCCGCACAGCCATCGGCGTGTTCGGCGGAACTTTAAAAGATTTAAACGGCGCCACCCTTGCCAGCGTGGTCATGAAAGAGGCGGTCAAAAGAGCCGCCATCGACCCGGCCATCATTGATGATGTCCGGTTCGGCTGCTGCATGGACCCCACCGACACACTCAATGTCACCCGGGTCGGTGCATTGTTGGCCGGGATACCGGACACAGTGCCGGCGGTGACCATCAACCGGGTCTGCGTTTCGGGTATGGAAGCCACGTTGTCGGGCGTGGCCATGATCCAGGCCGGTATGGCCGATATTGTTTTGTCCGGCGGGGTGGAGCATATGTCGTCAGCCCCGTACGAAGTTCCGGCGGCCCGCTGGGGATGCCGACTTCAGGACAATGTATTTGTGGACTCCCTGATCCGGAGGCTCCACTGCGGGTCATACGTGATGCCGCTGCCGGCCGACGGCCCGGTGGATGCCGCCCAGCCGCCCTATTCCTTATTTGTGGGCAAGCCCTACATCATGGGGCATACGGCTGAATTTATCGCCCAGAAACTCAACATCAGCCGGGAGGAGATGGATGAAGTGGCCTTGCGGAGCCACAACAATGCCGAGCGGGCCACCAGGCAGGGTGATTTTGCCGATGAAATCGTTCCCGTGCCGGTACCCCAGCGGAAAAAAGACCCCATTATGTTTGACAAGGACGAACATTTCCGGCCGGGCCTGACCATGGAAGATTTGAAAAAACTTCCGTCAGCATTTATTCCCAAGATCGGCAAGGTGACTGCGGGGAACTCCAGCGGCATCAATGACGGCGCGTCGGCCATGATCATCATGTCTGCCGACAAAGCAAAAGAGCTGGGATTGAAACCTCTGGCAAAGATTAAAGCATCGGGCAAAGGCGCCTGCCACCCGGCGGTCATGGGGCTGTCACCGGTGCCCGCGGTCAATGATCTGCTCAAAAAAAGCGGCATGAAGCTCAATGATTTTGAACTCATCGAACTCAACGAAGCTTTTGCCGCCCAGTATCTGGGATGCGAAAAAGAGCTTGGCTTAAACCGCGACATCACAAATGTCAATGGTTCGGGCATCGGCCTGGGCCATCCGGTGGGGTCCACCGGCGCGCGGATCATCATTTCCCTGCTCTATGCCATGAGAAAGCGGGGTAAATCTCTGGGCATGGCGACGATCTGCGGCGGCGGCGGGGTCAGTATGGCGACTGTGATCGAAATAATTTAAAAAGTTGCGGTCGAAAAACTGACCGCAATTTTTAAATTATAATTCGGGCGGCAACGGCGGATGCCTTTGCCGCCCGAACTGTTTAAAAGGCTTTCACAAAATCAATATCTTTCTAATTTATTGACATTTCATCATATATTTAATAATTTAAAAATATTGAGAGGTTTAATTATTTTTTCCTGCGAAATATACTCGCTGATAAATATTGACACGATGAGCGCTATTTAACAAACAAGGAAGATAAACCATGTCATCTCTATCAAAGACAACAATCATTAAAATGTTTGAAAAACTACCTGAACCGATTCAGGAGCGGGTGCTTGAACATATGCGGGAGTATATAGAGGACGTTCGGGAGGATGTCCGCTGGAATGAATCTTTTTCGAAAACCCAGGACAAACTCATCGCGGTTGCACACAAAGCCCGACAAGAAATCGCAAAAGGAAAGGCTATTTCGTTGGATATAAACGAACTATGAATTCGGCCACCCTCCCATAAAGGAATGAACGATGTTAATCGTACATAAAAAAATTGTCATAGATAAAAAAGGAAACCCTACCGAAGTGATTATTCCATGGAAAGATTATAAGGAAATGGAAGAGCTATTAGGCTTGGACCTCGACAGGAATGCATTGGAGGATATTAAACAGGCCAAAATGGACAGAAAGAAAGGCAAAAAAGATGCATATATGGATTTGGACTCAATATGAAATATCGGGTT
This sequence comes from Desulfobacterales bacterium, assembly GCA_025453995.1. Classification (GTDB taxonomy): domain Bacteria; phylum Desulfobacterota; class Desulfobacteria; order Desulfobacterales; family Desulfosalsimonadaceae; genus JALOPH01. Next base: position 4,364 of record JALOPH010000075.1, read on the forward strand.
ATCGTTCATAAACGGGCAGCCAAATATTTGCAAAGTCTTTCTGCTGTTCAAAAGGATCGAATTAAGCAAGCCATTAAAAAACTTGAAGATGGTATCGATAATGTAGCTGATATTAAACAAATGGCAGGCGATTGGAAAGGATATTACAGAACAAGGGTTGGAGGTGTACGAATAATATTCTGGATAGAGCGCGAATTAAAAACCATATATGTCGACCATATCGGGCATAGGGGAGATATATACAAAAAGAAATAAAACCTCAAAAAATATTAATTGTGATTTTAAATTTAAATTCACACAACACATATAATAACTATCTGAATATTTTTTTTATCATAATGGCGAAGCCGGATATATAAAAGGAGGAATCCTTATGGATCCAAAAGAGGTCGTCACACGGTATCACCAGGCCTGGACGGTCGGAGATCTAAAATCCGCGCGGGGCTATCTGGCTGATGATCTGGATTTTCAGGGAAGCATTGATAAGTTTAACCGGGCCGATGACTTTATTGCGGCTCTGGCAGGGTTTCAAAAGATGCTTCGGGGGGTCAACCTGATTCAAAGCTTTTTTTCCGACATCGGCGCGGCGTTGCTGTATGACTGCGATACCCCAACCCCCGCCGGAGTGATCAGAACCGCTGAGTTTTTTACGGTGGCGGACGGCAAGATTAAAGCCATCCGGCTGGTTTTTGACGCCACGGAACTTCGCAAACTCATGGCCGGGTGAAGGAATATCAAACATGCAGAACACTCTCATGCTGGGATTGTGGCGGTTCATCATCAATGTCCCGCCGTTTATGTGGTCCATGCAGATTGAGAAGGGGAAAAGGTCGTTTGAAAGATCTTATGGCAGGCTTTCGGAGGAACAGCGGATGGTCCATCATTTTGCCGTTAAAGAACTTCCGTATGCCGGAAAACCGTTATCCCCAGATGTGATTTCAAAAAGGATGGGCATCCCGGTTGATCAGATAACAGATATATTGGATGACCTTGAAAAAAGGATGACGTTTTTATTCAGGAATAACAAAGGCGCGGTCACATGGGCGTATCCAGTGACGGTTGAAAAAACGCCCCATAAAATTACGTTCAGCACGGGCGAACAACTGTACGCCGCCTGAGCGGCCGATGCGTTTGCAACTCCCTTCGTGCAGGGGAAATTAAGAAATCAGTATCTGAAGATAAAGATTGACAGTGAATGCGCTCACTGTGGCCACCCGATGGAAATCGAGATCAATAGCGAGCTTGAGTATAAATCCCGGGAGAAAGATTGTCAGCCGGTGATATTTGTGCCGGATGTGAATCTTTTTAAAGTCGAGGATGACAGCATTATCGATTCATTCTGAACCCAGTGTGTCTTCTTCTGGTCAGAAGAACACGCGAAACATTACAGGAAAAAAACCCACAGAATCCGTGGCGCTTACATGAAAGCCGATCAAATGGTTGAAGTAACAAAAATAATGCAATCCGCCATTTTCGGATTCGGTTCGGATTAATTGAGCAAAAAAGTCATCTTGATGGGATTCCAGCATGAAATTTCCCGTATACTGGATAAAAGTTTTCCATACCGGTTTGACCCGTGAAGGAAAAGAGATGACGGTGGAGGCCTATGGCTGGTCGTCCGTCAGCAGGGAAGAGGCGCGTCTTGTGGGCGAGAAGCGGGCCCGCCGGGCCCTTGATGCCATCGGCTCGGAAAAAAGAAAAGATTATGAATACGGCGACGCGCCTCTTAGGGAAGAAGTGATCCGAATCCCGTGGGAGACTCAAGCAGACGAAGACAAATTTCGTCAATGGGAACTGACATATCATGAGAAATGCAAAGATTATACTGTCTGTAACTTCATGAAGGAATATGGAAATCCAAAGAATATTGAGGTCGTCTCAACAATCCTTAAGATCCATGATGGGTTGACCCTAAACCTTAGGAAGCCCCTTGCCTGAACAAATTAATACATCATTGATTTTTATTGCGGCTTTTTTCAGCGGCTGTTTTTTCTTGCACCGGTATTGTATCCGGCCTTTTCTGGAACAGCGTGTTTCGAAATTTCAAAAGCACATAGGCGATGGCCAGGGCCAGTATCAGAGCCGCAATGCCTAAAAAAGTGAGTTCCGAGTATTCCTTGAGATCCAAAATGATCACCTTGCGGGCAATGGCGATGAGGGCTACTTCAAGGACGACTTCCACATGAATGACATTGGTCCTTAAGTAGGCTTTTATCGTTTCCAGCAATTCCACGCCAATCAGGATCAGAAGGAAAAATCCGAAAATTTCTAAAATTTCATTGATCTCAAGCAGAACAACCGGCGGGGTAATAATGTCTTTGAGGATGATCCAGCCAAGTTCTATGGTAGCCAGCAACACTACAACAGCCATCATTCCGATCAAGATCACAACAATGCCGCGTTCAAATTTTTCGAGAAATATTTTCATAGCATCACACATGTCATGAATTGCATTTTATGTCAATATTGACGGGCATGCAAAAGGGTTTGGAGCTTACAGCCGATTACCACACCCTGCAGATCAGACCCTTGAGGTATTCCGACTCCGGGAAATTGACCGCCACCGGATGATCCGGAGCCTGATTTATCCGGGAGATAATCTGAACATCGCGCTTGGCATCTGCGGCCGCGAAAGCGATGGTTTTCTGAAACAGTTCGGCGCCCATGGCCCGGGAGCAGGAGAAAGTGGCCAGAATGCCGCCGGGTGCCAGCAGCTTCATGGCCATCATGTTGATGTCTTTGTATGCCCGGCTGCCCTTGTCCAGTTGATTTCTGGAAAGAATGAATTTGGGGGGGTCTAAAATGACGGCGTCAAATTGGCGCCCGGCGTCCCGGTATTTACGGAGCATTTGGGAGACATTCCCTTCTTCAGGAATGAACCGGGATGCATCCATTTTATTTAACTCCATGTTTTGCCGGGCAAGGCAAAGGGAAGCGGATGAAGCGTCAATGCCCGTCACCAGCTCTGCGCCTTCTGACAGCGCGGCAATGGAGAAACCGCCGGTGTAGCAGAAACAGTCCAGCGCTTTTTTGTCACGCAAATATTGCGCGACAAAAAAATGATTTCCTCTTTGATCAAGATACCATCCGGTCTTGTGGCCGGATTTGATGTCCACAAGAAATCGAAGGCGGCCGTCGGTTATTTCCTCAAGATCCGGCGGGGCCATGCCGTAAAGAACACCGGTTTTTTTCGCCAACCCTTCTTTTTCGCGGCTGTCCGTGTCAGATCGCTCGTAAATCCCTTTGCAGGAAAGAAGGTCATTGAGCAGCGCAACGATGGTGTCTTTCCAGTATTCGGCGCCGGCGGACAAAAACTGGCAGACCAGAAACTCCGCGTATTGATCTACAATGAGTCCGGGCAGGCCGTCGGATTCGGAAAACACCAGGCGTCTTGCATTCCCGACAGCATCCGGAAGATTCCGGCGCATATCAATGGCCCGGGCCAGACGACGGCGGAGAAAATCCTCATTCACCATCTCATCGGGATCAAAGGCCCACATGCGCACCGCGATCTGGGAATGGGGAGAGAACGCGCCGTATCCCAGGACGCTGCCGTCGTCTGAGCGGATTTCGACGGTTTCACCGATGCCCGGAGCGCCTTCAATTTTTTGTATCGCGCCCGAGAAAATCCACGGATGCCTGTATTGCAGCGGGCCTTCGCGGTTTGATTTTAGAATCACAGACGCCATCTGGAAATACTCCTTTTGGTTTTCTTCGATACAATGACTGCATTGATTTCTCAAGGATTATCCTTTCATTAACGGATGTGACTGTTTTATTGACGTTTCCCAATTATTTGAGATTGACTTTTGGTGTCATCCGATATAATTTTTTCCACATTTATAAGGGAGTAAGGTGTTTTTTTGCGCTGATCTTCATACAATCAAAAAGTGTCATCATTGAGGGAGGAAATTATGAGCAATCGGTTTTCAAAAAAGTGTGTTGCCGGGGTATTTGTTTTTTTATTTCTGTTTTGCCTGCCGATGTCCGCGCTTGCGGATCGGCCTGAATTGGTCAGCCGTAAAATAACAGGCGCTGCGCCGTCCATCAACGGCGTTGTGGGCGCAGGAGAATGGCCGGGACCCCCGCAGCTCGTTTTTGACGGCGACACGGAACCTTCCCCGCCATTTACGTATATCGATCCGACCTTTGTATATTTTTGCAATGATCTGACCCATATTTATGTGCTGGTGGATGCTGTGGGAGATAAGACCCAGGATGGCGGCGATGAATGTCTGCTCATTTTTGCCAATGGTGAAGATTATATTTTGACTGAAGGATTTGGCGATGGGAGCATGTGCCCCGATGGGATTCAATATGCCAGCGGTTTCGGCTCAAGCCCAAACGACGCCTCCTCTCACCGGATCCATGAATTTCGGATTCCCCTGTCTGAAATCAACGCCATTCCCGGCCAAATCCTTGATTTTTGCTCCCCACATAACTCAAAATATATGTGTTTGAGACCGACCGGGAGCCCGGGGGGGAGTCTGGGATATGACGAAACCACAGGGAATGACAACATCTGGCCCCCCGGCTTGAATGAGGTTCATGACATGAGAGAGGAATCTCGCGGGGAGTGGGGCCTCCTTCAGCTCCAGCCCACCCAGAACCAGAACGTCCCCACGCTTTCCGAATGGGGCATGATCCTGATGGGGCTCATTCTGGCAGGCGCGGCCATGTGGGCCATGAAACGGAAGCAATCAGCGGCGGTTTAAAAAATTTGCATTCATTTCCATCTGTCAACTGCCAATTATCAATTTAATCAACAGCCCGGCATCAGAAGACGCCGGGCTGGTTTATTTTTCCGGGCCCGAAGGTGTTCGTGTCACCGACCTGATCCAGGGCTCAAACCGGGCGCCATAAGCGAGCTGAACTTTATATCGCGGTGAATCTGCCTCCCGGTCAGGGTGTTTGTTTAACAAAATATCATCCATGGGCCGTCTGAATTCAAGCGGCACATGGATATTCTCCACAAGCAGATTCGAAACATGCCCGTTGAGAACGGGCTTTTTATTTTCATAATTCCAATCCATCTTCACAATCCCCGGCGCGATGATGAAACGCGACTGATCCGGGTATTTTTTTCTGAGCATTTCCGCACTCGGTCCGGCATCAACGGCAAACAGGCGGGACGTGTGGGTCCGGTCCTGTTGAAGCCGGGTTTCCGCATTTTTTAAATCCTGGCTGAGTTTTTCATTGCCGGGGTTTGATTGACAGGCTTTCTGGGCGGATTCGAATTGTTTCTCAGAACGCCTCAAGGCTTCCTGATAGGCTGCCCCGTCATACTCAAGTACGATAAAGGCCCGGCGGGGAACAATTTCTTTTTCAAAATTTATTTCGCTTGAGGCTTTTCGCGTGTCAAAACCCAGCGACGCCAATTTCTCCTGATCCATCCATGCCGGGGATTGATAGCGGGATTCGTAGCGATAATCATCCTCTTCAAGCTGCCCCAGAATGCCCCATCTCAGGCGAAGGGAAATGCCGCTGTTCTCCTCGTGCATGCGATAAGGAAGGGCAAGTTCCCGTTCGGTCAGTTCGATCATGGTTTCATAAGGGCCCGTTCGATTGGTTGAAACATGATAGATGACCATGATATTTGCGGCAATGATCACCATAAATCCCAGGGAAAAAAGAAATCGGGGAGATAAAGTCTTTTTCATCGGGACACCCCCTCAGCCGAGTGATGGGCGGCATATCTGAGCCGCTTGAAGATGAGCAGCGCAAGGATCGCGGTCAGGCCGATGATAAAGAAAAAAATGTATTTGGGCATCCAGTCCCACCACCAGTCATAGAACTTGGTATATAAAAAAACCACGAAAAAAACATTGCCGGTATTGACGGCATCCGGCCAGTTTTTTTTCAATCCGATCCAGATGGCCCCTGCTGAAATGACGAAACCGGCAACCTGATACATCCCTTCAATGATGTCGTTGTCCAAATGTATGTAGCTTACGGCCCCCCAGTTGGACAGGATCAATACGGGAAAAAAGAAGAGCAGCATGGCAAACACGCGGTAGATGATGTCAAACCCTGAAAAACGTTTATGGGGGATAATGGCCGGGATCATGAACAGGATGATGGCCGGGGGGAAAAAATTTTCCGGTCTGTCCCCGAAATTCAGCCAGTAACAGCCGGACCAGGTCCCGGCCTGCATGGACAGAAAACAGGCAAAACTGATGATGCCCGCAGCCAGCAGGAGACGCGCATCCGTGGCATAAGCCAGCAGAAAAGCGAAAATGGACCATACCAGAAAGGCATTTTCCGAAGGGGTGATATTGAATATCTGCCCCAGCATGACAAGGTTCAACACAAAACAGGCAATGCTGACCAGTCCGATGATTTTGGAAAAATATCCGGTGGCTTCAAGGCGCGCGGCAATGAGAGTCCCGGCAAGCGTGATCAAAGGCGCAAAGATTAATATGCATACCTGGGTGTGGGTCGAAAAATTTCCCCAGAATTGATAAAAAAAGAAGAAGACGCTGGCGGCCAGGCCCAGGGCCCCCAGAAATGAAGCAATGCGCATGCCGAGGCTGAGCTGTTTTTCTCGCCGGCTTCCGTCGATGTCAAAAGTTTTTGCAAGGTTCAGGAGAAGATCCTGGTGGTATTTGGAAATGGCCATGCGCTGCTGGTCATCAAGCCGGGCGATATGTTCCCTTTCGATTACATTAAGCTCCGCCTGAAACTGGCGGATCTGGTCCGCCCGCTGCTGGGCGTCGGATTTGGATGTTTCGTGCATGGCATCATCCTTAATATTTTTCGTGTAATGAAAAAATTATTTGATGGACAGTTCCACCCGGCCGGCGCGTTGACTGTCCCCTGCTTGAGGCGTCGCAAGCCCTCCTTCCTTGATGAAAATACGCTTGGCCTCCACCCGTCCGTCTTTTAAAATATCATTTTTGACAAATTGGGTCCGCTCCACTGCCAGGTCCCGGAGCTGGTTGTCATCTATTTTAACCTGGCCGATGATGCGCGATTTCATTTCATCCGTTGTCAATGCTTTATCGCCGGCTTTCTTGACATCCGCGCCTTTGTCCGGGCGGGACCACACATCAGCCTCATATAATTCTTCAAGATATTCTTCATATTCTTCGGATGTCAGCGAGACTTGACCGGCGGTTGTGGCGGCTTTTTCTTTTTTGGATAAATCATCGTATTTCAATTCCTTTATTTTTTTGTCAAAGATCATTTCAGCCATGGCCTGCCGGTCCCTGACGGTATCGGCAAATCCGGACAGGTCGATCATCAGGCCCGGGCGCTCAAACATCAGGGTGGTGACGGCCTGGAGTTTTTTCATGTTTTCTTCATCGGGTTGCGCCATGGCAGGCTCAAATTCGATGAATTTGAGTTCCTCGCCGCCGCCGGCGATGGATGCCACCAGGTCAAAGGGCGAGGTGGCGGCCTTGGTGATGATGTTGTTGACCGCCTTCCAGACAAGTCCGCCGGGCTTGTATTCGGGATCATCGGTGCGCCCGGTCACCGGAATGTCAAGATCGATTTTTCCGCTGCGGTCTTTGAGAAGCGATACCGCCAGTCCCACGGGGAGATCAAGCGCATCCGGGCTGTCCACGTCTTTTCCCAGGGTGAACTGGTCCAGCATCAGCCTGATCCGGCCGTCTATTTTTTTCTGTTCAATCCGGTCTGTTGCCTCGATGTTGAGCTTTCCTTTTTCAATGGTGCGGCCGATGTATTTCCCGGTATACGGGGAAAAGGGGCTTAGCTCCAGGTTGGACAGGTCCAGGGTCAAATCCATAAACAGATCGTCCCCCAGGGGGTTGACGTCTCCCTTGATCTCCACGGGCGCGTAGTCGTCAATTTTTCCCTTGGCATAGACCTTTGCAGACTTGGACCCTTGGGTGGCCAGCCCTGAAATCCGCGCTTCCGAAAGGTTGAGCCGGGCGGAGAAATCAGGTTCGATGGTTTTGTCCGTAAACCCGAGCCGGCAGTCTTTCAATTCGATTTTGGCGATATGGACCGGAACGGCTTTTTCGCCGGATGGGTCTTGGGCTTTTTTCTCGCCTGCCGTTTCACCTTTTCCAGGCGCAGGCGCCGGTGCTTCCACAGCTTTTTGGACATTGAGCTTTCCATCATTTTCAATGGCGAGCCAATGGCTGAATTTGTTGACGAAAACTCTCCCGATGTCGATTTTCATGGGGGTGTATTCAAAATCGACATCTTCGAGGTCAAAGGCATCCCAGGAAACCAGATTGTGGGGCTTGTTGGTTTCTCTTAGCGCAAACTGCCGGACGGACGCCGCTCCCTTTACCGACGCGGCCATGCCCTGCTCCGGCATGGCTTTGATGTCCGCGCGGCCGGATGTGGAAAAGCGCCCGTCAATGATGGTCAATAGGATGTTGTCCGGAATATACGGTTCCAGCCAGCGAAGGCTGAAATTTTCCACGCCGAAATCCGCGCCCACTGAGACAGGGGATATGCATGCATCGCCCCGGAGTGAAACCGGCGCTTCGCCGTTTAGCCTGGAGGAGAAGTCAAAGCCGGTGCGGGCGTCGGGCGCCAGTGAGAAACCTGTGAGCCTTGCATCGATGGCATCGAGCATTGTTTCGACCGGCTGGCCGTCATCATGCAAAACAGACTGGTCCGCAAATACAACCGCGCATCCCTTCAATGAAATGTCCTCCACCTCCAGTTGAAAGGGTTTTTTGGAGTCATCCGCCGGAGGCGGGGTTTGTTCCGGAGGCGGTTGATCTTCACGCGGCGGCGGGCCAAGGGAAAGAAGGTTGATTTTGCCGTCCGGGTCTCGATGCACAAATAGCCTGGCCGATTCCACCGATACGGAGGTGATTTTCATCTGCGGGTCCAGGAGATGGGAGGGGGCCATATCAATTTTAATGAGCGGCGCCTGCAATACCGCCATGCCGTTTAAGTCCGCGATTTCCAATTCATGGATGTCGGCGGCGCCGTCGATTGTTAATATGGGTTCAGGGTCCTGACGGATAAAGGAAATATCGGTCCGGATGTCCATGCGGCCCCGGGCGATTTTGAATCCCATATCCGGAGGGGCATAGTCAAAATAATCGCCAAGGGTGACGCCTGTCAGGTTCACATGAACAATCGTTTCAAGGGTGTCGTGAAAAGGTTTGGTTTCAATCTTGACGGACACGCCGGCTTCATCGATTTTAGCTTCAATATGCGGCTCGGAAAAAGTGTCATGGTAGGTATCAAAATTGGAAATAAACGGGAGTTCGAAGTTGATGGGCGAAACAACATGCTTTTTATTAAGGGGCGCGTCCCAGAACAAGAAGCTGCCGTCAGTGATCCGGATGTTTGAAACCTCAAATCGTAAAGGCAGCCCCGGTTTTTCTTCATCGGGTGCGCCGCCGGCCGTGAGATCGGAAAAATTAAATTCTTTTGAAGACAGCCGCGCGATGCTTACGGATGGTTTTTCCAATAAAAACGCCTGGAGCACCAACCCTTTCTTGAATATGGATTCCCAGCCGATGTCTACAAAGAGCCGGTCAAAGGAAACAAACGGGTCGGCGCCGTTATGGTCTTTCATTTCAAATCCTTCAGCCGCAAAAGAAAGCTTAAAAGGATTCAGGCGGATATTTGTTACAGCCACCGGCCTTTTTAGGGCCTCGGACAGTTTTTGGGGAAGAATTTTTTCAAGGACCATCGGGATGCCGAAAAATCCGGCAATGGTGTAAAGCGTCGTCAGACCCAGTATAATCAGGCAGAGGATTTTAATCTTGCGTATCATTTCCGGGAGCCCCCTTCTATATTTTGAATAAACAGATTCCGACTGTTCGATCGATATGCTATATAG
>JALOPH010000255.1 GCA_025453995.1 Desulfobacterales bacterium
GCGCTTGCCCGAAAAGTGCTATCCGAAGTCGGGGAGGTGGATATCCTCTGCTGCAACGCCGGGGTGGGGCATGGCAAGAAAATTGATGTCATCCCTTTAGATGAATGGAAATGGGTCATGGATATTAATCTCTGGGGCGTCATTTACCTGATTCACTTTTTCCTTCCTGCCATGGTCGCTAAAAAACAGGGGCAGATACTGATTACCGCCAGCGGCGCTGGCCTTTTCCCATTAGCCGGCATGGCGCCCTATTGTATGACCAAAACCGCTATGGTGACATTGACCAATGTCATGAGAATGGAACTGAAAGCGCACAATATCAATGTGTCCGCTCTATGCCCGGGCATCATCAACACAAACATCATCAAAGACGGCATCATCGCCGGAGACAAAAATAAAACATTTGCCCAGAAATTTTACGCCGCATGGGGCACGCATCCCTCCAAGGTGGCTAAAGCTGCAGTAAGGGGACTTAGAAAAAACAAGGGAATTATTGTAACCCCCCGGTATCAGCTTATGATGAATTATCTGATGTATCGGATTTCGCCGGCTTTGATCGTGGCCTTGGGACGATTTTTATACAAGCGTGGATGGAATTTTATCGGGCCGGTTCTGAAAGATTAAATCTGTTTGATAACTATTTATATTTTTTTTGAAAATACCTGGAAGTGGCGGCAACAATGATGAGCCTTTCAGAACAATAGAGAAGTCATGAAACTTATCTTATCCCCAGCTTTTTCATCCGAGCGATCAGGGTTGTTCTTTTTAATCCCAGTATCTGGCCTGCGCCGCCATGGCCTCCGATTTTTCCATCGGTCACCTCAATGACATGCCGGATGTATCGTTGCTCCAATTCATTGAGCGTCGGGGTATCCATAAATGGATTTGTTGATTCAGGCGGCTTGGATAACGGCAAGTCCACCTCGAACCGTCCCTTGGAAGACAGCAATACCGAACGTTCCATGATGTTTTCCAGTTCGCGGACATTGCCCGGCCAGTCATATTGAATCAATAATTTTTCAGTTTCAGGATCAATGATTAAATCTGGGCGATGATATTTTTTTGTGAAACGATTTAAAAAAAGATCCGTCAGGATTGAAATATCTTCGATGCGGTCTCGCAAGGCCGGGACTTTAAAAGGAATGACGTTTAAGCGATAATAAAGGTCCTGGCGAAATCGTTTGGCGGATACTTCTTCAGACAGATCCCGGTTGGTGGCGGCAATCAGCCGAAAATCAGAAACGATCGTGCGGGTCCCCCCGACCCTTAAAAAGGTGTGTTCCTGGATCGCGCGAAGGAGTTTGACCTGAATGGAAAGCGGAAGTTCTCCGATTTCGTCGATAAACAGGGTTCCCCGGTCGGCGATTTCAAGCCGTCCCTTTTTCTGATGATCAGCGCCGGTAAACGCGCCTTTTTCATGCCCGAATAATTCACTTTCAAACAGCGTTTCAGGGATGGTCGTGGCATCCACGACCACAAAAGGTCTATCTCTGCGTTGACTCATGGCATGAACGCGCCGGGCCAGAAGTTCTTTTCCAACGCCGGTTTCCCCAAGAATCAATACGGTCGAATCCGTTTGGGAAACCCGATCCATCTGTTCAACCAGGTCGGCCATGGCCCGGCTTTTGTAAATTAACCCTTTTACTTCCAAAGAGGGTTCAAGCAATGTCTTTTCAGTGATCAAGTCATCGCGTTCCTCCATGATTTTGTAATATTCATAAATTCTGCTTGCCTGACGGCTGACATGGTCGACTACTTTTTTAATCGTACTGTTATCTAAAAAATCAAAGCAGTCTTCAAGGTAGGAATTGTCGTGATAGATCACTGCCCGGGTTTTTCCCCTGACTTCAACAGGAAGGCATAATATCGATCTTACAGTTGCGCCGGACGGGTCATGGCTTTTTGTTTTGCGACGTTTCAACACTGGCTGTTTTTCTTTGAATGATCTTAATATTAAATCATAATTACTTTTGAATTTTTCTACAGTTATATCTTTTGCGCTCAGGTTGCAGGATGCGCGCAGATTGGGGTGATTTGTAAACTTTCCGCCCGCAAACCAGAACAGTCCGCCGCGTTCCGCGCCGAAGAATCGGTTTGTGGCCTGGACGACACGCGTGAGGACGTCTTCCTGGCTATCTACGGGGAACATGTTTTCGGTCAGTTCAATATACCGTTCAAAAGATTCACGGGATGTGCCGGGAATTGGAAGGTTCACTGTTTTGGGATCAATCAGATAATGCAAATCATCAGGGAAGAATTGTTCTGCATACCCGCCAAACACCTGCCATGCCTCTTTGGCTTTTTGAATCGCATCTTTGCGGTTGCCTCGTGATAATTCAACCCTGGCGATTTCTATTTTTGTTTTGGCGGACTGAATCATATCTCCCGACTTTTCAAGAAGTTTTTCACTGGCTGACAAATCTGCCATGATAGAAGTTATCGATTTGTTTTCCGCATATTTCTGAAGCGCCCGCAGGCGCAATGACACGCCGTGAAGATGAACGTTATTCTCGTTGATGGCCCGTTCCATGGCCTGCTTCAATGTGATGCCCGAAAGAGGTTCAAACCCAAGTCTTTCAAATTCATATATCATTTCAAGTATCCATGGGGATGAATATTGCCGGATGATCCCGGCGGAACGACCGCTTTCAAAGTTTTTTTTTAGAAATTCATGGGCTTCTGCTGCAAGACCTTCTGCGAGATACTTAAGCCCAATCGGCCCGGCGGCAAGGTAAGCGGCAAAATAATTGTTTTTTATCCGGGCTTCTTTTACGGTTTCATCGATATGGAATGCCCCTTCCTTTTGCCGCTTGGTTAAGATCAGGACAGTGCCCAGAATAATTCTCAAGGTCATGGCTATGTTATGGTCGGATCTTTCTTTGGCCAGCCGCCAATGAAAATCAAGTGTGCCGATGGCGCGATGAAACTCTCCCAGATAGGTCAGGCAATAGCCGAGAAGGATCGGGGTCAACGGATTGTTAAGTTGACCCTTTTCCTGTTTGATCAACACTCTTTCTGATCTTTCCAGATGGGGCAGCGCATTTTTAAAAAGGCCCTGCATAAAATAAAACAAACCTAAAAATACTGCGGATTGTTCAAGAATATCCTCATCCCCAAGCTCCTCTATCTCGTTTAATCCCACGGACAATGCCACCATGGCGTCGCTTCGACGGTCTGAAAAATAATAAAGCATTCCCAGATGCATATTCAGCAAGGCATGGGATCGTCGATCACCTAAGGTTTGAGCGATTTCATGGGCGCGGTGAAGGTATTGGGCCAAAGAAGAAAACCCCTTGCCCAGTGCAAATGAAAGGCTTGAAAGCTTGAGAACGATTGAAATAAACGAGGTTCCTGCATCCTTAACCTTTTTTAAAAACGGGCCCAGCCGGTCTGCTGCCTGTTTGTAAGAATCCCAAGCTTTTTCCTTGTCTTCTGCATGTATATAGTTTTCTGCGATTTGTATGTCGAGCAGTCCGGCTTGTTTGATGGATTGCCATTGATCGGTAGTATCGACGGATTTTTTTCTTTTCATGATCGGATTCGCTTCGCGCAATAAGGTTTTTTTAAAGTTCAATAGTCAATGCCGTTAATTTTAAATAAAGATGGTCTGGAAGTCCCCCTTTGAGAAAGGGGGCTTAAGTTAACGGTATTGATTTAACTCTAACAAAACATATTTGCGGATGTCAATATTTTGACATCAAAGTGGCAATATATTGACTAAATAATTTTTCGATTTATCCAATATTAATAATAATACATAAAATCAATAGGTTAATTTTGTTTATCAATTGGCACATGGTTTGCATTTGATACCAGTGTTTTTTACACATTATTTAAAATCACACATAAACAAGGAGGAAGTTATGGCGATTTTTACAAAACAGGTGGCTGTCGATTTGTTTGGAGATCTTTGGAGGAGAATGATCAAGGAAACAGAATTTGGACCCAAGCTTAAAGAATCCAATATGAGTATTCTGTTTGTGGTGGATGATCCGGATGTCGTCATGTTTGTGGATGATAACGGACCGATTTTTGATGAAGCCGCGAAGGCCAAAACACCCACAGTCACCATGAAAATGAACGGAGACATGGTTCATAAATACTGGCTCAAGCAAGTCTTTATCCCAAAAGCGCTGGCAACAAGACAGATCGTAGCCAAGGGGCCGGTGGGCAAAATTTTACAGCTCCTGCCTCTGCTTAAACCGGGTCAGGCATTATATCCGGAATACTGCAAAAAATTCAATCTGCCCATCTAAGAAGGTCAAGGAGGAAGAACTATGAAATATTTTGATATAAACGTGAACTTAAGCGAGGACGACATTGCGCTGAGAGACGCAGCCAGGCAGTTCGCCTAGGAAGTCATGCGGCCGGTTGCCAAGCAATTGGACCAGATGAGCGCCGTACAGGGAATTGCGCCCGATTCTCCTTTATGGCCGTTTCTGAATAAAGCGTATTATTTAGTTTTTCACAAGATTTCATTGATTCGTTAAAGATTGGTGATCAGATTGAAGGTCAGGTGGTAACGGTTGACCCAACCCAAGGTCACGTGCTCTTATCACTGCGGACAGCTGCTCTAGACGCTCGTTGGCAGTATGTCCAGGACGCTATGGACAACAATGAATCGCTTGAAACTGCATTCAGATATTTAAAACTTCATTACAGGTTTGTGGGAATATCTATAATTGTAATTCTCGGGATTTATCTCCTAATAGG
>JALOPH010000076.1 GCA_025453995.1 Desulfobacterales bacterium
TATCATTCTTCTTGCGAACGCGCGCAGCGCAGAATGAATTTTTGAGCAACCGGAAATCAATTTTTCCGGTTGCTCAAAAATTACAAAGAAACAATAGACCCTATCCAGTCATTTATTTTTTCAAAGGTTTCCTGACGGTTGATTTCATTGAAGTTTTCATGAAAATTGTCTTTATGAAACAGGTAGGTGATCCGTTTCGGGTCCATGCTTTTGAGCAGGCGTTCGGATTCCTTGTAATCGGCCACCTGGTCGGCCCCGGCGATGACGGCAAATGTGGGGTGCCGCCATGCGGAAAAGTTATCCTTGACCCATTTCTGGGCCTTGAGCAGTTCCGCGCCAAAGCGCATGGTGGGTTTCAGGGACCGAAGCCCTGCTTCCGCGTCTCTCCGGTGCCGAGCGGTGATGGTTTGATCCCGCGTCAGAAGGTCTGTCAGGTCCGGCCCTGGGATGACGGCCTTGGGGATGATTTTGCCGAAAATCTTAACCAGTGGAATCATCAAGGGTGATACTTTGATCGCATTTTCATAATAGGGGGAAGACAAGATATACCCCTTGATTTTCGGGTCGTCGGCAGCATACTTGATGCCGAAATGGGTGGCAATGAGTCCGCCCATGGAGTGTCCCATCATAAAAACGGGAATATTCGGGTACGCGGCTTTGGTCCATTTCAGAAATTCCGCCGTGTCATCCAGAAAAAGATCGAAACTTTTGATGTAAGTTTTTTCCTGTTTATGGCCGCGCAGGTCATAGGCCGCCGTGGCAATGCCCCAGTCTTTGAAATAGAGCGCCGGCGTGACATAATCCCCGGCGTGGGCCAACCCGCCGTGAATGGCCATGAGAACCGCCTTGGGTGATTGGGGTTCCCAGATGTGAATGTCCAGATTCAATCCGTCTTTTGTTTTTAAAATATCCATGCGAGATTCTGAAAATTTCATTACCGGCCTCCGTATTTAGAATATAAATAATGAAAATTCTTTATATTCTAAATATAATCTGGATGCAATTTTTTTGTAAATCGGGTATTTCCTGATTTCTTTGTGCTAAAAACCTGAAAATTAAAAATGTTGGCTTCCCAGAATTTTTTCCAAAATCACCTTGGTCACCATGTATGTGGGCCGGATCCCTTCGGCGCCCATTTCACCGGCCGCCAGGGTCTGACCTGAAAGTAAGGGATTGTCTGAGGCATAGTATGCGTATCGGACTTTGACGTCTTTGGAAATGTGCCGCCGGATGATGGCCGCGCTGATGGCCCGCTGATAATACCCGCCCTCCATTTCCAGTCCCACGGTTTTCCAGGTGGTTTGAAACCGCTGGAGGAGATCCCTATTTTGCAAAGAGGTGCCGAGCACCGTGATTACAGGGCCGACATAAACATCCATGTCAGGGTCAAAATCTTCCCGCTTCAGGTCGTTTTCAACCATGTAATTATCCGTGGACCCTTCCATGACATGGGCGGTGGCCAGCATGATATCCCCTTTTTTGCCCGGCAGGATTCCCGCTTTTCCCATAATGGAAATGGATTTAACCTTCAAAGGCGTCTCCAGATTTTCATCATAGGGCATGAGCAGACAGTCCATGACTTCAAACGCCTGGGCGCCGAAGGCATAATCCATGACCAGGATGACGGGGGCATTGTCTCGGAGCGCTGCGGAATTGATTTTTAATACCGGATGCTGCGGGACGCATGCGAGACAGGCTGTGTCGATGATCTGAACGTCGATATTGCTGCCGGAGCTGTCGGAAAGTTCATAAAATCCATTTTTGCCGGCAAACCCGATGATGTCGTCGCGCTTCTCTCGAATGCACTGGATGAAATCATAAAGCGGCTCTCCGGAATCCCTGGTTTTGCCATCAGGCAGGTGGCAGGTGGTTCCATACCCATAAAGAAGGTTGACCACACTGTGAAGGTTTGCGCTGATAATGTGCAGGGGGCGGTTATGAAGATTAATCTCTTTAAGCCTGGTTTTGATGTTATCAGACCATTTTTTTCCATAATACTGATGCGCGATAATGTTCATCAACGTGGGCGTCATGTAAACGATCAGGAAGTTGTCTTTTGATTTTGTTTCTTCATCCACCCGCTTGCCAAGCTGATAAATCATTGAGAACAAATCGCTGTTGCTGTTGTGCTCTTTTTTATTCTTTGCAAAATATTCATAGGTGTCACGGGTTTCATGATAGGATCTTCCCAGAATGATGCTCAAGTTCCACAGGGCCCGGTCCAGTTCATGGGCGCTGAATTGATCGAGGTTTTGAACGGTTTTCTCCAGGTCATTCCATTCGTAGCTGATATTTCCGGTTCCATCGATCATGTGGCTCTGGATTTTTTTGGCCTCGATATTTAAAAATGTAATATGGGTCAAAATGTCATATATCTCCGTGATTCCCCGGGTAACCACAAAGCAGAATTCTGTTTCGCTTATCCGATAGCAGCTTCTCCGCCGTTTTAAGGGGATAATTTTTTCAAACTGACTTTCCCCGAATTGTTCTTCATCGGTGAGAATGATGCGGGTGCTCTTTTCAATTCCCTTGGGAAGCCGGTCGATCACATATTCCAGGCCTTTCAATTCGACGACACGCGGGTCATTCATACTGCCGTATATCTCAGGGCTCAATGTCAACAGGCATTCCGTCAGGGCCTGGCCCATTCTGCCCGATGGCCGGAAGTAGCCTCTTAAGGCCAGGGCATTGGCGAGGGTTTTAAACGATTGAATGGCGACCCGGGCTTTCTGGGCTCTGGTCAGGTCCTGCATGGGCGTCTCCTTTCAAGGAATCTCTCTCGTACTTAAGTCCCGTTTTGATGGGACGGTTCTCGTGCTCGTACTCGTAATCGAGATTAATAAACCGATTACGAGTACGAGCAGGAGGTAAAAAAGTTAATTACTGTAAAAATACCGCTAAGCGCGATAAATAGCTTTAAAACAAATGAGTCAATTGTCGGGCGTTACCGTATCATTTTAATGATTGAAAATAAAGCATTCCTTCACAGAGCCACCCTGACTTCATCCATCCTCAAACCTGGATCGGTTTTAATGTTTAAGATTTGGAGGCAAAACCGCTTTTTTATTTTTTCGATGTTTTGTTTGTTCAACCCCTGGATTCTGGACAGGCTTTTCGGGTGGACGATCAGCGTGGCTGCATCGGTTGGCGGAGGGGTCAAATTAAGCGCGGCAACGGCAAGGTCCAGCATGACCGACGACATGACCCAATGGCCCAGGGCCGGGTGATAGGGACCGGCCAGCACCAGGGATTTATCGGCAAGTTCTGATGATGCCTGAAGCCCCATCCGGATCACCGGTATGCGGGCGGCGCAAAAAAGCAGGTAAAGCGTTTTTAGTTGATCCACACATTCTTCAAGCGAAATCGGCGCGTATTGTCCTTTTTTAAATAACTGCGCCAGGGGACTTCCTTCCAGCACCAGGGTCGGATAGATGCGGACAAAATCAGGTTTAAGGGCAATAATTTTTTGCGCGGTTTCGCAAGCCCCGGAAAGGGTGTCACCCGGCAAGCCGGTCATCATCTGCAGGCCGATTTTATAGCCTTTTTCTTTGAGTCGGGATACCGCATCCACCGTATCGCAGGCCGTATGCCCACGAGCGGATATTTTCAGCACCCGGTCATCCATGCTTTGCGCCCCCAGTTCAATGGTGGAAACCGGAAAGGGAGCGATCAGGTTCATGCGGTTTTCGTCAATGGTGTCCGGCCGGGTGGAAAACCGGATGGAATGAATTTTGCCGGAATCAACAAACGCCTTGGCGTCACTTAAAAGGCGGAGGACCCTTTTCCCCGGCAATCCCAAAAAGTTTCCGCCGTAAAAAGAAACTTCCACATGGGAGCGGATCGGTCGTTGGTATGATAAAAACCGGGCGACGGCATCAGCAAGAGGTGTGCCTGAAAATTCAGGCGAATCGCCGGCAATGATCTTTTGGTTGCAGAAAACGCATTGGTGGGGACACCCTGCGTGGGGGATGAAAATGGGGATGATCAGAGGCTTTTGGGGTGAGTTCATGAAAACCTAATTGAACGGTATTTCAAAAGGCAGGGATCATGACTGATGACCCCGATCTTATTCGTTCACAATTATCAATTAACAATTCACCATTTGCAATTTTTTCATTGATTGACATAAAGGACTAATTGAGAATTGCAAATTGTCAATTGTGAATTGTCAATATAAGACACTTTGGATCAAATATTTTATTTCATTATTTTAAGAGGTTATTCTTGAACATGCAGCAACTCCAGCGCCAGTTTCGCGGCTTCCTGTTCAGCGGTTTTTTTGCTTTTCCCTTTTCCGCGGGTCCGGACATCGCCCACAGAAAGCTCCACTTCAAATGTTTTGTCGTGGTCAGGACCGTTTTCGCTGATGATCACATATTCAGGCTGGGATTTAAGGGCTGCCTGGACCAGTTCCTGAAGACGGCTTTTGTAATCAAAATAAATCCAAGGAGTTGAAACGGTATTAAAAAAATCTTCAAAAAGGTGTTGAATCAGCAGGGTTGCCTGATCAAAGCCGCCGTCCAAATAGACTGCGGCCAGAAGCGCTTCAAACGCATCTGCAAGGATGGAAGCTTTTTTCCGTCCGCTGGATTGAACTTCACCTTTGCCGAGCCTGAGAAACTGGCCTAAATTAATTTGCTTGGCCACTTTTGCCAGATGGGTTTTGTTGACCAGCAGGGATCGGATTTTGGACAGTTCCCCTTCTTTTAATTCCGGGTGCCGTGTCATCAGAAGATGGCTGATAATGGCGTTGAGGATCGCGTCCCCCAGAAACTCCAGCCGTTCATTGTCTTCTAATGCCTTGGCCGGGTTTTCGTTCACAAACGAACTGTGCTGCAGGGCGGTTTGAATCAGCGCCTTGTTTGTGAACGTATAGGAAATATTCTGTTCGAGGGGTTCCAGATCCATGTTTATTTTTTATTCAAAGCCTTTTTAAGCGTTTCATATATGCCATACGGAACGCTGAAATCCCCGCGGCCAAACCCAAGGGCGATATCCGGTGAAATTGCCCCGTGAAAATCAGTCCCGCCGGTGACCAGCAAATTGAATTTTTCCGCAAGCTGGGCGAAACAATTCGTCTGAGAATGGGTATGATTTGGATAAAAGACTTCTATGCCGTTGAGCCCGAGCGAAACCAGTTCCGCAATCAATTCATCAATTTGTCTTGAATTTTTTGTCTCGATCAAGCCGGGATGGGCCAGAACAGAGAGACCTCCGGCTGAGCGGATGATGTCTATAGCGGTTTGGACAGGTATCACGGGTTTTTCGATGTAGGCAGGCTTTCCCCTGCCGAGGAATCGGTCAAACGCCTCGTCCATGGACTGGACAATTCCTTTCTGAAGCATCAAGCTGCCGATGTGGGGTCTGCCGATCTGTGCTTTTCCGGATGCCGCGATCACTTCATTTAAGGAAATGTCGATGCCAAGGCCGTTTAATTGTTTGATAATTTGAGGATTTCTGTTTTTTCTGGCGGCTTGCTGGGCTCCCAGAGTTGTGTTTAAGGCCGGATCTTCCACATCAATGCCATACCCAAGGATGTGAAAACTTCCGGAAAATGAAAAGGTTTGAGGCGGCTGGGCGCTGATTTCAACTCCGGTCAGAAACCCGATGGACTCGGGAATGCCGAAGCGGAGAGCGTCCTTTGTCCCTTCGATGGAGTCATGGTCGGTCAGGGCAATGGCCCCTAATCCGATCTTTCGGGCAAGCGCAATAATTTCTGAAGGTTTAAGGGAGCCATCGGACGCAGTGGAATGAACATGAAGATCGATGTTCCCGGATTTATAATCCAAGGGCTTTCTCTAATGCTTCTTCTTTTGTTTTGCACTCAATGCATTGAGTTGTGACGGGCCTTGCTTTCAGGCGTTCGACTGTAATATCGCATCCGCATGTGTCACACACGCCGAAGGTCCCGTTTTCAATGCGTTCCAGCGCATTTTTTACTTTTTTTATGAGCTTATATTCACGGTCCCTGATCCGGAGCTCAAAGTTACGGTCCGCCTCATAGGCGGCGCGGTCCGCCGGGTCGGGGAAGTTCCCTTTTGGTGTATGCATATCCGAGACCGTGTCATTGGCCTGGCTCATCAATTCTTCAAGTCTTTTTGTCAGGAGTTCTTTGAAATATTTAATATCTTTTTTTTTCATGATAATGCGTCCCCCTTTCGATATCGACAAGTCACCGGCAACAATATCCGTATGCGCGGATGAAGAATCTAATTAAAGATGATTTGCATACCATACTTATTTTTTAAATGTAAAGCATATTTTTCAAATGAAAATATACTGATATTTTCATTTGAAAAATATTATTCATCAAGATGAAACAGGTTTCGCAGGAAATCTAAATATACGGATTTGTTCCGGTGGGCGCCGGAATTTTTCAGAAAAAGCGTCGGTTCATGGAGGATTTTATTGATAAGCGATTCGGTCATACGGGCAAGCGCCCGGCGGTCCTGATCTGAAAGATGGTTCAATAAAGATGCTGTTTTTGCAAACTCGGCTTCGGCAATAGCGGAAAGCTTTGCGCGCAGGGCGATTATGGTCGGGACAATATCCAGGTTGTCGTACCATCCCTGAAATCTTAAAACGGCTTCATCAATGATCCGTTCGGCTTTGATGGATTCTTTGGTTCTGGTTTCAATATTGTCGCTGATCAATCCCTGGAGATCGTCAATATCGTAGACATAGGCATTGGGGATTCGGTTGATCTCCGGCTCAATATCCCGGGGAACGGCAATGTCGATAAAAAATAACGGGCGGTTTTTACGCAAGCGCATGACCGGCTTGACCATGTCCCGGGTAATAACATAGCCGGGAGCGCCGGTGGAGCTGATGATGATGTCGGCTGTTTTTAAATATTGGGAGATCTCCTCCAGCCGGATGGCGCTTCCCCCGAATCGGCCGGCAAGGGCAAGTCCCGCTGCGAATGTCCGGTTGGCAACAAGGATGCCGCCCGCCCGACGGTTCCGGATCAGATGTTCCACGGCAAGCTCGGCCATTTCACCTGCCCCGACCAGGAGAACGGTTTTGTCCTCTAAGCTGTCAAAGATTTTTTTGGCCAGCTCCACGGCGGCGTAGCTGATGGAAACCGCGTGACCGCCGATGCCGGTTTCGGTGCGGATTCTTTTCGCCACTGTGAAAGCCTTGTGCATGAGCCGGTTTAGAATAACGCCTGTGGATTTTTTTTTGACGGCGGCTTTGTAGGCATCTTTGACCTGGCCCAGAATCTGGGGCTCTCCGAGGATCATGGAATCCAGAGAAGACGATACCCTGAAAATATGACGGATGGCAGATTCGCCGGTATGGGCATAAACCGCGTTTGTGAGCTGATGGGGGGCAATCGACTTTAAGGATGCGATCAGGTCCTGCATGGTTTTGGTGGCTTCAGCGCGATTTTTTACCGCTAAGAGCGCTTCAACGCGGTTGCAGGTGGAAATGATCATTGCTTCCAGGATATGGGGGCTTTGCTGAATCAGTTCAAGGGCGTGCTCGATTTCTTCAGACGAAAGCGCGAGTTTTTCGCGCAGCTCCACCGGCGCGGTTTTATGGTTGACGCCGATGAGCAGGATTTCCGGCATTTCGGGTTTTGAATTTGGGCTGATCATGGGGGAGTTTTCATTATTTTGTAAAGGTCTCATGATGGCCCTCTAAGAAAAGATTCACCCCCAGGAAGGTGAATATAACTGCGGCAAAACCGATGATGGCCATGATCGCGGCGCGCCGGCCCCGCCACCCGGCAACCAGCCGCTCATGAAGCAGCGCGGCATAAATCAGCCAGGTGATGCCTGACCAGATCTCCTTGGGATCCCAGCTCCAGAATCTTCCCCAGACCTGTTGGGCGTATATAAAACCCGTAATCAAGCCGATGGTGAGCAGGGTGAATCCGGTAAAAATGAAAACATATCCCGTGACATCCAGAAATTCCAGGGATGGAAGGCGCTTGTGGAAAAACCGGTTTGTTTTGCTCTTGATGGCGTGATCCTGGATCAAATACAGGATGCCGGTGCCGCAGGCCAGTGCGAGCGCCGCTTCCCCGATGAAGATGATCACCACATGAAGAATGAGCCACAGGTTTTTAAAAAGCTCCCCGTGGGCGCCCGGCGCTTCGGGAATCCAATAGACCGCCACCATGATGAAGGCGGCCAGCGGCGCGGCATACAACCCCAGGATATTCAACCGGAATTTGTATTTTAAGAAAAGATAGACGCCGGCCAGCGCCCATGCGGCAAACGACAATGTCTGGTGAAGGTTATGCACCGGAATCGATTCGAGTATGATCATTTTATAAGCGATCAGACCCGTGTGGGCAAGGAACCCGGCAAGCAGCAATCCGTAAGATATCCGGTGAAAGCTCTCTTTCTGGCTGAACAGAAACGCCAGATACCCGATGGAGCTGGTCAGGTATAATACTATAATAAGGATGAATATCGGGGCCATAGATTTTAATTCGATTATTTTAAGTTTTTATTTATAAACCTTTAACCTGATACCCAATATCATTCACGTAAGCCCCCCTTTTGCAAAGGGGTTGGGGGGATTTCATATAACGGTTCAAAATCCCCCTTTTTTAAAGGGGGATTTTCAGGCAACCATTTGCTTAAATCAATGACATTGACCTTATACCAAGCAGCATGCAGTCGACAACAAAGATCTCTCTTGCTAAGAATTTGCTTTGAATCCCTTTTGACGCAAACGCGACTGCGATTTTTAGATTAAATGCAAAGACGGGTTTGCTGGCATCGCGCCGAAACTATTTGCCGAACGAATTTAATGATACTGCCACTGAAGAAAACTCACGCAGCAGTTGCTTATCAACGGTTACAAAAGGAACTTGCAGGTCATTTGCCATAGCGATAAATTCACAGTCATAAGCAGAACAATTGCTTGTTGAGGCAAGCCTTAAAACTTCATATGATGGAACTTCATATTCTCGTCCCTTCAGCAATGTCAGGGCGCTATTCATTATCTGCTGAGCTTGCTCCAACTGTATAATATTTTTTCGCATATAATGAGTAAGGACATTGCGAAATTCGCTACGCCATAAAATCGGCGCCGCCCATTCATTGTCCTTTTTTAAGGCTCGTTCCGCTAAAACCGATTGCTCGCCCGATAGGAAGAGATAGCCAATAATATTTGCATCAACCACAATCATCGCCGCCCTGTTGCTTTTGCCTCGTTAAATTCCTCATCACTGATCGGATGTCCGGCTGTCAATCGGCGGAGCTGGCGGGCATTCTCAAGCGCCTCGTCGAGATTGATTCGGCGGCTTTGAACAGTATTTTCAATGCACATGATAATCTCGCTATTGATGGAACGCCGATTTATTTCTGCGACTGACTTAAGCCGCTCGTAAAGTTCATCAGGGATATTCTTGACCGTAACAGTTGCCATATTAACACCTCCAAATGATTTCAATATGAAACCATTATGAAACCAAACAGGCTTTTGTCAAGCGTAAGTTGCTTTTGACGCAGAACGGATATTATTATCTGTCAAGCCGCTTTTGAATCATTTTCCAACATTAAACGCCTTCATACCGGTTGATATTTTTTATATCATAGGATGCTCTGATATAGGAAGCGTATCTCATACCGATTATTCTGACTCCTGACTCCTGACTCTTGGCTTCTCTTCTTTCATCAGCTCATCAAAATCATACCCTTCCCCGACCACATCCGCAAGAAGCCCATTGATGGCTTCTTTTTGGTTGTTTTTGATCATGGAAAGCAGCCCGCTTTGAATCAGTCGTTCAAAAATCGGCTTATGGGCTTCGGGCGCGTGCTCGGTCTGCAATAATTTTTTCCGGATAGCGCCCATCAAATCAAGGAACCGGGCATATTCATCCCCGAAATTGGTTTCCAGTTCTTTGCGCAAATGCTTTGCAAACGCCGGGCTTTTGCCGGATGTGGAAACGGAAATCACCAGGTCTCCCCGGCGGATCACCGAGGGGAGGATGAAATTGCAGATATCCGGCACATCGGCGATATTGCAGAGCATGTTTTTCTTTTCCGCATCCGCGCTGATGCGGCGGTTCAATTCCGAGTCGTCGGTGGCGCCGATGACCAGAAATTTTTCGTCCAGATCAGACGAAAAATATTGTCGCTGGACCAGCGAAATGGAAGACATTTCATTGAATTGTTGAAATTCTGCGCAAAAATCCTTGCTGACCACCGTTACCTCGGCGCCGCAGTCCATCAGCATTCTGGCTTTTCGGAAAGCCACCGGGCCTCCGCCCACCACCAGGCATTTCCTGTGTTCAATATTTAAATTAGCCGGATAATATTTCATGATGCATTTTCCAAGTCAAACGTCATGAGGTCTTGAGCCAGCGCCAACGGCCCCGCATAGGTCTTTCGGCATTGGGCTTCAATATCCGCGTCCTCGCAAGGGGGATAAAAATGGGTCAACACCAGTTTTTTCACATTCGCAGCAGCCGACATTTTTCCCGCCAAAGACGGCGTCAGATGGCCCGTGACTTTCATTGTGTCGGGCAGGGCGCATTCACAGATAAAAAGATCGGCGTTTTCCGCCAAACCAATCAGATCTTCCGAATAATCCGTATCGCCGGAATAGACCATTGTGCTTCCGTTTGGCGCGGTGACTCTGCATGCGATGCTCTCCGGCCGGTGGTTTGCCGGGCAGGTTTCAATTTTAAAACTGTCAAATTCGCGGACGTCCCTGCCGGTATTTGCAAATTCCAGCAAACGGAGGCGGCCGGAAAGATCGATCCATTCCGTGTATATGGATTTCAACTGATCAAAAAAAGCCTTTAAACCGGTCCCGCCGCAGAGGTCCAACGGAATCGTCCGCCGGTTTTCATCCGGGTATTTGTTGGCAAATAAAAACGATACCAGTTCTCCGGTATGATCCGGGTGAAAATGGCTTAAAAAAACATGGGAAATATCATGAATGCCGATGCCGGCTTCCAGGAGCCGGCACATGGTGCCGGGGCCGATATCAAATAGAAGATTGTCCCCGCCGATGTGTACCAGAACTGCGCAGGAGCTTCTGATCAGCGACGGCACGCAGGTCCCGGAACCAAGGATGGTGATTTTCATTTCTTTATTGTCAAATATGTGTCGTAAAAATAGTTGTAATTCCAAATATTGTAGAGGCGAGGTTTATCCTCGCCCGCAGCGGGCGCGGATAAAGTGCGCCTCTACAAAATGTTCACCCTTGGGAGTGAAAAATACCATTCATGAAGATTTTTTTTCAAACTTGTCAATGAGCCATCTTGTCAGCCGTTTTTCATTTAGGTATTCAATCTCTTTGGCCAGATTTTTAACGGGAATCTCGGCCCTGGCCATGCTTTTATGGCCGCCGGCAGACCCCAGGTGTCCGAACTGCTTATTCAAAAATTTGCCGGCATCCTTTCGAAGCCCGTCGTTTCGGACAATAATCACCAGTTTTTGTTTATATACCCCGGAGACAATGCTCCATGTGACCGTGTTGACCCGCATGAAAAAATCCGCGATCAATACACAGATATCCGGGTTCATGATGGGGCCCAGGTGCGCGTATATCCGGTTTCGGGATTTGACGCAGACGGTCAAAGCCTTTTGAAACCACTCCAGAAATTCAAATCTCAGATCCGCCTGTTCGATTTTTCGGGCAAGGTGGATGTTGGCTTTCAGAAAAAGATACTGAAAAGCGCGGATGTCCGCCTGAGTTGCGTTACGCTTGAAATCATCCGTATCGGTTTTAATACCGTAAAACAGCCCGGTGGCCAGCTTGGCCGAGGGCTTGATTTTGGCGGCCTTGATATACTCTGTCAGCATGGCGGCCGTTGCCCCGTAATCTGGCCGGATATCCACGAATGGGGCGCTTGGGCTTTGATTTGGGTGATGATCAATAACGGCGGTATAATCAAAAGAGGAAAAGAGTTCATGATGATCCGGCTGGGAATCCACAAGGACAAACTTGCTGTAATCGCCGGTATTGATTTTGGAAATATGTGTCATTGAAACATTGAGCAGGCGGATCATGGAGAGGTTGTCCGGCCGAGAGATGGTGTTGATATTGGAAATGGCAATCCCGGCCACGCGCCGCCATAAAAGCCTTTTGAGCGCCATGGCGCTGGCAATGGCGTCCGGATCAGCGTTGATCAGGATCAATACCTGGTCGGAGCCGGAAAATTGTTCATAAAAAAGATCCAGTCTTTCAGCAGCGGATGTTGTCATGAATAAAAAGCCCATGTATATTTGAAGTTGCTATCCTGGGGCAGAAGTAATTTGGACCTCCGGCTGCCTGACCGGAAATATGATAGCAAAAAAAGATGGAGGCCGGATCGCAAAACCGCTGAGCGCTGGATTCAGGGTAAAATTTTAATTTCCACACGACGATTCAGCTTTCGCCCGATGCTGCTGTCCGGCGAAGCAAGGGGGTTTCTGTCAGTATGAATACCGGTTTTAAAGCGGCTCGGGGAGATGCCTTTTGAGGCCAGATATTCCCTGACGTTGTTGACGCGCCGACTGGTCAGATCCGCTGTTTTTCCGGATTCTCCGGCATCCGTATAACCTGCAAGCTCAAAATTAAGATTCGGGCTTTGCTGGATGGCGGGCAGCAGTTTATCCAGAACGGTTTCATAAACCGGCAGCAGCTTGGCGTCATTATAATTAAAGTTGATAATCTCAATGGTGGTTCCAGCCGGCAGGGTTCCGAGACGGGTTACCGGAAACTCGGGCAACATGGAGCCAAAAATCCGGACTTCAGCCCGCCGGTTTTTCGTCTGGGCTTCGTCCGTGGGCGTAGAATCTAAAAGTTCACTTTCGCCGTATCCTTGAGGAAACATTTTAAAAGGTGGCACGCCCTTTGACGCCAGATAGTACAAAACAGTGCTGGCCCTGAGATCTGAAAGCTGCTGGTTGTATGCGTCTGATCCAACCATATCCGTGTGTCCGGCGATTTCATGGCCGGCGATTTCAAGTATGTAATTTGAAATGTCGTTTAATATCGGCGCGTTTTTATTTAAAATGCCTTTTGCTTCCGCATCGAGTTTGTAAATATCGAATTCAAATTTGACTGTGCCGAGGATCATGCGGGGAGGCAGCGCCTTGAGACCGGCAAAAGGCGGTCCGGGATCGAGGCTTTCCGGCGGCTCAGGCGCTTCGAACAATGATGCCATCCGCCTGGGAGTTGGCGGCGGCGGCTGAGGGTGATATAGCATGGCATCATAAGCTGTTTTACGGGACAAAGCCAGCAGTTGCTCGGCCAGCTTGTCGTAGCATGCCCAATACACGATGGCAGCTTCATTGCCGTATTTCATTGCATCGTTGATTTTCCGTTCCTGATACACAGAGTCCGATGATTCCTTGGCTTTGTCGATCACTTTTTCTGTCTGTTCAAAATACCTGGGAACCAACAGCGCCTTTTCCTCCACACCGAAATAGGATGTTTTCATTTTTTTTTGGCACCCGGCATTCAGGAAAAGGCAGAAAGCTGCCAGAAAAAAGATTCCCGTGGATATATGCTTTGATTTCATGATGATTCCCTTTGAATCGGAGTCTGCATGATGTATCAATTGTTTTTAGTCAACAAATCATGTGGGGTTATTTTAAAGTGGTTCCGTATTCTTGTCAAGTACCAAAACTTTTCAAATTATTGGGTTTACGGAATGTCGTAATTGTTTTTGCTTGATCTTTGCCGCGATTTTCGCATACAAATTTGAAAAATAAACAAACGGGTTGATTGAGTTATGAAACAGGCAAACGCCACCCAGACTCATAAGGGGGGCGTTTTTTATTTTAGAAGCTGATTCAAAATCTCATCTAAAGCAGGACAGCGGCGTTGCATGCCTCTTCATAATGCTCACATACGTTTTGTATGCTGCGCTTTTTCATCGGCCTGCGCCTTGCTCTCCAGCTTGATCTGAGGTTTTGAAACAGCTTCAATGGGGAAAATCGTGGCAAAAGTCCTGATCATCGATAATTATGATTCGTTTACGCACAATTTGGCTCAGATGTTCATGCGCTATGATCTGATCATAGACGTGTTCCGGTGCGATAAAATCAGTGTACAACAGATCACTGATATCTCTCCCGATTATATAGTCATCAGTCCCGGCCCCAAGGACCCCGCCCACGCC
>JALOPH010000077.1 GCA_025453995.1 Desulfobacterales bacterium
TCAGGAGCGTTTCTTATCAGCCTGGGAAGCGTATATTCATGCGACGGACGTAAATCCGGGCCTTATCGGGAGGAGGATGAAATGAAATATGAACCGATTGAGTTACGAAAAGGCATTGTTTTATTCAAAGGTAAACTGTCAAGGAATTTGATGTTTGAACCGATTGTCAGCCACTCTTATTTTCTTGAGGATAACGATGAGGTTTTCATTTTCGATCCATCGTGCGGGAAAAAAATCGCCAGGGCCATTGAAAAATATATTCAAAGCAGGCTTAAAACAAATCCAAAATGGGAAAAAGCGTTTATCATTGCCGGACACTCCCATTTTGATCATGCCAATAATTTTTATTTGTGTGAAGCCGCCAACGCACCTGAAAAGCATGTCTATGTTCATGAAAGCGGTTTTCACGATGGCAGGGTAAAAAATGAGCCCATCCCTTTCATTAAAAATGTAGTTGATGAATCCAAAAAATATTACAATCCTTATCTGGCGTTTTCATTCCCTTACAACCTGCTCATGTTCCCCCTTGCCGTAATGAATGCGTTTTCTCCTGCGTCCGCGCGTAAGTTGTTCAGCTTAATCGGCAGCATCCCTTTTTCCAATCCGGCAAATGGAACTGTTGTGCCGGAACCTCTAAAAGATATTGATTTACAGGTCATGGATTTTGAAGGCTCCGATATCAAAGGCTGGAAAGTGGGCAGCAAATTCATTTTGCCGACGCCAGGCCATAGTGCGTGCTCTGTTTCCCTATTCTGGCCTGAAAAAAAAGCGCTATGTGTCAGTGACGCGGACTGGTTCGGCAATCCTGTTTTTGCATCATCTTCTTTAAAAGACTGTATTTCAAGTCTTGAAAAAATAAAGGCGCTTACGGAAGCGGGAAAGATCAATTTATTTCTTCCCGCCCATGGCCAGGTAAAAGAAGGAACGGCCCAGATCTTAAGCCATCTTACTTTTCACATTCGACGCCTTGAAGTTATTCGAAATGAAGTTCTGACAGCATACCGCACGTCCGGTGAGGTAACAAATGTACGAAAACTGACGAAAATTTTGACCCGGGAGTCGCCTCTTTTTAAATCAATGAAGGTGGTCAACTATCCCAGGTTGGTGGTTTTTGTTAATAATGCAGTTGCCGTGTGTCTGAGGGAAGAAGGGATACTCAATTAAAAAATGATGGATCTTCACAGGAATCTGGATGGAGTGGGCTGATTTGTTAATCAAAAAATGATTCGTTTTCCTTGCCAAATTAAATTAACCCTGATATTTTTCAATTAAATTGTAAATTAACCCTGAAAATGTTTATTAACATATGGATCAAATCATATTACAAGTATTGCTGGCGCATAACCCGTGGCTGCTGGATAATAGCAAGTGGCAGGAGACTGCAAACAGCCATCTGCCTGTGCGCTACATCTTAATTATCGGCCCCAGACAATCCGGCAAATCCACGCTGATCTGGCATTTTCTGGCAGAGCAATCACAGCCGTTTCTATTGATTAATTGTGAAGAACCCAGTTGCAGGGAGCTCTGTAATTCGCCGGCAATATTTTTAACTAACATTAAGAACCTAATCAGCCCTCTGCCTGGCCTGTTCTTTGAGGAGGTCCAACATCTGCCCGAAGCCGGTCTATTTTTAAAAGGTTTGATAGATTTGAAACCCAATGTGCCGATCTTTGTAACCGGCTCGGCAAGCTATCACTTAAAAAGCAAAACCCGGGAATCCCTTGCCGGCCGGGCTATCCGGCATCACCTTTTCCCATTTGGAATGGCCGAGCTTTGGCCGGATCAAGAGCCGCCGTTAATTTCGGAGGTCAAGGCAGCGACAAATTGGAAAGATCTGCTGATCTGGGGCGGGTATCCTGAAGTGGTGTTGAATCAGAACAAACAGGCCATTCTTGCCCAGCTGGTGGAAGCCTTTGTATTGCGGGATGCATCTGACACTTATAAAATAAAGCGGCCGGATGCATTCAGAAAAATTCTGTCTCTGGCTGCATCACAAATCGGGAACCTGGTCAATTTTTCCAATTGGGCAGAAACCGTCGGCGTCAGCGTCAATACCGTTATCGAGTATGTCAACCTGATGGCGGAAAGCCATTTGGTGAAGTTGATTCCACCATTTGTGGGCGGTAAACGCGCTGAAGTGACATCCGCCCCTAAAATCTATTTCCTTGATAACGGCGTTCGCAACCTGTTGTTCGGCGGGTTTGCCTCGGAAAACCAACGCCCTGACATCGGCGCTTTGACTGAGAATCTTGTTTTTACCGAATTATGTAAAAATACAAATCCTCTGTTGGATACCATACTATATTGGCGATCCAGTTCCGGCGCTGAAGTGGATTTTATTATACGCAGGTCAGGACATCTGATTGCCGTTGAAGTAAAAGCCGGCGCATTAAAAAAGCCCAAAGTGAGCCGCTCGCTTCGGAGTTTTATCCAGGCATACCGGCCCGATCAAGTTCTTGTTCTTAACGAATCCTTTAAAGGGTCCATGGAAATTGAAGCGAAACATGTTTTATTTGATAAACTGATTTACATACCTTCCAGGATGAATGAAAACTTTAACAAGGCCAAATAGGATTGGTTAAGCCCACTTGATTCTGTTGAATTTCGTCTTTTAACCTAACCTACGAAAACCTTGACATAAATGTATAACAGTTATACCTTATTTCAATGAGATTCAAATTTGATAAAAACAAAAGCAAAAAACTTAAAACAAATCCCAGACGTAATCTCAGCTTCGATGAAGCCAAGGAAATTTAGACCCATTATCATTATGCAGACTGTCGATCCGATGATCCTGAACAATTCCGTATTATCGGCTGGGCAAAAGGCAACCTATATACTGTTATTTATGAAATTAGAGAGGATACCGAAGGCGAATATTGTCATTTGGTAACACTTTGGAAGTCCACCAAACAAGAGGTAAAATTATATGAAAACAACATTTAAAAAAAAGAAAAAACCAACGGCAGATGAAATTGCTGAATTGGCAATGAACGGCAAAAATATTTCCCAATTTTTTACCAATAAAGGAGAAATGCGGCCGCCAATCAAACGTGTGAACGTAGATTTTACTGAAACCATGCTCAATGAACTGGATGCCATAGCGAAAGAATTAAATATCAGCCGTCAGGCCATTATAAAGACGTATCTCCGACAAGCTATGGATCAGCATTTCCTGGCAACCGCCAAATCAAATTCAAAATTCTCCTAATCTATAATGACATAGGCTCCAGAGAAAGTTTTCGGTTAAACCAAAATGATGTAAGTTGGTTTGAGCCCATCCGGTTAGGGTGGGGTTTGCTTCGCTCAACCCAACCTTCTAAAAAAATTATTGTACTCATAATTATTTATGCCAATGATTTTGAAAAATCCCCCTAAATCCCCCTTTTCGAAAGTGGGACTTAAATTCCCCTCTTTGTGAAAGGAGGGCTGTTAATGACATTGAGGCCATGCAACATATTACTTTGATTCTACCTTTATGAATAAATCAGATATAGGCCAGCACAAATGATGGATACAAAAATCACTATTCCCTACTATCATGTCGACGCATTCACCAATCACGTGTTTTCCGGCAACCCGGCCGGCGTCTGTCCTTTGAAAGAATGGCTTGATGACATAACCCTTCAAAAGATCGCCGCGGAAAACAATCTGTCTGAAACCGCTTTTTTTGTGAAGCAAAAAGACCATTTTGATCTGCGCTGGTTTACCCCGAAAACTGAAATTGATTTATGCGGACATGCCACTCTTGCCAGCGCTTTTGTGCTTTTTCATCATCTCGGATTTTCATCTCATCAGGTTTCCTTTAGCACCAGAAGCGGAGTTCTGTCCGTTTCAAAGGATAAAAAAGGATGCCTTTCGATGGATTTTCCCGCGCGCCCCGGCAAACCGGTGATGGCGCCGGAATCTTTGATCAAGGGGCTTGGAAAAAATGTAAAATATGTGTATAAAGCAAGGGACTACCTTGTGATCTTGGACAGTGAAGATGAAGTCCGCAACATGAAACCCGATTTTCAGGAACTGTCAAACCTTGACTGCACCGGCGTTATTATCACGGCCAAAGGCAGTGAAGTCGACTTTGTCTCCCGGTTTTTTGCGCCCAGGGTCGGGGTTTTGGAAGACCCGGTCACCGGTTCTTCCCATTGCACATTGATTCCTTACTGGACGGAGAAACTGGGCAAAAAGAGACTGATCGCGCATCAGGTCTCCCGGCGGGGCGGCGAGCTTTTCTGTGAACTTGCCCAAGACAGGGTCCGAATTTCGGGCAATGCAGTTTTGTATATGAAAGCCGAAATTACGCTGCTTTGAATATGCAACCCAACATTTGAAATTATGAAAGGAAAATTATGAATCCCATTAAAATCATGCCATGCCTGGATATGAAAAACGGAAGGGTGGTCAAAGGCATCCATTTTGTTGATCTCAAAGACGCCGGAGACCCGGTTGAAAACGCAAAATTTTATCAGAAAGAAGGCGCAGATGAGCTCGCGATGCTCGATATTGCCGCCACACTTGAAAACCGGAAAACCCGTCTGGAGTGGGTTAAAAACGTTTCGTCGGTGATTGACATCCCCTTGACCGTAGGCGGCGGGATTGCCACAATGGAAGACATTGAAATGGTTTTTGAGGCCGGCGCGGATAAGGTTTCCATGAACAGCGCCGCAGTGAAGCATCCGGAACTTATCAGGAATGCCGCACAAAAATTCGGTTCTGAAAAAATTGTGGTGGCCATAGACGCCCGGCGCAACAAAAATATGCCCTCCGGGTTTGAACTGGTGGTCTCCGGCGGCACCAAGCCCGTTGACAAGGATGCGGTGGAATGGGCCAGACAATGTGAAGCGCTTTCCGCAGGGGTGATTCTGCCTACCAGTATGGACGGAGACGGCACCAAGGCCGGCTATGATCTGGAATTTACAAAGGCTATTTCCGACGCTGTGAATCTCCCGGTGATCGCCTCTGGCGGAGCCGGCACGCTGGCGCATTTTTACGAAGCTGTGGAAAAAGGCGGGGCGGATATCCTGCTGGCAGCATCGGTTTTTCACTTCAGGATGTTAAGCATCCGTGAAGTCAAAGAATATCTCAAAAGCAAGGGGTTGCCGGTTATTCTATAACCTGATGGCTAAGATGGGTTGAAAAGGTTCAGGGTTAAGGGTTAAGGGTTAAGGGATGAAGCTTCCGCTGAAAAACAAAACCGCTGTCGTCTGCGGCGCCTCTTTGGGCATCGGCAAGGAAACTGCGAGAGAAATGGCGCGACTGGGCGCCAACCTCTGCATCATCGCCCGGAATCCGGAGACTCTGGATGCAGCGGCATTGGATATCCGCAAGATCATGTCCGGCAGCGACCGGTTTGTGGATGCCATTGCCTGTGATGCTTCAGATTATGAAAAATTAAAACCCGAATTGTCCGCCTTTATTGAACGCCGCGGCACGCCGGATTTCCTGGTCAACAATGTCGGGTACGCCCATCCCCAGTATGCCCACAAACTCACCTTCGAAGATTTCAAAAACAGCATGGAGATCAATTATCTTGGCCAGCTCGCTCCCACTCTCATTCTGCTCCCTTTCTACATGGCGCAAAAACAAGGCCATATCGCCTTTGTATCATCCATGATGGGCTATTTCGGGATGATGGGGTATGCGGCGTATGCGCCCACCAAATTCGCGCTGGCGGGACTGGCTGAAGCCCTTCGCCATGAACTCAAACCATACAATATCAGGTTTTCCGTGGTGTATCCCCCGGACGCGGATACACCCGGTTATCAGATCGAAAATCAGACCAAGCCTGCCGAATGCAGGATGCTGTCTAAAAACGTCAAAATCATGAGCGCGGAAAGAGTGGCTAAAATATTTGTGGCGGGCATCCTTAAAAATAAATTCACCATCCTGCCCGGCGGGGCCGGATTTGTCTGGCGTATGTACCGGCATTTTCCACGGCTGTTCCGGCTGATTCTTGATTCGGGACTTCAGCAGTCCCTTAAAAAATTAAAACTCGGGGAGCCCCGCAAAAGGTAGATCCAGTTCTCGACCGGCTGAGTCATCACCCTGCTGTCGGCTCCAGATACTAAGAGCGCAATGGGAACAAAAACATCTAAATTGACCATCAACCGCCTCCTGTTTTCCATTCTTGCCGGCGCTGCCACTTCCGTCGTCGTTCTCACCGGTTCAATCTTCATCGCCCGTGAATACTTTGTTTTTCAAAATGAAAAAAAAAGATTCCATGAAGAGTATATCCAAAACAGCCGGCAGATCCTGAAAAACGAAACCGAGCGAACGTTAAACTTTATCAACCACAACTGGGCTAAAACCGAAAACCGGCTCAAAGACGACATCCGGGACAGGGTCTATGAAGCCCATGCCATCGCCACCCATCTTTATAATGAACACGCTGGAAAAATCAGCGAGGCCGACCTTAAAAAGATTATTTTGGAAGCGCTGCGATCCATCCGTTTCAACAACGGGCGGGGATACTATTTTGTAACGGAACTGACCGGCATTGAGATGCTGTTCACAGACCGCCCGGAGCTTGAAGGAAAGCAGCTTATTGACATGCAGGACCCCCGCGGCGCTTTTGTCGTCCGGGACATGATCGATATCGTCAATAAATACGGCGAGGGCTTTTATCAATATCAATGGACCAAGCCCAATGCGGTCGGCATTGATTTTCCCAAAATCGCATACATTAAACATTTTGCGCCGTTTAACGGCTTTATCGGCACCGGTGAATATTTAGACGACGTGGCGCGGGACATCCAGCAGGAAGTCCTGGAGCGCATCGCCAAAATCCGTTTCGGGGATACCGGATGCATCTTTGTGGTCAACGGCGACGGCACGGTGCTGGTTAACAACTCACACCCCGAGCTTGCGGGAAAAAACGCGTGGGATATGGAAGATGTCAACGGCCTCAGGATTGTTCAGGAATGGCGGGCGGCATCGGAAAAATCCGACGGCGATTTTATTACATATTTCCGGACACAACCATCCACCGGCCTGCCCGCTCCCAAAATATCCTATGTCAAGCAATTTCCCGAATGGAACTGGATCGTTGGCGCCGACATTTATGCGGATGCTGTCCAATCGGTCATGGAATCCAAAAAATCAGCCCTGTGGCGGGAGACAAAAACCGATATTTTTCTTTTTACTTCCGTTCTTGCCGTCTTTTTGCTGTGCATGCTGCTGCTTTCATCCATTGTTTCAAGATATCTAAAAAACGGATTTGACGTTTTTATTTCTTTTTTCAAAAGCATGGAAACCGGAGGCTCTCCCATAGATACGGAGTCGCTCTCTCTCCATGAGTTGAAGATGCTGGCCGGTTCGGCCAACACGATGCTGGCTGTCCGGAAGGAAGCGGAAGAAACCCTGAGTGAAAGCGAAGAAAAACACCAGGAAAAACTGATGAGCATTTTTCATGCGGCCCCCGTGGGCATCGGCGTGGTTGTCAACCGCATCATCCAGCAGGCCAACGAACGTCTGTGTGAAATGACAGGATATGCCGAATCGGAAATGATTAATAAAAGCTCCCGGATGTTATATCCGACTGACGATGATTTTGAATTCGTGGGAAAAGAGAAATACCGTCAAATCAATGAAAAAGGCATCGGCACTGTGGAAACCCGCTGGCGTCGAAAAGACGGCACTGTGTTTAATGTCTTGCTCAGTTCGGCGCCGATCAACCCAAATGATATGCAGCAGGGAACAACGTTTACGGCTTTAGATATCACGGAAAGGATACTGGCTGAAGGTATGATCCGGATGCGACTCAAACTCATGGAAGTCGCGGCCACCAAAGGATTGGGGGAACTGCTTCAAAAAACCCTGGATGAGGTTGAACAGTTCACCAGCAGCCAGATAGGCTTTTACCATTTCGTGGAAGCCGATCAGAAAACGCTTTCCCTTCAGGCATGGTCCACCCGGACGCTGCGTGATTTCTGCAGGGCAAGGGGTGAGGGGCTTCATTACAGCATCGAGAAGGCCGGCGTGTGGGTGGATTGCGTTCATGAGAAAAAACCCGTGATTCACAATGATTATGCATCCCTGGCCCACCGTAAAGGAATGCCGGACGGCCATGCGCAGATCGTTCGTGAGCTGATTGTTCCGGTCTTCAGAAATAACAGGGTGGTCGCCATCCTCGGCGTGGGGAACAAACAGACGGATTACACCCCGAAAGATATCGAAATCGTATCTTATCTGGCGGACATTGCGTGGGAAATTACCGAACGAAAGCGGACCGAGGAAGACCGGGTCAGGCTCGAGCAACAGCTCATGCAGGTTCAGAAGCTCGAGTCCGTCGGGCTGCTGGCCGGCGGCGTGGCCCATGATATCAACAACATGATGAGCGTCGTCATCGGGTATTCTGAAATGGCCTTGAGACATCTCGAAGCATCCGACCCCGTTCACAAAAACATCAAGGAAGCCCTTGAAGCCGCAAAAAGATCGACCGCCATGGTGCGCCAGCTTCTGGCGTTTGCCCGCAAGCAGACCCTTGAGATCAAGCCCCTGGACTTAAACGCCGTCATCCTGGAATTTTTGAAGATGCTCCGCCTGACTTTGCGCGAAAATATACATGTCGAAACCCGGCTCGCGCCTTCGCTCAGTCTGATTGATGGAGATACCGGGCAGATTGAACAGGTCATCATGAACCTTGCGATCAATGCCCAGGATGCCATGTCCGACGGCGGTGAACTTGTGATCGAGACAACAGATATTCTGTTCAATCATACGCGCAGCGCTTTGCCTGAAGGCATTGCCCCCGGACAATATGTCATGCTGGCGGTCCATGATACGGGATGCGGCATGGACCAGGAAACGGTGGATAAAATATTTGACCCTTTTTTTACCACCAAAGAGGTGGGGAAAGGTACGGGACTGGGACTTTCCACATCGTATGGAATTATCCTGCAGCATGGCGGAAGCATCAAGGTAGAGAGCGAACCGGGTAAAGGGACTGTGGTGAGGATTTATTTTCCCAGACGAAACGAGGTCATAAAGGAAATCGAAGCCCAAAAGCCCGTTGTCTTCCAATTACAGCAACGGGGAACGGAAACGGTGCTTCTGGTGGAGGATTCAGACGCGGTAAGGGAAATCTCCCGGGAGATTCTCAAGGACTGTGGATATAAGGTGCTGGAAGCCGACAGCGGGAAAACCGCCATTGAAATTTTCAAAACATTTTCAGATTCCATCGAATTGCTGGTCACCGACGTGATCATGCCGGAAATGAACGGCAAAGCGCTTTATGATAAACTCAAGGCCCTGAATCCGAGCCTCAAAGTCCTTTATATTTCCGGCTACACCGCCGATATCATCGACCGCCACGGTGTTCGCGAAGAAAACTTCAATTTCATCCAGAAACCTTTTACAATCCATGGGTTTACATCAAAGGTCAGAGAAGCACTGGATGGAAACAAAAAAACAATTTGACGAACCACCATAGCTCCGGGTTCCGCTTCTCCGGATTTTACCCTGCTTCAGATTTCAAACCTTTCCAGGCGATGACCGACGATTCCCTGAAGAAATCGATGATGGCTTTTTCCGTGTCAAGCGCTCGCAGGAATTTGCCCATGCTGCTGTTTATAAGGCTGGCAAACCCGTGGCAGAACAGAAATCCTCGAAAAAGAAGTTTTTCTTTTGATTCTTTCGGGAAATGAATCGTCAAGGGATAGTCTTCAAGCCTTTTCAGATGCAATTCGAAATTCTTTTCTCCGCATACCGTATTGATGTTTTCATATGTTTCATTATGAATACATTGAAACAGATGCTTTTCTTCTTTTGCGAACAGGACATATCCCAACCCCATGTCCGTGTAAATATCCCCGCTCCTTGAAACGAGCTGGTATTGCTGGAGCAATTCCCAGGATCTTTTTACCACGGCTTCCTCCACTTCCCGCATGGAGGACACGCTGGAATAGATGGGCATGGTGGATGAGCCCATCGCACTGGCGATGGATCGCGCCGTCAGATGGCCCATGCCTTTTTCGCGGACGATCAATAAAGCCGCCTCAATGATGTCATTGATGGAAAACTGTTTTTTTCGCGCCATAACACAAATAATTACTGAATGCCTAAAGTTGTCACCAGCCAGAGGCTCAGCTGCGGAATGTAAGTGATCAGCATCAGGGCGAAGAGCAGCACCACGAGAAACGGCACGGATGCGCTGTAGAGTGCAAATATCGGCCTTTTAAAGCGGAAACAGGATATAAAAAGATTCATGCCCACCGGCGGGGTTGAATAGCCGATCTCAAGATTCGTCAGAAAAATGACCCCCAGATGGATGGGATCAACGCCATAGCTTACTGCAATGGGCAGAATCAGGGGAACGACCACCAGCAGCGCGGAATAAATATCCATCAGGCAGCCCACAATCAACAAAAACAGATTCAGACCGATGAGAAAAACCCATTTGGAGGTAAAGAGATCCTGCATGGCTTCCAGAATGACCATGGGAACCTGGTCATCAATCATGTAATTGGTCAGCGCCAGGGCGGACCCGAGGATGATGAGAATGCCGCCCACCAGCACCATGCTCTGATTCATGATCAGCGGGAGATGCCGTAAAGTGATCTCCCGGTGTATCACCATTTCAACAATGAGCGTATAAACAACAATCAGCGTGGCCATTTCCCCCAGCGTGACATACCCGCCATAAATCCCCAGAGCGACAATAAAGGGAATAAAAAGCTCCCATTTCGCCGCCCAGGTTGCCGCGATGATCTGTCTGAGAGAAACCTTTTCCCTGACCACGTCGGATTTCACGCCCACGACAATGCTGTAGATGGAAAGAAGAAAAATCAACAGCATGCCCGGAATCAAACCGGCTGCAAAAAGCTTGTTGATGCTGGTTTCGGCAATCACGCCGAAAATAATAACCGGCAGACTCGGCGGGAACAAGAGGCCAAGGCTGCCGGATGTGGTCAGAAGCCCCAGACTGAATTTGTCCGGGTACTTTTCCTTAATCATGGCCGGGTATAAAAGCCCCCCCAGCGCGATGATCGTCACGCCGGAAGCGCCTGTAAATGCCGTGAAAAAGGCGCAGGCGGATAATGCGACAATGGCGAACCCGCCCGGCAGCCATCCGAGGACAGCTCTGGAAAAATTAACAATGCGAACCGCCGCCCGGCTTTCCGCCAGAATAAACCCGGCAAAGGTAAACAAAGGGATGGTGTATAAGATCGGATTGTTGGCGAATTTATTGTAGGTATCCACCACCAGGGCCGCAAAGGGGATATCCGTCATATAGAAACCGACCATGGCAAAGGCCGAAAGCACTATAAATATGGGCGCTCCCAGAGCCGCCATCACGCAAATCAATACGATTACCGCGGTAAACACGCTGAACCTCCCCTGACTATTTCCCTGATGCTCAATACCCCGTTATGCGCAAACCGGCAGGCCAGCAACAAATACCCCACGGGAAGAATCGACTGCATCAGCCACAGGGGAAGGTTTAAAAAAGGCGAATGCCCCTGGGATTGGTATTCGATATATAAAAATTGCACGGAAGCATACACCAGAATCGCCGAGATGATGAACGAAAACAGGCTGACAGCCACTTCAGAATACTTCAGATATCGCTGCGGCATAAAATTGGTCAGCGCATCCATTCTCACATGGGCATTGCTGCGGGTGGCCACGCCGGCGCCGAAAAAAGCGATCCACAAGACCAGATGCCGAACCAAATCGTCTCCTCCCATGATCCCCGTTTGATACATATTGCGCATGATGATCTGAAGAAGCACCATGATGACCATGACGCCCAGGAAAAGAACGATCAGAATGTCTTCGACAGCAGACACAACGCGATTGACCATTCCGCTGTGTTTTTTGACTTCCGAGCAAACCGGGCAGTCATAGAGATCCGGGTCAAATTCATTGCCGCATTTCAAACACTGCATATTTTTAGTTCCTAAAAAATATTCTATCTGATTCTTATGATATCGCTTTCCGGATGCGCTTTGCGGTATTCATCCAGCAGTGAAAGCACTCTGTTGAGCTGATCCTGGGAATAGAGCTTCCCGGCCAGGCTTTCCCTGGCTTTTTTGGCTGTATCAAACACAAACTGGAGCCGCTCTTTGTCTTTTTCCGGGTCAAACGCAACAATCTGCACGCCTGCCTTTTTCAATACTTCAACGGATTTTTTATCCTGATCCCGGGCGTGAAGGCTCAAGTCGTCAAAATAAGGCTGGCAGATTTCCATTATTTTCTTCTGGTTGTCCGGTGACACCTTGTCCCATATTGATTTCGTCACAATGGTGGCGCCCTGCACATTGGTGGTCGGGTATTCGGTCATATACTGAAATTTTTCAAACCAGTGATAGGCAACCGCCCCGTATGGCGTAATGCTGGCTGTGTCAATCAGCTTGGTGTTTAAAGATGTCATGACATCGGTAAAAGAAAGCGGGACCGGGGTGATGCCGTAGGCGTCAAACATGGCCTTGCTCAGTTCGTCACCTTCCCACATCCACCACTTCTGAGCTCTGGCGATCTCTATGGAGGTGATGGGCACTTTCGAAAAATTATAGACAAAACCGATCTCATTCCATCCCAGAACAACAAATCCCTGTTCCTCGAATAATTTCTCCATTTCCGGTCGAAGCGCCTTTCTGACATATTCGACCTCATCATAGTTCATGAAAAGATACGGAACCTCGCTCACCCTGACCGACGAAACAATGCGTCCCAGACCGCTTCCGGTAAAAGTTCCGCCATGAAGCTGGCCCAAACGGATTTTTCGCAGCACATCTTTTTCATCCCCCTGAACGCCCCCGTAATACAGCTTGATGCCAACTTCATTATTTGTTTTCTGACGGATTTCAGCATCCATTTTATCCATCATTTCCATCAAATAGGAGCCTCTGGGGGCTATGGTTGCCATCTTGATTTCATTTTTAGGCGCATTTTCGGCAAACACCGCCGCAGTCAAGGGGAGCAAAAACAGAAATGAAAAGCAAACCGGTAAGAAGCATTTCTTCAGCATATTCATAAATAACCGCCTTTCTTAAAATATGGAGTCTACGTTATCGAGGAGCTTCTTTGCTTTCTTCTTGGCCGACGCATTGATAAACGCCATTTGAGGCAGAATGTCATCCGGCGCGGATATGACCTCTTTAAGGACGGCTACGAAAAGCTCCCTGTCCTGAATCTGATAGGCGTAATACTTGGCGTACATGACCTGAAAGACCAGCAGCTTGCGGCCGGACAGCTCAAAAGCGCGGTCAAACTCTGCCTTGGCCATTTCGGGTTTCCCGCCGTGGGCAACCGGCCGCGTGGCAAATATAATGCCTTGAATCGCGTGCGCGGCGCCGTACTGATAGGTTTCATCGAGTTCGCAGCATCTTTTAAGCAGGGCTTTGATCTTGGGCAGCGCCAGAAAGATTTCCGGATCATCTACACTCAAGGCTACCCAGCTCAGCCACGAACTTGCCGCCCAGAACATTGCGGGAACATCTTTTTTCCCAAACTCCGAAAGGCTTTCCTCAAAATCCTTGACCGGGCCGTCAAAAGCATCGGCGAATTTTTTCTTCTGCTTGAGCGCCCGCGTCGCATAATTAAAAGATCTTAAGTACAACCCTTTTGCCCTGGGTTTGTCCGTGTCCTCCACAAACACAAACGCATATCCGTTATATCCTTCAGCAGCTCTGGCCAGAAGCCTGGCGTTGTCCGGGGATGCTTCGATCAGGCCGTCGAGTTGCACCAGCCCCGCAGGAATCGCGTCCTTGACAAGTTCCACGTCACTGTTTTTCTGAATGGCCGTGTTCATTTTCTCCAAGAGCGGCTCCATGGAATCCACCATCAATTTTGTGGTGCTGCAGGCTGAACTCAAAAAGACAAGAGATAAAAGTGCGAAGCGGAATAAATACCTGATACGAATCATTTCTCTACTCCTTTTCTGAAATGGGGATTTGGGCGCTGAAGTTTATAAAACGATTGTTATTTAAATGAGGTTTTAAAGCATGGGACCATAAATGTCAATCGTAAAAAATGGCGGAGATTGCAAAAAGATCATAATCTCCGCCATAACTTTGTGAACTCCCCCGCGCGGGAGCGCGGGGGTATTTTAAATATTTTTCTGAATTTTTTTAAGAAAAATATTTAAAATGCCGGAATAAAATGGCCTATCCAGTAGGGGCCTGATGTACCGTTTTCCCGCTTCTCCTGGTTGGGGCCTTTTATGATACGCTTGATGGGTGTGGGGAGATATATTCTGCCGGAAAACCAATCGGGTATATCGATAATATCAGCGCAGCATGGAGGATCAACGGGAATCCCATCAATAATCTCAACAAGATCATCTCCATAGTACCCGATCTCATCTTCACGATCCAATTGACCGTTTCCGTTTTTATCGAGTATGGCCGCGAGAAAAGCGGTTCTCTCCATTTCTCCGCCATGATCAACACCTTTTATCAGGGGTTGAGGAGGCGTATTGCTCTCATACACCACCACCTGTTCAAACAGGGCCGTCAGTATGGGCAAGCTCCTGGGCGGAACCGGGTCCTTGCGCTGTCCGACGCCGATGTAGTCATATTGAGTGGCCGGCAAGATATCCACGCCCAGAAGATAATCCATGTCAAATTCGATTTCCAGTTCTCCTGCCAGGTTGATGCCGATATGGACGCCTTCCACATGAATGGCAACAACGATGATTTTGCCCGAATCCATGTCAAAGCTGCCGGTGTCGCTCAAATCCAGGGCGAAGTCAATATTAGCCGTAAAATCATAAATGTTTTTGTTCACCTTGAATTCAAAATCTTCGGACGGAATAATATTGCGGCCATAACTCAATTCAGCGGCAAACTGATAGGTCTCCTTGTTGACAAGCAACCCTATTTTGTCTCCCCGGTCCGGATCAGGGAATCCTCCGGCAAAGTCAAGATCCCATAAAGCGGCAATAATGACGGAATCGCCGGGAATAAGATCCGTATGGGAAAGATCGCAGTCAAAATAGATCTCCCCTTGCGGCATCTTGTAAAAATATTTTAACACCGAATAAGGATCATTCAA
The DNA here is from genome assembly GCA_025453995.1 of Desulfobacterales bacterium. Classification (GTDB taxonomy): domain Bacteria; phylum Desulfobacterota; class Desulfobacteria; order Desulfobacterales; family Desulfosalsimonadaceae; genus JALOPH01. The sequence goes on from JALOPH010000077.1 coordinate 14,995, forward strand.
AATATCCCCGGGATTATCGGAATCAAACACGGTGATATAAACCGGCATATCATCCCTGAAATATTCCGATGGCGGCGAAAAGGTGCCGGTGATGGAAATGTCATAGCCGGAAGCTTTCTGAACATCAAACTTGAACCTGATGTCAATGCCCGTCAAGGCTGTTCCGTTGGTGATGGTCAGCAGGCTTGAGAATTCATCTCCTTTACCGTAAAAACCGATCTTGTCACCGCCGTCCACCTGCTCGTTTCCATTGGCGTCCAGCAGCGCGAACACCTGAACGTTTTCTATGGGCACGTTCTTCCCAAACGGCAGGATGTTCAGCGTGTAAGCCTTGGGTGACGCGCCCTTGGTCAATGTCTGGTAGCCGATCACGTCATTGACGTTGATGGCTGAAAAATCCGAAGACGTGATCTCGCCCGCGTAC
>JALOPH010000078.1 GCA_025453995.1 Desulfobacterales bacterium
TTCTTCGATGGCAGTAATCGCCTGGTTCTCCGGTACAAAATTATTTTTCCCATTACCGCCATTTTCAACAATTGGCGCACTGGAGACATTTTGATTATCCGAAGCATTTCGTCCTTTCGAGGCCGCCATAAATGTCGTACTCATAGAAAAGGAAAGTATTATAATTATGATGAAATAGGTTAATTTGTATTTCATATTTCGTAGATCAATAGATATATATTTTGGTACCGATCAAGGCTTCCTTGTAAATTGTTTTTAAAGCTTCATCACCTACTCTTATACAACCATGGGTAACATTTCTTCCCAACATCCTTGTATAGAGTGTGCCATGGATAAAAAAACCATCGCCGAACCCGAGGGCATAATCACCTAAAACGCCTTCTTCGTATCTTTCTTCGGCAAATTTGGATGGTATTTCTTTTCCTTCCTCGATAAATGCCCAATCCGGCTTTATCCAGACAGGGTCTCTTAATTTTGATTGTACTGCAAATTCACCCCGGGGCGTATCGAAAACCCACCGTCGATTTCCCTGGGGATCTTCAAGTACGTTTCCACTGCCACACGAAACGGTGGCTTGAGTCAAAGTAACACTGCCTTTCCTGAGGAAGATGAGATTATAAGCGGTGTCGATAACGATATAGACGCCTTTGGGGGAATAGTTGTCCATTTTCTTTTTTAGGCTGTCATTTCTTTTTACCAATTGGTTGAATGTCCTGGTATCCAGTCTTTGATCGTTTAGATAACTTGCCCAAAATGAACGATTTTTAGCAACCAGGCAATGACCGGAAATTTCCAGGGCCGTAAAGATAAGGAGCAATATCCCAACAAAGATAAGTAGTATAATAATAACTTTTCTACCGTTTGGCATTTAAAATCTCCGATGCAGAGCTAATAGCAGAAAATATTTCGTGGGGATAACCCATACTACCGACAATGGTCACCGGGTCGCCCACATCGGCGAGTTTAAAAATTTCTTCCATATCGATATTCTCAAGGGCGACGCAGCCGCGGGTCATATAGGCCTTGCCCCCGCCGTGGATTTCAATAAGATTTCCAATACCAACTCTTTTAGGAATAAGTCCTCTTTTGCGCGCCAGGTCAAATTGTCTTTTGTCTTCGTTGTTGGGATAATTTAATAAAAATGCTTTATAATATTTGCTGTTATGAACTTTCTTAAGAATGTTATATCGGCCCTCTGGGGTCGCATTATCACCGGCGTGCGTTTTGTCGTTCCCGGCTCAGCAGCGCATATGATTCCTTTAGAAGAAAACCATTCAAAAAATATTGTTTTTTTGCCCCAGGCGTCCGGATTCTATCATCCCGATCTGGTTCTGGCAGCTGATGCTGTTATCGGCAAGGTGGGTTACAGCACCCTGGCGGAAGTCTTTCACGCCGGCGTTCCGTTTGGGTATGTTAATCGAAATAATTTTCGGGAAGCCCCGGTGATGGCATCCTATATCCAGGCCCGTATGAAAGGCTTGCAAATTTCTGAAAATGAATTTCATGGCGGCGCCTGGCTGAATCGATTGCCTGATCTTTTGTCGTTGGGCGTTGATCTCAATCAAGAACCCAACGGCGCTGATGTTGCCGCGGCGCATATTTTTAAGATTCTTGGCAGTGAATGCGATATTATCGAGATCGTGGACAAAGACTCTACTGTCATCGGTGCAGCACCGCGATGCAAAGTCCACGGGAGGAATCACTGGATTCACCGGGTTGTCCATGTCCTGGTCTTTGACCTGCAAGGCCGCATTCTTCTCCAGAAACGATCTCTTTCGAAAAGAGTAGCGCCGGGGAAGTGGGACACTTCCGTGGGCGGGCATGTCGATTTCGGGGAAGCAGTTGAAGAAGCCCTCTATCGTGAAATGGACGAGGAGCTCGGCATCCGTCCGCAAATGCTTCAGTATATTTACAGCTACACCCATCATAACGATTTTGAATCGGAGCTGGTGAGCACTTATATTTGCCGCCATGATGGAGATGTAGCATTTAATAAAGAAGAAATTGATGCTGTGAAATATTGGGATATCCCGGAAATATACACCTGTCTGGGGAAGGGGATATTCAGCGACAATTTTGAAGACGAATTTGAACGATATCGTTTATGGGCTTCTAAACAATAGGGAGGGACCATGAGTCAATATATAATCCATCCGATTGTGATGGGGACAAAGATATTTGACAAAGGGATGATGACCTTTCAGCATGATTACGGGAAGCCCTATACAATTCCTATTTATTGCTGGTACCTGGAAGGAGGGGATCAAAAGATACTGGTAGATACCGGAGAGCTTCAGCCCATCATGTCCGAAGACAGGGAAAAATCAATCGGCGGTAAAATTTATACATTTGAAGAGGGGCTATCACAATGGGACCTCAAGCCGGAAGATATCGATATTGTCATTCATACCCACCTTCACAACGACCATTGTGAAAATGACTATAAATGCGTCAATGCAAAATTTTACATCCATGAGAATGAGCTGAAGCGTATTCATGATCCCCATCCGCTGGATTTCAGGTATCTGGAAGATTATATTTCAGAAATCGAGGCTAACGGCCAGATTGAAGCCATCCATAGTGATCGGGAAATCGTGTCCGGCGTTTCTGTGATGCATACGCCGGTTCACACGGACGGCGGATTGACTGTTTTGGTCAACACAGCCAAAGGTATCGCAGCGATTACGGGTTTTTGCGTGATTAAGGAAAACTTTTATCCCCCAAAGGAAATCCTGGCGATGGAAATGGAAGTGATTCCGCCGGGAACTCACGTCAATACATATGCAGCATATGACACCATGAAGAAGGTCAAGGAAATAGCCGACATCCTGTTGCCGCTTCATGAGCCGGAATTTGCTTCTCAAGCATCTATTCCGTAAAGCTGGCTTAAAAAATAGGGGTTGAGGCCAGACTCTGCCCTCTGTCCCAACGTATTATATTAGTTGGCGGGGTGATATCAGCCTCAACCCTATCTGGAAGAGATCGAGAAATTAAACTCGATCCTGTGGCGCTTTTATTGATGGCGGCGGTCATGGGGCTTCGTTCAATATGACGAAGCCCCATTTATCAAGGCATATTGGCAAGAACCGGGAGGGGGTGGTTCGGCAACCAGTTTCCTTGATGTATCCGTCGCCGGAAATCATCGGTATCTTTTAGGCCGATGACGGCAAAATCAATTATTTAAAAGAACGCATTGAGCATATCCGGGCTGCCGGCCAACATCGTAAAAACGATAAACCCCAAAAATACGACCAATGTGACGACTTTGATCAGATTAAACCTTCTGGAGCTGGTATCCATCTGAGTGTCCTTTCACGGTTAGTTCAGGTGTTCGTTTTTGGGTTCGCAGTTGCCATTGTTGTCACCGGATTTTTTTTCTGCCTCTTAATGAATTTACCATTGTACATTGCAACACCAATGCCAAATTTTTAATACGGGTCATTGTTTTAATAAAAACATTGGCAAAGGGGTTTAAATTTCAAGTATTTCGTTTGGCGTAATTCCCGCGTTATTGAAGATAAATATAACTTATTGATAATATTTGAATTTGTTCTTAAAAAGTTAAAGAAGTGAATTTTTCGGCAGGCTTCATGAAAAGAAATCAATATCGTACAAGAATCAAACTGACGCTGTAAAAGGCGGGAAAAAAACAGAAATCCGTATTATTTTGTGTAAGGCAATATACAAAAGGATACGAACAGATCAGCGCCTATAGATATTCTTTTATGGTTCTTTGTGGTTTTTTTTGATTCCGTATTTGGTGATCAGCCGGGAGAGGTATGTGCGTTGGATGCCCATAATATCGGCGGCTCTACTCTGGTTGCCGTTTGTATTCCGCAAATTCAATTCAATAAATCTTTTTTTAAAGTCATCGAGCGCCTGCTGGAGGGAAATCCCGACTTCAATGTGGTTGAGCGCGGTGCTTGCATCCACCATGGGAAGATCTTCCGGCAGGATCTGTTTGCCGTTGCCCATCACCACGGCACGCTCTATGGCGTTTCTGAGTTCTCTGATATTGCCGGGCCAGTCGTATTTCTGGATTTTATCCATGGCAGTTTTGGTAATCTCGACATGGGCATTGCCTTTTTCTTTTTTAAATAAATCAGCAAAATGGCAGGCAAGGAGCGAAATGTCTTCTCGCCGTTCCCTCAACGGCGGCAGTTGCAGTTCCACCACATTAAGGCGGTAGTAAAGATCCTCTCTGAATTTCCCTTTCGGTATTTCTTCAGCTATGTTCTGGTTGGTGGCCGCAATAATCCGAATATCTACCGAAATCGGTGTATTTCCCCCAACGCGATAAAAAACGCCATCCTGCAGCACTCTTAGGAGTTTTACCTGCATGCTGGGGCTCATTTCACCGATTTCATCCAAAAACAAGGTGCTTTCATCAGCAAGTTCCAGCTTTCCGATCTTTTGTTCCACTGCGCCGGTAAAAGAACCTTTTTCATGGCCGAAAAGCTCAGCTTCCAAAAGGGTTTCAGGCATTGCGGCGCAGTTGAGCGCGATCATGTGACGTTCTTTTCTCTGGCTGGCCTGATGGATCAAACGGGCCAGGAGTTCTTTGCCTGTTCCGCTTTCACCGAGGATCAGCGTGCTTGCATTGGAATCAGCTACTTTCAGGGCGTCGGCGACAACCCGCCTGATGGCGGCGCTTTTACCAATAATTTGATGGTCCAGATCAAGGGATTGCTTCAATCCCTGGTTTTCCCTTTCGACCAGCTGAAATTTCCGTGCATTGGCAATGGCAAGGGCGGCGAGGTCAGCAAAAACGGTCAGCAAATCCAGGTCATTTTTTTGAAATGATTCGCCATCAGATTTATTGATAAACTCAATAGCCCCGATAACCTTGGAATCCACTTTCATCGGCACGCAGAGAATGGATCGCGTTTTAAACCCTATCTGATCGCTGATGGTTCTGTACCAACGGCTGTCTTTTGCAACGTCTTTGATGAGGAGAGGGTCCCCGGTTTCAGCCACGTGACCAACTATTCCTTGACCCAGTTTGATTTCAAAATTCTTTACAGCCTCTTTTTTGGTGCCTGTGGTGACCTTGAAATAGAGTTTTTGAGTTTTTTGGTCAAGGAGGAGCAAAGAACTGGCCTTGGCCCGCATAATACGGGTTCCCGTCATCAGGATCAGTTCAAGCAGCTGGTTGAGATCATGAACGGATGAAATCCAGGTGCTGATATCCTTCAAATAATCAATTGACAACTCATTATGTCGGTCGAAAGACGTCACTGCATTGGCCTCATTTAAAATGGTTATTTATGGCAGAAGGAACATGTATGAACAGAAAAACATGTATTCGACTGTATGTTTTTTTATACATCGATTTGAGGGCTGAAAACAAGCAAAAACACAATTTGAATATTTCATAGTTGATTTCAATTTATGAATATTTTATTAAAATATTCATAATAAAGTTTTCAGGGCGATATCCGCATTTTCACCAAACAAATCCATGGAAAAAGAATATGGATATCATCGAGACAAAGATTGACACCCATTCGGATGAGTATAAGCAAAATTTTGAGGCCATGTCGATTCTTGTCCATGACCTTAAAATGGAATTGAAAAAAGCAGGATTTGAGCGATCCCAGAAAGCGCTAAACCGCCTGGTTCAATCCGGCAAACTCTCTGCCCAAAAAAAACTCGATCTTCTTTTGGACAAAAACACACCGTTTCTTGAAATTGCGCCCCTTGCCGCCAAGGATATGTATGACGGCAAAATCCATGCCGCAGGGTTAAGATCAGGGATCGGCATCGTATCGGGCAAAGAGGTCGTGATCAGTGTTAATGACGCTACCATCAAGGGCGGCGCCGCTTATCCATTGACCGCCAAGAAGATCCTTCGCATGCAGACCATTGCCATGGAGAACCGCCTGCCGTCCGTCAGCCTGATTGATTCAGCCGGCGGATATCTGCCGCTGCAGTCGGAGATGTTTCCGGACATTGATGGCGGCGGACGGGTTTTTTACAACCAGGCCATGATGTCGAAAATGGGGATACCCCAGATCGTCGCGGTCATGGGCCTTTGCACCGCCGGCGGCGCTTACGGTGTGGCCATGAGCAACGAGATCGTTCATGTTAAAGGACATGGGGCTATATTTTTGGGCGGGCCGCCGCTGGTCAAGGCTGCCACCGGCGAAGAAGTGTCTGCTGACGAGCTGGGTGGGGCGTTGCTCCACTGCATAGAATCCGGAGTGTCCGATTATATAGCCGAAGATGATCCACATGCCATAGCCATTATCAGGGATATTGTCAGGCATTTGCCTCGGAATGAAAAAACCCGGCTTTCCACAATCGTTCCAAAACCTCCGCTGTATGATCCCCAGGAAGTTTACGGTATTGTCAGCCGGGACCTGGCCACGCCGTTTGACATCCGGGAAATTATTGCCCGTATGGCAGACGGCAGTGAATTTCTGGAATTTAAGGAATTATATGGCCCAACCCTTGTATGCGGGTATGCCTATATTCATGGGTATCCGGTGGGTATTCTGGGCAACAACGGAGTCCTTTTTTCACAAAGCGCTGAAAAGGCGACCCAGTTTATTCAGATCTGCGATAAGCGAGGGATACCGTTGGTTTTTCTGCAGAACATCAACGGATTTATTATCGGCCTGGAATATGAACGAGGAGGGATCACCAAAAACGGCCATAAAATGGTCAATGCCGTGTCCACATGTACGGTTCCGAAATTTACAGTGATCGTGGGCGCCTCTTACGGCGCCGGCAATTATGCCATGTGCGGCCGAGCCTATTCCCCAAGATTCCTGTTCATGTGGCCCAATGGAAAAATCGGCGTCATGGGCGGCGCTGAAGCAGCCAAAGTTCTCATTTCGATCACAAACGATCAGAACCTCCGGCTGGGGAAGCCGCCCCTGACAGCAGCTGAAGAAAAAGCCTTAAAAGAACCGATTGTCGCGGCTGCTGAAAAAGAGGGAAACGCTTACTATTCCACAGCGCGACTCTGGGATGACGGGATCATCGATCCTGCCAAAACCAGGGATGTGCTGGGCTTGTGCATTTCAGCGTCATTAAACGCTCCTTTAAGGGATGATGCTTTCGGATATGGTATTTTCAGAATGTAAAATCCATCTGCATTCCGGCGCTACCGTCTCTGGATGCGCCGTCGGCAACTCTGGCCGTTTTGGTGCCATCTTGAATGCAAATGGAATTAAAGTAATTGGAAAAAGCAATGTTTAAAAAAATTCTGATCGCCAACCGGGGAGAGATCGCCCTGCGGATCATGCGAACCTGTTGCGAAATGGGGATTGAAACTGTTGCCGTATATTCTGATGCCGATCATGAAGCGCTTCATGCCATAGAAGCTGACCATGCCGTCTATATAGGCAAGTCAGATCCATCGGAAAGCTATCTGAACATGAATAAAATCATTTCTGCCGCAAGGGAAAGCGGCGCAGAGGCTATCCATCCGGGGTACGGATTTCTTGCGGAAAACACGGATTTCGCACGCAGATGTCTCCAGGAAGAGATCGTATTCATCGGGCCTCCGCCTCAAGCAATCCATGATCTTGGCGACAAAACCGTGGCCAGAACAATTATGACCCGCAGCGGCGTGCCGGTTATTCCCGGCATGCTCAAACCCGATCCGGACCCGGACATGATGAAGCGTGAGGCCGAACGTATGGGATATCCGGTGGTGGTAAAGGCTGCAGCCGGCGGCGGCGGCAAGGGGATGCGAATCGTCCGTTCGGAAATTGAGATGACGGATGCCTGCCAGCAGGCGGCGAGCGAAGCGAAATCCGCTTTTGGAAACAGCGCCATTTACCTTGAAAAATATCTGAATCGACCGCGACATGTGGAATTCCAGATCCTCTCCGACGGCTTCGGCAATGTTGTTCATCTCTTGGAAAGGGAATGTTCTATTCAAAGACGGCATCAGAAGATTATTGAAGAATCGCCTTCAACAGCCTTGAATCAATCACTGAGAGAAGAAATGGGGCGGGCCGCAGTTGAGGCTGCAAAGGCTTCCGGATATGTAAACGCGGGCACAGTGGAATTTTTGCTTGACGAGAACGGAAAATTTTATTTTTTGGAAGTCAATACCCGGCTTCAGGTGGAACATCCGGTCTCTGAAATGATCACTGGCATGGATATCGTCAGACAGCAGATCCGGATTGCCGCCGGGCTTCCTTTGGATTTTATCCAGGATGATGTTTCAAGCAGGGGCCACGCCATTGAATGCCGAATTTACGGTGAAGATCCTGAAAGCAGTTTTTTCCCCTCGCCTGGCAAGATACTTTATCATAAAGAACCGACGGGCCCTGGCATTCGCAACGATTGCGGAGTTTACACCGGTTTTGAGGTGCCTGTCGAATATGACCCTATCATTTCAAAACTCATTGTCCATGCCCAGGACAGGAAACAGGCCATTGCCCGAATGATAAACGCGCTTTCCCGATATGTGGTTCTGGGGATCAAGACGACCATTCCATTTTTAATTGATGTGCTTTCCTGCAAAGAATTCAAATCTGGCCAAACCCATACGGATTTTATCGATGTCCATTTTAAAGGCTGGCAGCAAAGGAAAGAGGATGTCGATCTGGCGGCAATTGCCTATGTTGTCGATGAAATTTTCCAAAAAAGAAAACCTCGGGACGATTCCGATTTGTCATCGGGAACCATCACGCCCTGGGAGACCCTGGGAAAGTGGCGCATTTAAATAAAGGGGAAAAAAAAGTGGAATATAATTTGACCGTCGCGCAGCATCCAGTCCTTGCAAATGTTTCAATTCTGGAAAAACAGAATCTGACAATCTCCGTGAATCTGACTCCCTACGATATCACCTATGAAATAATCTCAGAAAACCTGATACATATGTCCGTTAAGAGCAAAAACAGGGACAGGCATGTAAACGCTTATATATCAAGCTGCCCCGATGGGAAAATTGTTTGTATCCACGGAAGCCAGTATCTTGTTTGTGACCTTGAAAGAAAAGAGAAAAAAAATAAAAAAAGTATAGATGCAGCTCTACCCGATCAGATTACGCCGCCCATGCCTTCAGTGGTAGTCAGAATTTCGGTCCAGGTCGGGGACTTTGTGGTAAAAGGACAGAGCATCATCGTGGTGAGCGCCATGAAGATGGAAACTACCCTTTGCGCTCCTTTTGATGGAACCGTGGTTAAAATTAATTGTGCGGTCAATGATAAAGTGGCTCCGGGCTGGATCTTGGCCGAAATCAAGAAGAAAGGAGATTCGCATCAATGAATGACAGCCATCTGGTTTATCAGGTCAAAGATAATGTCGCCTATTTTACAATTAACCGGGAACCGCATAGAAACGCCATCAGTATTGCTGCCCTTAAGCTTTTCCACGCTTACCTGGACCATGCGCAAACGGATGCGGATGTTCGCGCGATTTGTATCACCGGGGCAGGGGAGAGGGCATTCTGCTCCGGCGCGGATCTGGGAGGCGGCATGGGATCAGATCCATCCGTGGCCATGGCGGCGTTTAAAAATTACGCAAGGCTTTTAAAAAGGCTGTCCGGATTTCCCAAACCCACGGTGGCCCGGGTCAATGGCGCTTGCATTGCGGGTGGAACAGGCTTCATGTTGGCCTGTGACATTGTGATTGCAAGTTCAAAAGCAACGTTCGGAACGCCGGAAGTGAATGTGGGATTGTTTCCAATGATGATCGGCGCCTTGATATTCAGAAATGTTCTTCGAAAAAAAGCCATGGAAATGGTTCTGCTGGGGGAAAAATTATCCGCCCGGCAGGCCCTTGAAATGGGGATGGTCACCCGTGTTGTTGAACCTGAAGATTTGGATATAGAAGTTGAAAAAGTGTTAAGCGCGCTTGTGACAAAAAGTCCCATCGGCATGAAGATCGGAAAAGAAGCCTTTTATGCTTCGGCCGACATGACTTTTGAACAGGCGCTTGATTTGCTGGCTGAAAAGCTGGGAGAAGTCGTATCAACACAGGACGCTGTTGAAGGCATCACTGCTTTTATAGAAAAACGAACCCCGGTCTTTAAGGGGAAATGAATCTTGCAGGAGGACTGAAATGAATTCAGATAAAAAAGTGGTCGTTACTTGCGCCATCACTGGCTTGTTGACTGATCCGAAAAAGTTTAACGTGCCGGTGACACCCCGGGAAATGGCAATGGCCACCCAGCAGGCGTTTGACGCCGGCGCGACCATTGTGCATACCCATTTCAGGTCCCAGCAACCGGGACTCGGCGCATGGCCGACATGGGATCTTAAGGAGGTGGGCGATATTCTTGGAGCGATCCGAAGTCAAGTCCCTGGGATGATCATCAACATGAGCACCGGCCTTGTTGGTAATGATATCTCCGGGCCAGCAGCATGTCTTGAGGCATTTAAACCCGAAATGGCCGCCTGTAACGCAGGTTCCCTCAACTATCTGAAGATCCGTCAAGATGGTGTCTGGGCATGGCCGCCGATCCTTTTTGACAATCCGGTAGAAAAAGTAAAACGCTTTCTGGATGTGATGTCGGCCAACAATATCATCCCGGAATTCGAATGTTTTGACACCGGCATTGTGCGAAGTGTGGCGATGTACCAGGCAAACGGAATGTTTCAAGGTGACGCTCATCTTTCTTTTGTCATGGGGGTTGATTCAGGAATGCCGGCCAATCCCTCATTATTAGCGATCTTAAAAGATGAATTGCCGCCAAATTCTCACTGGCAGGTCATTGCCACAGGGCCGGGGCGTGAAAAAATCTGGAATCTCCACAGAAAATGCATTGAACTCGGCGGCAATGTGCGAACCGGACTTGAGGACACCTTTTACCTTCCAAACGGCGATAAAGCAATGGATAACGGGCAACTGGTCGACGCGCTGGTGAAAATCGTCCGTGAAACAGGAAGGGAAGTCGCATCGCCGGGGGAAGCCAGAATCATCATGGGTATCAACAAGTGACATTTAAACATAAAAAAATATTGTTCCCAAATTGAATTTTCAAATTTCAAATGGAGGCGGCATGGCAAAAAATTTATATTTTAACAAGGAAGCTGAAATGGTTCGCGGAGCAGTCCGTGATTTTGTCAAAAAAGAGATCAATCCCTATGTCGATCAATGGGAAGAAAATGGGATTATTCCGCTTCATGATTTGTTCAAGAAGATGGGAAAACTCGGTTTTTTGGGTATCCGTTATGATCCCAAATACGGCGGCCAGGGCATGGATTTCTGGGCCGAAACTGCATTTATCGAAGAATTGTCCCAAATTGATTGCGGCGGAGTTCCAATGGCCATTACGGTTCAAACAAACATGGCCACCCCTGCGATTGATGAATTCGGCAGCGAATATCTCAAAGAAAAATACCTCAAACCCGCCATAAGCGGTGATTTGGTATCAGCCATCGCGGTTACCGAACCCGGCGCCGGATCTGATGTTGCCGCTATCGCTACCACTGCAAGTCGGCAGGGGGATCACTATATTTTAAATGGATCAAAAACCTATATCACCAACGGCACCCAGGCGGATTTTCTCACTCTGCTGGCGCGCACCAGCGATGAGCCGGGTTATCATTCATTTTCCCTGTTTGTGGTGCCCACGAACCTGCCCGGTTTTGTCGTCAGCAAAAAGCTCGATAAAATGGGTATGCGGTCCTCGGACACGGCGGAACTTTTTTTCGACAATATGAAAATACCTGCAGAAAATCTTATCGGCATGGAAGGAAAGGGATTCATTCAGCAAATGATGCAGTTCCAGCATGAGCGGTTTGTGGTATTGCCAATGGCCTATGTGTCTGCCAAAAAGTTCATCGACAAGACTGCAGCGTATATAAAAGGTCGGGTGGTTTTCGGAAAACCCCTGATCACCAAACAGGTTCTTCGTCATCGGATTTCCGAGTGGCTGGCCGAGATTGAAGCGTTAAAATATTTAACTTACCATATTGTCCGCATGAAAGAAAACCGACAGGACGCAACCAGGGAAATCTCCATGGGTAAATTGCTCGCCGGGAATCTATTGAGCAAGGTTGCGGACGGTTGCCTGCAAATGCATGGCGGCATGGGGTTCATGAATGAGATGTGGATTTCCCGGGCATACCGTGATACCCGGTTGCTTTCCATCGGCGGCGGTGCCAGCGAAGTGATGAGCGAAGTTATTTTCAAAATGGCTGGCTATTAAGAAAGTGTCATGAGCAAATCTCTACCCAAAAGGAATCTATCCGGGTCCTCCCGGCGTCGGCAGCGTGAAAAGATGCTGCGCCGGGAAGCCATATTGCGAGCCGCAGAATTGCTTTTTGCCCAGAATGGATACCGGAAAACTCGAATTGAAGATATTGCCGACATTGCCGAAGTATCTGTGGGAGCGGTATATGCTTACTTTAAAAACAAAGAAGAACTCCTTGTCCAGGTGCTCGATGACATCGGCCTGTATGTCCGAAAAATCGCTGCTGAGGCTTTCGGAGAGGTTGGCTCTACACTGGGCGGCATTGAAAAAGCCGGTCTTGCATTTTTTGAAAAGATATGCGTCAAGCACCCGGAAAAAGTGCTTTTGCTCTATGATGAAGCCATAGGCCTCAGCTCACAATTTTTAACTGCCCGAAGAAATTTCATGATTAAAATGACGGCTGATGTCAAACATGCCCTTGTTCAAGCCAAAAAAGACCTGGGCATGGCCTATGCTTCAGACATTTCGCCGGAAGTCATGGCGGTTTGCACCACGGCTATTTTTGTTTGGCTGGGGCATTATTACAGGCTTTGGAACAAAAAGCCGGAAGACATTATGTCCATAGGCCAGGAAACCATGGCTTACATAGCAGGGGGGATCAAAAACCTTACGGTCGACAAAAAATGACTTCCAGAATGTCGTGATACCGATTATGCAGACCTATACGGTTTTGACTCTGGTAAAAATGCGGAGATACCATCAGGATATGTGGGACATTATTCGATTTGGTCAAGCCACAACATATGGTATCATCATTTTCAGGGAGAGTTGGCAGGAATAGCTATTGCAATGCGCAATAATAAGCACACAATTATGGGTGAGGAATATATTTCGCAAGCTGGACACAAAAAAGGCAGAGACTCAATTCAGAGCCACTGCCTTTTTGTTTGTGAATATTTTATATGATGTATCAACAAAACCTATTTATATGTCAAAATTCACCTTTTTCTTCTGGTGGTTTAATATTTTTAAACATAAGTAAAAGTAAAAAATCATAAATGATCTTCAAGCCTCCTGCCATAAAAAAGGGGGCACTGAGCAGTAACGGGTGGCCCAAAAAGACACCGCATAAGGCAGGGGATAATGATGCACCAATAGAGCGGGCAACGTTTGTGATTCCGGATGCAGCCGTCCGTTCATCAGCGTCCACCACCGCCATGGTGTAGGATTGGCGGGTGGGCACGTCCATTTGAGAAATGGTAAAACGAAGCAGCAGCACGGCGATGGCGGATTCCAGTGTCGGCATCAGGGGCACAAGACACAAAAGGATGTTGGAAGGTATGTGCGTAAAGACCATGGTGTTGATAAGTCCGATGGATTTTGCAATCCGGGCGGCCAGCAATGCTGAAACCCCGGCCAGGGTGTTCGCGCCGAAAAAAATACTCCCCAGCACGCCTGTATCCGCTCCGAACCGGATATGAAACCAATAGACCATCATGCTCTGGATGATAAAGCCTCCGGCGAATGCGTCTAAGGCAAACAATACGCTCAGACGGATCACAATGTTTCTCGACCGGTGAAGCCCCATTTTGCATTCGACAGTCGGCGGGCGGTCGATTTCAGCCGATGATGACAAACAGGTGTAAAGCAGGAGTAATAACATCCCGCTGACCGCATAACCGGACAAAATAATACGGTAGGAGTTTGCAGGCGTGAATCCGGAT
>JALOPH010000256.1 GCA_025453995.1 Desulfobacterales bacterium
CAGATTTATTATAATAAAGGGGCGGCATATTATCGAAAAGGCGAATATGAAAAAGCCAAAGAAGCCTGGGAAAAGGCGGCTTTAAACGCCAAAGAACCCGCATTGGAGGCAAGATCTTTGTTTAACCTGGGGAATACGGCTTTTCAAGAAGGCCAGCGCCAGCAGGAGAGCGATCAAAAGAAATCCATGGATGCTTACACCCGGAGTATCGGTTACTATCAACAGATACTTGATCTAATGAACAGTCCAAAAAATCCACAGGACCCTCTTTTATTGAAAGATTCTTCTGAAAACATAGAAATGGTTCGTCTGATCATGAAATCAATGATGGACGACATGTCCAAGCAGCAGGAACAAAACAAGCAACAGCAGCAGGCAGCAGATGATATAAAAGAACTCATGAAAAAGCAGCAGGAACTGATTGACCGGAATCAATATTACAGCCAGGAAAAGCAGGAAAAAGCCAATTCCAGCCAGTTGACCGAAAATATCGCCCAGATGGCTGGCGACCAGGACCGGCTTCAGGAAGAGACAAAAAAAGTCGCTGAAAAATTAGCCTCGGCCGATCCCAATAAACCGGATGATTTATCAAAAGCCAAAGAACACTTGGGTCAATCTCAGTTGCAACAGTCGGCGGCAACACAAAACATGTCTTCCGGGGACTTGGCAAATGCGACACCTCATCAGCAAAGCGCAATCGAAGAAATGAAAAACGCTTTAGAATCTTTGAGAAAAAATAACGGCCAAGGAAGCGGCCAACATAAGCCGGAAGAACAGCAAAGCCAAATGGAAACTTCGGACAACCCATCCGGACTGAATCAAAATCAGGAGCAACCGTCCGGCGCCCAAGAAAATCAAGCGCAACCTGATCAGGATTCTCAACTAAACCAAAAGACCGAACAAAAACAGAATGCTGAAAAATGGATCGGCAACACAAAAGATGATGCCCAGAGCATTTTAGATGAGGAAAAAGAAAATCAGAAAAATCGATATCCGGAATCAGCCGCCGGCTATCGGGACGTTGATAAGGACTGGTAATAATGGATAAACGTCTGAGAATAATATTGGGGTATATTGCCTTTACGGTATTATGCCTAAAAATTTCGTTTGGTTTCGCCCAACCCTTTTCAGCTCAACTGGCGATATCGGATTCTGAAGTTTTTGTCGGCCAACCGTTCACGATACAAATACAGATTTCAGGAAGTGATTCCCCGCAACAACCCGATATGTCTGATTTAGATGGCTTTGACATATCATTTCAGGGCGGCAGCCAGAATTCCAGCAGTTCCATTCAGATCATCAACGGACAGATCACACGGTGAGGGCAGGCAGTGAAAAAGCATCTACCCGGCCTGTATCCATCAAAGCCATGAAAGCGGTTGAGACCGATGATTTCAAACTCAAAATCGACTTGTCCAAATCATCCTGCTACGTGGGAGAGCCAGTGAGTGTGACCGTTACCTGGTATATGGCCAGCGATGTGCAGAGCCCCGCTTTTTCTCTTCCGTTTATGAAGGATATGGACTGGTTTTATTTAGTGGATCCACAGGTGAATACCAATTCAGGAAAAAAATATTACCGTGTGCCGCTGGGCGGTGATGAAGTGGTTGCAGAAGCCGGTCAGGGGGCACTTAACGGGCAGGTATTTACCACACTGACGTTTCAAAAAGTTCTAATACCCAAGAAATCGGGAGAATATGCAATTGAACCCGGAACCGTGTCATTTCAGGCGCTGGTCGGGTATCGACGACAACAAAGTCCGTTTGGGGATGAGTTGTTTTCAAAATTTTTCAACAATGACAACTTCGGATTCGGAAAGCAGGGAGTATATAAGCAAAGGGTTGTTCCTTCGAATGCCCTGAAATTAATAATCCGGGACCTTCCTGTAAATGGACGGCCATCTGATTTTTCAGGACTTGTGGGGGAATACCAGATTGAGGCAAAAGCAGATCCGACATCTGTCAACGTGGGAGATCCCATTACCTTAACCGTCGGCATCAGCGGCCCTGAATATTTAGACCCCGTGGAATTGCCCCCACTTTCCGGCCAGTCGGATTTTGCAAATGATTTCAAAATCCCGCCTGAACGAGCCACCGGGGAAATATCCGGCAATAAAAAGGTCTTTACACAGACCATCCGACCCATGCGTGCGGGCATAACGCAGATACCGCCTGTTCAATTATCGTATTTTGATACACGGAGCCAATCTTATAAAATTGTTGAAACACAAGCCATTCCCCTCACCGTGAGCCCGACGCGAATTATTACTGCAATGGATGCAGAGGGAAATACCCGGCCTGCCTCCCAGGGAAGTGATGTGGAAACCTGGTCTGGCGGCATTGCTCATAATTATGAAGATGAGACCGTTCTGGATCAGCAAATTCATGACCCGTTGGCATGGCTTGTTTCCCCTCGCGGCATGATGATAATCGCTGTACCGCCATTTTGTTATTTATTGATATTAAGCGGCTATTTTTTTTACAGGCGAAAAACTTCAGATCCGCTTGCGACCCGGTCAAAAAAAGCCGCTTCCAGATTGTCAAAATCATTAAAGTCTGCAAAACAAGCTGAAACGCCGCAATACGCAAATGTGCTGATCCTTGAAGCATTAAAAACTTATCTTGGCGATATGTTGCGAATTCCGTCCGGCGCGCTGACATTTATCGATGTGAACGGTTTTCTTTTAGAAAAAGGAGCGGACACTGAAACACTCAATGAGCTCAAAAATCTTTTTTCCGAATGTGAAGCAGCCCGTTACGGCAATTCAATAAATGGAGAAAGCACAGATCAGATGATTCAAAAGCTGATCCGTGTCGCAAATAAAATGGAGAAAATCTGCAAATGATCCACAGAATTGATACATATACTAAAGATATATGTGTTAAGCTGAGACTCTTTATTTTCACAGTCATCATGTCCCTATGTGTTCTGGAAAATTTGGCCATGGCCGCTGACCTTACTCGAACTGAAGTTTTAGATCTGTTTCATCAGGCCAAGGATTTATTCCGCCAGGCGGAGCAAAATGCAGCGTCAAATCCACCAATGGCCGAATCTTTATACCGGCAGTCAGCCATGCGGTATGAAAGCATTGTTACAAAGGGCGGCATTCGAAATGGAAAACTGTATTACAATATCGGCAATGTCTATTTCCGTATAAAAGATATCGGTCGCACCATATTAAATTACCGGCGGGCTCAGGAATATATGCCGGATGATCCAAACTTGCGTCAGAACCTTTCATATGCGCGCAATTTCCGTAAAGATAAAATCGAAGAAAAACAGGAAACAAAAGTTTTTAAAACACTTTTTTTCTGGCATTATGACCTTTCTAAAAACATAAAAATTAATTTATTTTCAATTTTTTTCACCCTCATCTGGATTTTTTCCGGAACCCGCCTATTTTTCAAACATTATGTTTTGGGGTGGGGACTTTTTTCAGTGATCGTCCTGTCCATAATGATCGGCGTATCCCTGATTGCCGAAGCAGTTTCATTGCATCGTGAGGTTCCCGGTGTCATCCTCGACTCAGAAGTCGTTGCCCGAAAAGGCAACAGTGAAAATTACGCTCCCAGCTTTACTGAACCGCTCCATGCGGGCACGGAGTTTTATCTTATTGAAAAAAGAGGAAATTGGGATTATATCGAATTGCCGGATTCCCGCACTTGCTGGGTTCCTGAAAAAAGCGTGGCAATGGTACGGGAGTAATGTCATGTTTTTTGGTAACTTCATCAGGACCCTTTTTGACTAAAGTTCATCCGGAAATGCTCGCCGTATATTCTATCTGTATATGTAAAAACTGGGGATGAATAATGAATTTTCTGAAGTCGTACGAGTGGCAGCGTTTTGGAGGATTATTGAAAAATCGTTATCCCGGATTCCAAGCTGAAAAAAAGGACAGACTGACTGACACCTTATGAATATGAAGTAGTTTTTGATAAAAATATAGTGGATGCTTATCAGATTTTATCAGAAAACATATTTTGATATAAGGGACAACCGAAAGGCGGTTTGATCTCATATTGGTCTTCGACCACGGCAAGAGATCAACGGTGTATATGTGAATCTGCGGGGATTAGAAAAGAATTTGGTAAATTCTTCAAAAAATCCTTCAAATCCTTGTTCATACTCGTTGAAATCATATCCTGAATTTTTTACAGCCACTTTTAGCTTGGTGATCCAATTGAATTCATCCGTCTTATTCAATTTTCCGAAAATAAGATGGTGGGCTGTAATTTTCGCATCAATCTCCTCGTAATTTAAATCATGGAGAAAAGAATACAATTTTCTTCCTGCATA
Source organism: Desulfobacterales bacterium (assembly GCA_025453995.1). Classification (GTDB taxonomy): domain Bacteria; phylum Desulfobacterota; class Desulfobacteria; order Desulfobacterales; family Desulfosalsimonadaceae; genus JALOPH01. Next base: position 4,297 of record JALOPH010000256.1, read on the forward strand.
AGGATCAAAATCTTTTGATGATTCTAATTGACCCATTACTCCATGAAGAGTTTTTTGGAGGGGTTCTGGCGCATCGAAATGGTTCATGCAATTATGATCAAGATCAATAAGGCACATAATGCCTCCGGGTTTAAGATATTCAGATAGTTTTTTTACAATTTCAAAACCCGAAGACTTAAAATATTCCAATACAAAACGGACCCAGATAAAATCAAACATGCCTAAGTCATGCAATGGTTCCAAAAAATTCCTGCAGACGAACTTGATGTTTTTTGCAGAATAATGATCTGTGCTGTAAGCAATTCTTTTAATAGAAAAGTCAATTCCTACCGATTCTCCTCCTGGTTGAACCATTTGGTTGAGCACATAAGTTGACTTACCGGAACCACAACCGATATCAGCAACCCTCATACCAGGTTTTATCCCTGCCCATAAAGCCTGCTGCCGTATTGTCTCGCGATCCGATTTTAACTCCAATCGTAATGATTCTTGTTCGTTTTCCATTAAGTAACTGCGAGCAAGCATGTCGCGTTTATTCCTCTTTAAAACAGATTTTCAAGATGCTTAAAATAGTCGTCTGTAGCTTGTGTGTCTAAGATCCATAAATTATATATTTTTTCGTAGCGAATCGATAATGACTCAGCAATTGTATGAGGATACAGGAGTAACGGGATTCTTTTTAAATCATATTCATGGGACAATTCATTAACAGCTGAAGATATGATCTCTGCAGTAAGGTTTTCCGCATCGATCACAAACAACGTCATACAGTTGGTTAGGTCTGAAAGATTCAATGAAACATCAGATATATTTAGCTGGAGGACAACTTTTAAGGATTCATTGTGATGGAGAGAAAAGAGCAACCGTTTTCTTTTCAGGTTCATTTTTCTATAATCGTTTGCCAGTTCATTGCGTTCCGTCATCTCTGGTTCAGGCGACAGATCCAAGGCGTGAATCATTAACCCTTCAGCCGTTTGTTCATAGAAACTTTCAAGTTCAATCAGATCGTTATATGTTGTTTTCGTGAGCTTCCATGAACCATTCAGGCAGGAATGATTATTGTTATGGCACCGATAATGAGTATAGGTAAAACTGTCGAGGGAACAAGCCTTTGAATTGGCTATGTTGCAAGCGACGCCGCCGAAAAAGTGATTCGGGAATCTGTTATCGGGCCTGAAATAACACATTAAATATGACATATGACTTGAGAAAAGCCGGTGTGAATCATACACGTACGAGCCAATTTGTCTGAGCATTTCAAGCCCGATTTTTCGATGCTGATCGGATATCATTGACGCCAGATGATGAATTAGCCATGTGTTCTCATAAAACCGCAGCATCGACAAATGCCCAAGGATGCAGCCTTTTTTTTGCCAGGTAAAATGCCTTGCGATGGAAGAGTCGCCCACATAAATTTTATTGAAGGTTTGTTTTGTTTTTTCTTTATTTTCA
>JALOPH010000257.1 GCA_025453995.1 Desulfobacterales bacterium
GTATCATATGCCATTGTGCCCAAAACCCAGGGCGATGAGGATAAGATTTTTTCGTCTCTTTCAAAACTTATCGAAGAAGACCCGGCCATAAGGGTTGCCCGGAATGATGAAACGCGGGAAACCATCATCACCGGGCTGGGGCAGATTCACATCGAGGCCACCATTGAAAAACTTAAACGAAAATTCAACGTCGAAGTGAATCTGACTATTCCAAAAGTCCCCTACAAAGAAACCATAAAGAAAAAAATCCGCGTACAGGGACGTCACAAAAAACAATCCGGAGGGCATGGCCAATTCGGCGACTGCTGGGTACAGTTTGAGCCCCTGCCGCGAGGTTCAGGGTTTGAGTTCGTCGATAAAATCGTTGGTGGATCCATTCCGAGAACCTATATCCCCGCTGTTGAAAAAGGGATCATTGAGGCATGCGCAAAAGGCGTGCTGGCAGGATTCCCCTGCATCGATTTCAGGGCGATTTTAGACGACGGGTCTTATCACGCGGTGGATTCTTCTGAAATGGCTTTCAAAATCGCCGGATCACTGGCATATAAAAAAGCCATGGAACAGGCTTCGCCAGTCCTTTTAGAGCCGATCATGGAAGTTGAGGTCATCTGTCCGGATGAATTTATGGGAGACATCATGGGTGATTTGAACGGCCGTCGCGGCAGAGTTCTGGGGATGGACACAAAGGGTAAAAATCAGGTGGTCAGGGCAAATGTGCCGCTGTCTGAAATATTGACATATGCCCCGGATCTCCGCTCCATGACAGGTGGGCGCGGCGTTTTTTCTATGAAATTCTCCCATTATGATGAAGTGCCTGCCCAGCTTGCCCAGAAAATTATCGATCTGGCCAAAGTCGAAAAGGAATAGAAATCAGGGTTGTCAGATACTTTTGATAATTAAGCGGTTCAAAGTTCAACGGCTATAATGGCAAAAACTATAACTGTGGCCATCGGAATCGCAATATGATCCAGGTGAACCGGCTCCAAATCAGGAGCCGGTTTTTTTTATGTCTGTTGCAACCGTTTCTTTCGTTTTGCCTGGTAGAGCCTTTCATCTGCTGCGTGCATGATTTCATCGAGTTTTTTTTCCGATTCCGTAAGATCTTTGATGCCGAAACTCAACCCTACCCCGATATTATGGATGCCCGCCCAGTTTATAAACTGGGCTTCCAGTCTATCCATGACCATCATTGCATTTTCAAGGTCACTGTTTGTCAGAATAAAGACGAATTCATCGCCGCCATACCGGGCGACAATATCTGTTTTTCGAAGATTCTGTATCGCCATCATGGAAAGGGTTTTAAGCACCAAATCACCGGCGGCGTGACCATGCTTGTCATTGACATTTTTAAATCCATCAAGATCGGCAAAAACAAAAACCAGCGGGATTTGATTCCGGGCGCGTAATGATAATAGATATTCGGCGGATTTGATAAAAGCGCGCCGGTTCATCACACCTGTAAGCTCATCAAGTTGTGATAGGTTTTCCGCCTGGGTTTTTAAATTCTCAATCCGCTGTTGAAGATAATAGGCGTAATGGACGCAGATAAAAATAAAGACGATGCAAAAATACAATCCATAGGGAGGCCACTGGCCGGATAGATAAAAATGGAGGGGAATAGAGATAGAACAGGTGATCACCGCGTTTTTTGAGGTGACGATGAAATTTTTTAAGCCATGCTGGATGCCGTTGCCCAAAACAATAATCAAAATTAACATCAGCGTGGGTGGAATACTATACGGGTCCATCATCACGGAAATGCCGCCGCTGGCCAGATCAACCCAGTTGGCTAAGCGAATTTCATAAGCACCGATCCCTTTTTGACGAAAATGCCTCCACCAGACAATATGAATGGAAAAGTAAAAAAAGAAATAAATAATGACGAAATGGATGTCAAACACCAGGAGGGGAATCGGAAGAAAATAAAAATAAACTACTGTAATGGCCCCGAGCAGAATCCGGGCGACAAATTGATACAAAGGGATATAAAAAACCGCCGGCTCCTGCGGGTGCATTATCTCCGGATGATCCTGGATCATTTAAAAGTCCATTCTCTATGCAGAAAGCAGCGTCTTTATAAGCCGGGGTCGAATACGCGGCTTTTGAGACACCATTGGTAAGTGTTTCGGATACCATCGCTTAATGAAACTGAACTTTTCCATCCCAGCCGGTTCAGTCGGGAAACATCCATCAGTTTCCGGGGGGGGCCGTCCGGCTTGCCTGAATCAAACACTATGTCGCCGTTAAATCCGATGATTTCTTTAATAAGCATCGACAAATCCGTAATGGTTAAATCATGACCGCAACCAATGTTGATCAGCGGAGTTTTTCCGTTAACAAGCAATGCATCGTAAACCCGGTCTTCCATGTCCATAATGAATACACAGGCATCTGCGAAATCATCCACATGAAGAAATTCACGTTTGGGCGTTCCGCTTCCCCATACAGTCACTGTTTTATTTCCATTGAGTTTGGCTTCGTGGAATTTGCGTATCAGCGCCGGCAGCACATGGCTGGTTTCAAGGTTAAAATTATCATTGGGGCCATAAAGGTTGGTCGGCATGACTGCCAAAAAACGGGTGCCGTATTGGCGGTTAAAGGACTGACACATTTTGATGCCGGCGATTTTGGCAATGGCATAGGGCTCATTGGTTGATTCCAAAGGGCCGGTCAATAAATACTCCTCTTTCATGGGCTGGGGGCATTCGCGGGGATAAATACACGAAGATCCTAAAAAAATAAGACGCTTCACGCCGGTCATCCATGAAGCATGGATAATATTGATTTCAATGGCGAGGTTGTCATAGATAAATTCAGCTGGATAGGCGTTGTTGGCCCAGATACCGCCAACTTTCGCCGCTGCCAGGATGACGTACTCCGGTTTTTCCCTGTTAAAGAACGCGTTGACATCGGATTGAGACCTTAGATCAAGATCCAAATGGTTTTTCGTAATCAGGTTATGGCAGCCCATACTGTTGAGTCTCCGGACCAGAGCCGATCCGGCCAGTCCGGTGTGTCCCGCAATATATATTAAGGAGTTCTTATCTATCATGAATTATATATAGGATTGATTGTAAATTACATTAACGCTTCACAGCTTGCCGGAACGGGAAATCCATTTCGACGACAAATAGATTCCCTGGCGGCTTCTGAAAGATCCCCGGCAACCATTTCACGAATCATTTCGTCAATCGATATTTGAGGTTTCCATCCGAGGACATTTTCGGCCTTGGAAGGATCGCCAAGCAGGGTGTCCACTTCTGTAGGTCTGAAATATCTCGGATCAACAGAGACAACAGCCTGGCCTTTTGACAGTTTGTCCAATCGGTTTTTTACCGGCAGGTCGATAAGGATCGGGGATTCTGAAATTCCGTCAATATATCCTTTTTCTTCAACTCCTTCCCCTTTCCAATAAAGTTTCACGCCGATGCACTCAAAAGATTTTTCACAGAATTCCCTTACAGTATGCTGCTTGCCGGTGGCAATGACATAATCATCCGGCTTATCGTGCTGAAGAATCAGCCATTGGGCGCGCACATAATCCTTGGCATGCCCCCAGTCGCGAAGGGCATTAAGGTTTCCCAGATAGAGGTGATTTTCAAGCCCGAGCCCGATCCGCGCCACGGCCCGGGTGATTTTGCGGGTTACAAATGTTTCCCCCCGGAGCGGGGATTCATGGTTGAAAAGGATGCCATTACATGTAAACATGCCGTAAGCTTCCCGGTAATTCACAGTGCACCAGAAGGAATAGAGCTTGGCGCAGGCATACGGCGAGCGGGGGTAAAACGGCGTTTTTTCTGTTTGGGGGATTTCCTGGACTTTGCCGTAAAGCTCAGATGAGGAGGCCTGATAAAAACGGACTCTCTTTTCCATTCCCAGAATCCTTATGGCTTCAAGCAGTCTTAGCGTACCCAGGGCGTCGGCATTGGCCGTGTATTCCGGAGTTTCAAACGATACATGAACATGGCTCTGGGCAGCCAGATTGTATATTTCATCCGGCTGGACTTCCTGAACAATTCTTACCAGGTTGGTCGCATCGGTCAGGTCGCCGTAATGAAGCACAAATCGGCGATTCTGTTCATGGGGGTCCTGGTAAAGGTGATCCACCCGCTGGGTGTTGAAAATAGAGGATCGACGCTTGATGCCGTGAACTTCACTGTATCCTTTATTTAATAGAAATTCTGCGAGATACGCGCCGTCCTGTCCGGTAATCCCTGTGATTAATGCTTTTTTTGTCAATATGGTGCCCTTTCCTTGTTTCTGTAGGATGGTCGGAATCTTATCGATGAATCGTATATTTCAAAAATATCAACACCTCAGGGATAGTTCAAGCTTATTTTTATATGGAAGTCCGTGAATAATGATGATAATTGAATTCTTAAATAGATATTTGGCTTATTACGAGATGGTTCAACGTTTAGAGGATTTAAGAAAGAAACATCGGATTTCAATATGATGCCGGAACCCAGCAAAACATTTCAAAATCTATCTCACCAGAAACGGGATAGAATCACCCGGGTGATTATTGAGGAATTCGCCTCTAAAGGATTCGACGGGGCGAGCATCAATGCCATTGTCGGGCGCTTGAATATTGCCAAGG
>JALOPH010000258.1 GCA_025453995.1 Desulfobacterales bacterium
TCTTCCCATCCTGATGCTGAAAAAAATGCAGCTGGAACTGGTGCTGCGTCAGATGGAACCGGTGATTGAGAGCAAGCGCCGGGAAATCGCCGACATCGTCGCCGGAGTTTCTGACTGGGCCGCGCTGCTGTCTGACCCAGCGGTGGATGTGGAGGAATTCCTTCAGATCAAAGAGGTTGCCATAAAAAAGGACAATATTGCGGGCGTGGAAGTGCCGGAGTTTGAAAAAGTATCCTTTATCCACAAGGAGTATTCCCTGTTTGCCACGCCGGCCTGGCTCGACAATGCGCTTGTTTACCTGGGCCGTCTGGTGGCTGCACGGGAAGAGCTCAAAGTGCTGTTTAAAAAAGAATCGCTGCTTCGGGAGGAGTTGCGGATCACCACCCAGCGGGTGAATTTGTTTGAGAAAAAATTGATTCCGGAGCTCAAGGAAAATATCAGAAAAATAAAAATCTTTCTGGGTGATGAAGAAACCGCAGCCGTGGGAAGAGCGAAGCTGGCAAAAGGGAAGCTGCAAAAAGAGGCCGCATGATTGTCCATTTCGAAATAGCATCTTTTGGCCCAGGCCTGCGTTCTCGTAATTTTGAAATCCTCGACGTAGTCTTGCTACGCCTCCGGTTTCAAAATTACTGCGGCCTTGGCCTGAACCAAAATCTTCAATTCCGAAATGGACAATTTATAAAAAAAAGGGTATTAATCCATTGATAGCTAAGATGAAAAAATTTATCTTCCTGGGACTTGCCGGAGAAAAAGAGGCTTTTGTGGACCGGCTCCAGGAAATCGGCGTGATGCATATCGACCTGCCGGCCGGGGCATCTGTGCCGACAGAAGTCATCCAGGAACTCCAGAAAGTCACGGAAGCCAGAAAATTTCTGGCCCGGACAGCGGCCAAAGAGCCAGTCGCGTCAGCTTCAGGAGAAATGAATTATCTTGCCGTTTGCCGTGCCCGGGAGGAACTGGCCCAGACAGAGGCCAGGCTTGCGGCTGAAATATCCGCTTTGAAAAAGGAGCGGGCGACCCTCGAGCCTTGGGGGTACTTTGAACCCGAAGGCATCAATCTGTTGCGTGCTAAAGGGCTTGATGTAAGGTTTTACAGAATTCCGCGTCGGATTTTTTCAAATTTAGCTCTGCAGGATACACCTTATTTTATCACCCGGGAAACCGAGGGCGAGGTGGCTTTTGTGACATTTTCCGAAATGCCGCTGCAGCTGCCCGTTATTGAAGAAAAACTCCCGGCAAAAAGCATATCCGCCATCGACAATGAAATAAAGACGCGCGCGAGTCAATTAAAAGCCATCAGCGATGAATACAAGGCGTTGTCCGCCCATGTCATGGCATTGGGCCGGGCGGAGCTTCAACTCACTGATGAAATGGAGTTTAAAAAGGCGCTTTTAAACCTTGAATATGAGCTGGACGACCGCCTGTTTTTAGTGACCTGCTGGACTATGGTGGAGGAAGCGGAAATTATCAGGCAGATCGGGGATGGGTTTACATACGCGCATGTGTGCTCGGATCCGGCCCCCGGCGACCGGGTGCCGGTGCTGATGCAAAACCGTTCGCCGTTTGATTCGGGAGAAGATCTGGTTGGGATTTATTCCCATCCCAATTATTCTGATTTTGATCCCAGCGCATGGGTGCTTTATTCATTTGTAGTTTTCTACGGCATGATCATCGGGGATGCCGGGTATGGATTGACCCTTCTGGCGTTTACAGGATTGTTGCACTGGAGAATTAAGAGCAAAGCGCCCATCTGGATCCGGCTGCGCAGGCTAAATTATCAATTGGCCTTGGCCGTGACGTTTTTTGGCCTGATCTCTGCGTCCTATTTCGGCATCAAGATTTCGCCGGATAATCCGTTAAATAAATTGATGCTCCTTGATTTCAGTTCCATGAAAGGCCAGAACCATGTCATGCTGGTGTCTATCATCATGGGGATGGTTCATATTTCCATGGCCTTGATGATCAAATTCGTGCGTAACAGGGATTTATCGGCATTAGGGTGGATCGTCATTATCTGGTCGGGATTTGCAGCGGTTTATTCCAATATGCAGGCCGGCTCTGTAAATCCTGTCGCCAAATGGGTTTTGATCGCCGGCGTTGGGACTGTTATCCTGTTTTCATCCAACCATCGAAACCCCATTATACGGATTCTGGTGGGGATTAATGCGAGCCTTGGCATCGTTCAGTTGTTTTCAGATGTGCTTTCTTATTTACGGCTTTTTGCCCTGGGATTGGCTACCATGTATATGTGTCAGACATTTAATCTGCTGGGGAATATGGTATATCAGAGCGTTCCGTATATTGGGTTTTTACCCGCAGCCCTGGTTCTGGTGACAGGCCATACTATTAACATAGTTCTGGGCATGATGGGCGGGATTATTCACGGACTTCGCTTGAATTTTCTGGAGTGGTACCGATGGTGTTTTGAAGGCGACGGACTTGCTTTCAAACCTTTTCGTAAAATTGCTGCAAATTCAAATTTATAAAAATAAAAAAAGGAGGAACAGGTTATGATGGATGTGAGTTCAATCAGTGGTTATGTTGGGGCTGCATTTGCGGTTGCCCTTCCGGCCATTGGTTCAGCCATAGGTGTTCGAACGGCCGGCGAAGTTTCCCATGGCGCTATGGCCAAAGTGGATGAAGGACACGGCAAGTTTATAGGTATTTCAGCGGCCCCTTCCAGCCAGACCATTTACGGTTTGATTCTCATGTTTGTGCTGCTGGATAAAGTCAACACAGCCGGCATGGGGGATCTGTTTATCGGATTTTTGTGCGGACTGGCCATCTGTCTGTCTGCGGTGTTCCAAGGAAAGGTTGCGGCCACAGCCATTCTGGCGTCCACCAAGAAACCGGAAATTTTCGGCAAATGCTTTGCAGCCGCCGGCATTGTCGAAAGTTTTGCTATTTTTGCCCTGGTGGCGGGTATCGTTATGGCCGGAAGGCTTCCATAAAAAATTGGTGAATTATGGCTATCATAACCATATCACGGCAATATGGCGCCGGCGGTGTCCGGGTGGGTCGGCTTGTGGCGGATTGTCTGGGATATCGCCTGATTGACCAGACGCTGATCAATCAGGTCGCCAAGGATGCCAAAGTGCCGGTAAAAAACGTTCGGGAAATCGAGAGAATCGCCGGCGATTTCTGGCATTCTCTCTTTACGGAACTTGCTGCCAATCTGCCGGTGGTCAAGCATGTGCCGGGCGTCAAGTCCGAGTTTGGCGAGGAAAAGTACCGCATTTTCTTAAAACGGACCATGATGGAAATTGCGGCCCGGGACAATGCGGTGATCATCGGCCGGGGCGGGCAGATGATCTTAAAGGAGCATCCCCGGACCCTGAAGTTTTATTTAGTGGCCAAAGATGAAGACCGGGTGGCATATTTGATGAAAGGGTATGGCTACAACAGGGAAAAGGCTGAAACCGTGGCATATAAAGAGGAAAAAAAGCGCCTGGCCTTTGTGGAAGGATTCGGCACAGGAGATCCGGATGACCCGAAGCATTATCACATGGTTTTTAACACCAGTCTTGTCAAGGATGACCAGATCTCTCAGATTATGTGCAGGCTTGTGGGTGAACTGGATGCCGGAAAATAATATTACCACATTGCGTTTAATAATATATTTATGCCCATTATACTTGAAATCCCCCTAAATCCCCCTTTCAAAAGGGGGACTTAATTTTCCCTCTTTGGCAAAGATGGGGCAGGGGAGATTTAATTCTCTGATCTTAAAATTGACGGACTCGTAAAAAGTCCGTCAACCAGCCGTGCGCGGGTTAGCGCTGGCTGGGGGTGGGGGTGGAACCATTTGAATTCATTTCAAATGGCGGGGGAGGGGAAGCCCTCCCCCGTCGAGTAAAAAGGCGATTTTCGACTTTTTACGAGATTATCAAAATTGGGCATCCAGAAAAACTAAAGATTTCTGGATTCAACATAAGCCGGGCTCCATGATAGCCTGGTTTATATATATACATACCCCGGCAAATTCGAATCCGCCATTTCTTTTATTTTGGGATTCCGGCTGTCCTTTTCTGAAAGAATCGGTTTATCAACGGGCCATTCAATTCCAATGGCCGGATCATTCCAAAAAATGCCGTATTCATCACCCGGCGCATATAATGCGGTGCATTTATAAGCCACGTATGCAGTTTCGCTGAGCACCACAAACCCGTGGGCAAATCCTTCGGGTATGTAAATCTGCTTTTTATTTTCCGCCGACAAATGCACTCCTTCCCACTGGCAGAATGTGGGAGACCCCTTGCGGATATCCACAGCCACGTCATAAATTTCTCCGGAAACCACGTAAATCAATTTCCCCTGGGGATAGCGTAGCTGATAATGAAGGCCCCTTAGGACGTTTTGCCGGGAATGGGAAAGATTGTCCTGGACAAAAAACTTCTTGAGCCCGGCGGATTCATAATTTTTTTTGTGGTAGGTTTCCATGAAAAAACCCCGGTTGTCGGCAAAAAAAGGCGGCTCAATGATCACCACGCCGGGAAGTTTGGTGGGGGTTATTTTTATAGCCATTTAACCAGCTCCGATCGTTTGACGGTTGAAATTTCCAGAAGGTATTTGCCGTAGTCGCTGTTTTTCATGGC
>JALOPH010000259.1 GCA_025453995.1 Desulfobacterales bacterium
TCCGCAAACATTGTATACAACGAAAAGGGTGAGCCCATCTGCACCATGGACTCATTCATCGACATCACGGACCGGAAAAAAATGGAGGAAGAACTCCGCATCAAGGACTTTGCCATCGCCTCCTCCATTGATCCCATCATGATCGGCGACCTCATGGGAAGCATCACTTATGTGAATGAAGCGTTTCTCAGATTGTGGGGAGACGATAATCCTTCCGAAGTGATCGGCAAACCCGCCGTCAGTTTTGCCAAAAACCTACCATTGGCCCAAAAGGCAATGGAAAAAGTCCTGATTGACGGTAAATGGTACGGAGAAATAGAAGGAATTCGCAAAGACGGCGCTGTCATTACCACCCTGATATCCGCCAATCTGGTCACAGACGCAAATGATGAACCCGTTTGCATGATGGCCTCTTTTGTGGATATTACAGAGAGGAAAAAGGGTGAAGAGCAACTTGAAAGGACCAATGAAATACTTGAAAAACGCGTTGCGGAAAGAACGCGCGATCTGGTTATGGCAAACAAACGCCTTCTGACAGAAATTGAGGAACGCAAACTGATTGAAGCCTCCCTGCGGCAAAAAGAAGAACAGTTGCGCAGGCAATCATTAAATCTCCAGGAAACCAATACCGCCCTGAAAATTTTATTAAAACAGCGCGAACAGGACAAAAATGATCTTGAGGAAAAAGTTCTTTCCAACATAAAGGAACTGGTATTTCCTTATATTGACAAGCTAAACAATTCCCGCTTGGACGCTAAGCAGCAGACCTATTTAGATATCTTGAAATCCAATATCAACGATATAATATCTCCGTATTTAAAAAAACTCTCCGCCCATTATCAAAATTTTACGCCCATGGAAATCCAGATAGCCGACTTCGTAAAGGCCGGAAAAAGCACCAAGGAAATCTCTGAGCTGCTGAATATTTCAGACAGGGCGATTGAATTTCATCGCAACAACATCCGGAACAAGCTGGGGTTAAAAAACAAAAGAATCAATCTCCGGTCATACCTCATGTCGCTTTCCGGATAACCATTTATTATAACAATGAAAAAAACTGCCATTATAAGGTCAAAACAAATCATATAATACTTAGGAAAAGAAATGCGAATCAGCAGAAGGAAACTACTTATTCCCCGACATGCACGAATTTTTGGGGAACGACTTGCACAGGGCATTTGGTCCTTTTTGCGCCTCCCCATTTATTTCGGGAGGCATCCCGGAAATGCTCCTCAACCTTCCTTGATCATTTTCCCTTGCCTGGACCGGATCCTTTGCTGCGGTCTTGCCGGAATTGTTTATGTTAAAAACAGCCAGATGGAGAATGAAAAATTCGAATTCCCTCCGGTTGAGGATATGATAAACCACATCAATGCCCGTTCCATTGAAAACTGCCATCGTGAGAATCTGGAATTGGAATCCAGCTATCTCGGGGGCACGAAAATTATTGATGAACTCGTCAACGCAGCGCAGATTTTTAAAAAACACCACCCTTTTTTTACGATTCTTAACGATGCGAAGATCCAGGCATGCATCTCCGCGGTCAGCGAAAAACTCAAAACCCTGGTTCGTCTGGAATCATCGGCGCTTTCCGCATGCATGGGTCGCCGCAGCGCGGTTGATGTTGAGATTATATCCGCCCGGATTGAAAAGCTCAAAGATGTTGTCTGGTCTTTAGACATTGAATTGGCCGGCAATATCCAAAAAATCAAATCTCTGGGCGCAAGCCCGGCGGTTTTTCAAAACCCGGCTGCCGTAATGATTCTGAAAAACATCAACTCAACCTTCAACAGCATTGACCGCCTTGAAGTGCGCGGACGCGATTCAGCAGGCATCTCTCTACTCTTTATGCTCGAGAATGCAGCATTTGAAAACTTTTCCAGCCAGCTCGAGCTTTCCGGTATGACTGACCGATACAAACGCCGACTGAATATAAATATCCTAAAGAACAACTCCATCAACTACCGGAGGATCATCAGAGAGGATTCTGATCCGGTATATTCAATTGCATTTACCTATAAAATCGCCGCCGAGATAGGACGTCTCGGAGACAATGTGGCTTATCTTCGCCAGCAGATTGTCAATGATCCGGTTTTTCAAATCCTAATCACCGTTCCCCATTTATATCATACTGTGTCGGCCCATACACGTTGGGCGTCAGTCGGGGATATCAATGAGGCCAATTGCCACCCTGTTGACAATCATGCGCATGAAACCGGAGATTCATCCATATCCCCGATTATCCATGTCTGCCTGAATGGGGACATTGACAATTTCCAGTCTCTGAAAAAAAAACATGAGGACTGCGGCATCAAAATCCCGGATGAAATCACCACTGACACAAAAATTATTCCTATAGTTATTGAATCTTACGTTAATAAAGGATATCCTGTGGAAGAAGCCTTCCGGCTGGCAGTGAACGATTTTGAGGGTTCCCATGCCATTTGCATGCACACGGATCTTGCGCCTGGAAAATTGTTTCTTGCACTCAAAGGAAGCGGCCAGGCCATTTTCATTGGGCTCGCAAACGGGTTTTATATGCCTGCATCCGAAATCTACGGCCTGGTTGAGGAGACGCCGGTGTATATTAAAATGGACGGAGAAACAATCCATCAAAACGAATCAGGCAATCCGTCCAGCGGTCAAATTTTCATTCTTGATCAGTCGTCATCCGGAGGTTTTGACGGCATTAGCGCAAAATTCTATGACGGTTCGCCCATTGAGATACATCAAGTGCTTATCCGCACCACACCGCTGACATCCAGAGACATTGACCGCCAGCATTTTGATCATTATTTCCTGAAAGAAATCACCGAATCGCCGTCATCAGTTCGAAAAACCCTCGAAAACCGCTGGAAAATTACTGAATCAGGGGATCAACGGTTTGTGATTTCACTCGACAGCCACACGATCCCGGACAGCCTGGCGTCCGCATTAAGCAGCGGCATGATAAAACGCCTGATACTTATCGGCCAGGGAACCGCCGGGGTGGCCGCTTTAGCATGCTCCGGCATTTTGCGCCATTATCTCAAAGAAACACCCGTTCAGATTGATGCCATGAAGTCATCTGAACTGAGCGGATTTATTTTGGATGCCGATGAGTCAAAGGACTTGAGCGACATGCTGCTGATTCCCATCAGCCAGTCCGGAACAACCACAGATACCAATCGGACCGTTGACATGGCAAAGCAAAGAGGCGCATGGTCCATTGCCATTGTAAACCGCAGGGATTCAGATCTGACGTTTAAAGTCAACGGTGTCCTATATACCAGCAGCGGCAGGGATATTGAAATGTCAGTGGCGTCCACAAAAGCTTTTTATTCCCAGATTGTCGCCGGCGCCATCCTCGGCCTTTATCTGGCACAGCAGACCAACGCCCGCACCGGCGCTTTTATTTCAAATGAAATAAAAGAAATGCTTGACTTGCCGACGCATATGGAAAAAGTGCTCTCCCGCTCCGAGCAAATCAAGGCATCCGCAGACCGTCATGCCGTCACACGCACTTACTGGGCGGCGGTTGGCAGCGGCCCGAATAAAGCGGCAGCCGATGAAATAAGGATAAAACTCAGCGAACTGTGCTACAAAACCATATCCTCTGATTTTATTGAGGATAAAAAACACATTGATCTGTCATCCGAACCGCTGATTTTTATCTGCGCTGCCGGGACCCGACGGACGGTCATCAACGACATTGTCAAGGACACGGCCATATTCAGATCCCATAAAGCTCTTCCCATTGTTATTGCCGATGAACATGAAGACCGCTTTGATCCTTACGCTGAGACGGTCATTCATGTTCCCTCTGTCAGCGAGCATTTTGCGCCGGTTTTAAATACCCTTGTGGGCCATTTATGGGGATACTTCGCGGCGCTGGCAATCAATGATGGATCTCGATTTTTATATGATTTCCGAAAGGAAGTACAGGAAACGATCGCGCAATTCACCAAAGAGGATCTGGATATGTACGAGATCGCCCTGGAAAAATCTTTTCGAGAGAAAATTATTCATTTTTATACGGAATTTCGAAGGCGGCAAGAAGAAGACAGGCTGTCATCCACCCTGGGCATAAAAAGCGCCGCCAACCTGACCCTGCTGCTCAAATACCTTTCCGGAAGGCTTCCGCTGTCTGATTTTGTAATGGATTTCGGGCTCAAGGGAACAGCGCGCAACATGTTCAACAAACTCTTTGAGCTTCTGGGCGAATCCATCAACAACCTTGCAAGACCCGTCGACGCCATTAAACACCAGGCAAAAACCGTGACTGTGGGAACCAGCCGTATTGAAGAAAAAGCTGAAGGCATCATTTTCAATCTTCTTGCTGAAAACGGCTTCAATATCTCGCAGTTGACCATCAGCAATATCATGGTCATTAAAAATCTTCAAGGCATCCTTGCCTCAATCAAAGGCATGACCCTATATAAGATCGCCGGGATCAATTTTCTGGGGGAACCAACTGAGGAGACGACCATTGAAGTGATACGAAAAACCGGGACTTCCGCCACCTTAAAATCCCGTGCTGAAAAAGACCGTTCGCTCAAAGGAACAAAAAAAATCATCGT
>JALOPH010000260.1 GCA_025453995.1 Desulfobacterales bacterium
CGGCCCGCCCAGCTGTCCGCCGCCCTTGTATTCCTTGCTGTAGGCATTGACTTCCTTGCAGGTGTCAAATCCGCAGGCCCCGCAGTTCCAGTTCAGATTCGAGCGGCTGACCTTGGCCCCGATATTGACGATGACCGGGGCTTCCCCCTTTTCGTATAAATTTTTTATGGTCTCATAATCCCACTTGACATAGCGCATGACATTGGCCACTGGGCCCATGACTTCGATGATGGGCTCCAGATCCTCGCCCCAGATAATTTCCGCGTCGATTTCCGTTTTACCGGTGATCTGGGGGGCTTTATGAATGGCGTGAACGATATTTTTGGCCACCTCGACAAGATGGTCCAGCTTGTATTGTTTTCCAATCAGATGTCCCATGTTATTTGCCCTCCTCATCGGTTTTTTTCGGTTTCGGAATCCATTTCCGGTAGTCAAACCCCCGGATAATCCGGGCGGTCTGGTAGATCTTTCGGGCATTGTCCAAAACCTTGTCCATATTGATGAGATGATAATCCACGTTCACATCCACATAGGGGTTCTTCGGCTTGGCCGCCACGGGAACCGCCACCACCATGCCTGAATTGGGGCAATATCCCAGCTTATGGCCGGCCATTCCGATGCTGGCGAACGGCCGGGCATCCACCATCAGGGTATGGGCGGTCCACAGGGCGCTGCCGATGGCATATCCCAGATCCCCTACCCGGGCCGTGCACAACGGGCCGTTGATCATCCGCTTGGACGACCGGTCGGTGGTATCCACCAACCCGTATTTCTGTGTTTTCTTGTCATAAAAATACCCGCAGTCCAAAGTACCGCCGCAAAGCCCGCATCCTGCGTCCAGCGGCGTTTCATGGCACCGGGTGTTGCCCAGGAAAATGATCACATCCGAATCCCTTACCATAACCGCTTCATACAGAAACGGCTCTTTCCAGGATTCCTGGGAATGGGCGATTTCCTCCACCTTTCGGGCCACGGCTTCGAGTTCCTCCTGACCATAGACAATATGGGCTTCGATGGACGGTACGCCGCCGGCAAACGGCGCGGTTAATGCGGAATTGACCATGAGCCGGGCGGCTTCGAGCACTCCTTTTTTGCGGCGGATGTCCTGGGGCGACCACGGCGTCCAGTCGCTGACAAATTCCTCGCCCCTGAAATTGAGGTCTTCTTCATATTTTTTCATCTTCTAACTCCTTCTTTTTAGTCGTCAACTTCAACATGCATTTGTTTAAAAGTCCCCCTTTGGAAAAGGGGAATTTAGGGGGATTTTAAAACCCGCATGGAATCCCCCCACCCCCCCTTTGTGAAAGGGGGAGCGTTGGCTGAAGGGATTTATTTTCCCTTCTTGTGGTCGCTTGCTGGCAAATTAATAACTGCGACACAGCCTTTAGGCAGAGGGAGATAAAATCGATAGTTATTTAAAATTGTCATAAGAATATATGTTTTTTGCATCCTTTGAAAATTCATCCCGCAGCAGCCGGTCCAGATTCTTTTCCGATGCAGACTTCGGAATGGCATCCACCACCTGGAGGTAGGAAGGAATGGCATTCCCCTCCAGCTTCTGACGGCAAAACGCAAAGACCGATTTTGGATCAATGGTTTTTCCATCCATAGACACCACGGCGGCCACCAGGTCGCTTTCCCCCGGCGCTCCGGATGCTGCCGGGATTCCGTAAACGCAGACATCGCTGATATCCGGATGCACCGCAAGCCCGGCTTCCACATAGGCCGGCTGGATGAAATCACCGGACCTCCGCAGCCCGCCGCCCTTGCGGTAATCGAAAAAGAACCATCCGGCCTCATCCGTGTGCCCCATGTCGCCGGTCCGCAGCCATCCGCCGCGGGTTTTTTCTTCAGACGCCTTTTTCTTCCCCAGATAATCGACTTCTACCGTCTGACCCACCATGCGGAAAATGATTTCACCGGTTTCACCGGGCATGCACGGGGTGTCATCTTCTCTCACCACTTTCATTTCCATCAGGCCTTCCAAAGGTTTTCCGAAAGATCCGATGGGGCCCACGCCCGGCGGCTTGTGGGCGAATCCGCCTTCCACCGCGCCGTACCATTCGTGGATTATGACATTGAACCGTTTTTCAAATGATTCCCAGATGGGCAGCGGCGTGCCCGCCGACAGGACCAGCCGGACCGGATTGTCCGCATCATCGGGTTTGGGCGGCTCACTGAAAATTCCCATCATCATCCCGCCCAACAGCGAAAATGTGGTGCAATTGAACTTCCGGCAGATATCCCAGACCCGGCTCTTTGTGAACTTCGTGCTGATCACTGATGGAATGTTAAGCATCAGCGACGGCACCATGGTCACTGCCTGGGCGTTGCCGTGGGTCAGGGAAAGGCCTGTGTAAAGCTTATCCTGGGGCGTATACTGCCAGACAAAGAGCGCCAGCTGGGAAAACTGGGAGAGGCGGTTGCCTTTGACCACGACGCCCTTGGGGTCTCCGGTAGTGCCTGACGTATAGATGACCTCAATGGGAACGGCGACATCATCGCTGCGGATATCCGGAGGGCCGACTTCAGGACCCTGATATATCTCATTTAAGGACGGGAATTCGCCGCTCACCGCAACGTTCATCCCCTCTTTATACGCCACCCCCAGAACCTTAAGGTCCGGAAGGCCGGGAAGCACTTCCCTGACGTTTTCCATAAATTCACCGGAAACAATAATCCCCTTTGATTTCGAGTCACTCAGCATGTAGGAGAGCCGGGGCCCCTTGACCCTCGGGTCGATGGGAATCATCACCGCGCCGATGGCTGTTGCGGCATAAAGCGCGTACAGAAATTCAGGGTGATTGCGCATCAGCAGCGCAAACGAATCCCCTTTTCCGACGCCGGCATTCTTGAGCACGCGAACCAGTTTCCGGCCGGCTACAACAATATCCTTGTAGGTCAGCACCTCTGCCGGGAAATCTCCATTTTCAAAAGTCACCACATTGAAATCCGGCTTGTCCTCGGCCCTGGCATCCAGTTCATAGGCGATATGACCCGGAATTTTGCTCTCAGTCATTTTTTATTCCCCCTTTCGAGAACAAATAGAAACTTCAGCTTTAAATAACAGATCTGGAATTTGAAAGTTTTGGTTACTCTGACGGCAGCCCGTGCTTTTTGCAGTATTCCGGAAATTTTTCATATACGGGTTTCAATGCGGGGAGCATTTTGAGAACCTTTGGGATCGGCCCTTTGGCCTTGATCTTTCGGGTGGCCAGCGCCACCGGGAGGGACAGCTTTTTGAGCCAGAACTGGTGAATCGTGTCGCCGGACATTTCCATGGTAATGACCCCATCCCGGTTGGCTTCATCACCGGTAATCACGTTGTCGGGGTCCACATAGAGATAGCCCTGCGGGTCGCTGATAATATATTTGTAACTGACGCCGTACTCGCGCATTTTGTCGCCAAGGCCTGACTCAAATACAATGTACTTCCACAGATCTTCCAGAAACTCATACAGATGGTTTGTGTCCTTAAAAACACCCATTGCTTCCTCCTTATTATTAATTGTTGAAATAGTGGCGGGTTTATCCGCGGGGTTTTTTAAATCTGACCCAATAAGCATCCATTATTTAATGGTTTGCAATTGCCGTACCAACATTGCTAATAAAAACAACTTATTGGTATCATAGAAAATATTGTAATTATCAAAACAACATGGGCTCCGACTTGTCCAAATACGGACATTTCTGTGCCCGAATATGGACAAACAATTGACTCCCCTTCCAGTTTTCGATAGCGTTATAGAAAAACATGAAAGGTGAAAAGATGCCGCAGACAAAAATCCCGTCAAAAAAAATCGCCGGTGAAGACGCTTTCCAAATAGAGAAAAACCTCGCCCAGCGCGCCCTTTCATCGGGAAATCGAGACACCGCATGGCAGCATTTAAGCAGTCTGAGCCGGCGGCTGGCGGCCTCCCCCCAGAATCAGGAGACCGATGTTCTGTTCGTATCCACTTCCCTTGAACTTGCCAATGTGAGTTTTGTTTTAGGAAAAGGGTTCGGCGATTTGACCGACATTCTGCAAAAAGCGCTGACATCCGCCGAACGGGCCGGCGACCGGCGGTCTGTGGCCATGATCAACCTGCATTTGGGCAGGCTCTATTATTTCGGACAGAAGCGCGATAAGGCCATGCAGCTGTTTTTATCGGGGAAATCCCAATCAGAGGTCCTCGGCGACGACGATATCATGACCCAGGCCGCTGAATTTGTCGGCCTTTATTATTTTATCCAGGGCCGGTTTCGGGAGGCTATCGGGTATTTCGAACGCGCGGCCCAGAGCTTTGAAGCCGAAAAACACGGGCGCGTCATCAACCCGTCCGGCCCCTTGTGGCTGAGTTATTGCGCCGCATTTCTGGGCCAGTTCCACCGGGCCATCGGGACGCTGGATTATTATCGCCGGGTGGCCTTAGACGGCGGTGATCCCAATCTGGCCACCACGCTCCGGGCGGTGCTGGGCATCATTTTGCTCGGCATTAAAAAAAACAGGGAAGCCTATTTCCATCTTTCCGGCGCCTTTCAGGAAGCCCGGC
>JALOPH010000079.1 GCA_025453995.1 Desulfobacterales bacterium
ATTCGGAGAAGAGTTGTTCTGTTTTAAAAAACAAGAAACTTTAAATAAAACTGAATAATTTTACTATCCATTGCTTGACACTCTTTATGATAAATCGTATCATCCGCTAAAATTTTGTCAAGATTATCAACAGATCACTTCGTTTTATAACCCTGAATAAAATTAAACGTTTGGAGGATGCTATGACAGAAATATATCATGTCTTTGCAAGGGAGATCCTTGATTCCAGGGGAAATCCGACAATTGAGGTCGATGTGGCATTGGCATGCGGTGCCAAAGGAAGGGCGGCAGTTCCGTCCGGTGCTTCAACAGGCACCCGGGAGGCTCTTGAACTCAGGGATGGAGACAAGAAAAGATATCTCGGAAAAGGAGTGATCAAAGCTGTTGAAAATGTCAACAATATCATCGGTCCGGCCATTTGCGGAATGGATGCAGCTGATCAGCATGCAGTTGACGCATGCATGATCGCGCTGGACGGCACAGAAAACAAATCGAAGCTGGGCGCGAATGCTATACTGGGTGTTTCCATGGCAGTTGCCCGTTCAGCGGCTGAAGCCTTTGGCCTTCCGCTCTATCGATATTTCGGCGGACTGACCGCCCGATTTCTACCCATTCCCATGATGAACATTGTTAACGGCGGCGCCCATGCTGCTAACAGCTTGGATTTGCAAGAATTTATGATTATTCCAGTCGGTGCGGAGAATATCGCGCAAGCTGTCCGGATGGGCGCTGAGACTTTTCATACCCTTAAACGCATCCTTCATGATCGGGGATTAAATACTGCAGTGGGCGATGAAGGCGGATTTGCGCCTGATTTTTCTTCCAATGAAGAAGCGGTTCAGGTGATTTTATCCGCCATCCAGGCTGCGGGTTACAGGCCGGGGATAGACATTGGAATCGCAATGGATGCTGCCGCCAGCGAATTTTATAAGGATGGAAAATATGTATTGTCTTCTGAAAACAAAGCATTGAGTTCTCTTGAAATGATCGATTTCTATCAATCACTGATCGACAAATATCCAATATTTTCAATTGAAGATGGACTGGCTGAGCAGGATTGGGACAACTGGGCCATTTTGACGGAAAAGCTCGGGAGGCATGTCCAGCTCGTGGGAGATGATATTTTTGTTACCAATCCTGCAATTTTTAAAAAAGGAATTCAGGATGGGATTGGGAACTCTATTCTTATCAAGCTGAATCAAATAGGGACGGTTACGGAAACCCTGGCCACCATCGATATGGCAAAGCAGGCGGGATATACAACTGTTGTCTCCCATCGCTCCGGTGAGACAGAGGACTATTTTATTTCTGATTTGGTGGTTGGTGTCAATGGGGGACAGATCAAAACAGGGTCCTTGTCCCGAAGCGATCGCGTTGCAAAATACAATCAATTGATCCGTATTGAAGAAGAGCTTGGCAAAAAGTCGCAGATATGTGAAAACGTTTTTTCAATCAAGGGTTAATTAATCTCTAAGAATAAATAAATGAACATTTTGGTTTGTAAGTTTTATTTCACTAACCATAAGGATACTGGGGATTGACAAATGCCGGGAAAGACCAAATTCATATTCGTCACAGGCGGGGTCTTGTCTTCATTGGGAAAAGGACTGGCGTCTGCATCCATAGGCGCACTGCTGGAATGCAGGGGATTAAAAGTAACTCTTTTGAAACTGGATCCGTACATTAATGTGGATCCTGGCACGATGAATCCATTTCAACACGGTGAAGTTTTTGTGACCGATGATGGAACTGAAACCGATCTTGATTTGGGGCATTATGAGCGTTTTGTAAATGTCAGGTTAAACGCGAACAATAATTTTACCACAGGCAAGATTTACCATTCGGTTATTTCGAAAGAAAGACGCGGGGATTATTTGGGGGGGACGGTTCAAGTCATCCCCCACATCACCGATGAGATCAAAAACAGCATTATTCAGACCTCTGAAAACGTTGATATTGTGATCGTTGAAATCGGCGGAACCATCGGCGATATTGAAAGCCTTCCGTTTCTGGAAGCCATACGGCAAATCCGTTTTGATGTGGGCAAGGAAAACGTTTTATATATTCACTTAACGTTTGTTCCGTATATTTCAACAGCAGGGGAACTCAAAACCAAGCCGACCCAGCACAGTGTAAAAGAACTCAGAAGCATCGGCATTCAGCCTGATATTCTCCTCTGCCGCACGGATCGGTTTTTATCGAAGGAAATTAAAGCCAAAATCGCATTGTTTTGCAATGTGAGCCAGGATGCGGTGATTACTGCCAAGGATGTGGAGTGTATTTATGAAGTCCCGCTTGTATTCAACAAAGAGGGGCTTGACAACAAGATTCTGGAACTTCTCAATGTCTGGACAGGCTCCCCGCGTTTGGATGCATGGAATAAACTGGTCGAAAAATATAAACATCCGGCGCATTCGGTCCGGATCGCCATTGTAGGAAAATATACGGATCTGACCGAATCATACAAAAGTTTGAATGAAGCGTTATCCCATGGCGGAATTGATAATGATGCCAAGGTCGACCTGCTGTATGTGGATGCCGGCGCTTTGGATAAAAAGAACTATGAAGATATCCTGTCAGAAGCAGACGGCATTCTCGTTCCCGGAGGTTTCGGTTCCAGAGGGATTGAAGGAAAAATTTTATCCATTCAGTATGCAAGAGAAAAAAAGGTGCCTTTTTTCGGCATCTGTCTGGGAATGCAGTTGGCGGTTGTTGAATTTGCAAGAAATGTTGCGAAGATAAAGGATGCCCATAGTTCAGAATTCAATGCCGAGTCCCAGTCACCGGTTATACATTTAATGCGGGAGTGGTTTGACGAAAAGACCCAGTCGATTCAAAGACGGGATGACAGCACGGAAAAAGGCGCCACCATGCGTTTAGGCGCCTATCCATGCCGTCTGTTGAAAAAAGACTCATTTGCATATGGCGCTTATAAATCCGAAAAAATATCAGAACGCCATCGGCATCGCTATGAATTTAATAATGATTTTCGAAAACCTTTAGATGATAAGGGACTGGTTTTTACAGGAACTTCTCCGAAAGGAGATCTGGTAGAAATCATTGAAATAAAAGATCATCCGTGGTTTCTGGGATGCCAGTTCCATCCTGAATTCAAGTCTCGCCCCATGGCGCCCCATCCCTTATTCCGTGATTTTATTAAAGCATCACTGGAGCATCATCAGAAGATGCGCATTCCCTGATCTAATTTGATTGTTTGGCAATCAATCCACCAAGGTCATGCGTCATGGGAAAATATCAGCTAAGCAGGAATGTTGTTTGGAAAAGATGAAATCGAACCCTTGCGACTAAAACTATTTTGTCAGCATTAAATGGATTACTTGAAATAAAATGCATTCCAACACCCCGGCGCCATTAAAGCAAGGCGATTGCATCCGAATTGTCGCACCAGGCAGTCCTTTTGATAAAATGAAATTCACAAGAGGAATTTCTGTGCTTGAAACAATGGGATTCCATCCTGTTTTCAGCAATGACATTTTTTGTGAAAACGGCTATCTGGCCGGGCCGGACACGCTTCGCGCCGATATGATCAATCATGCTTTTTCAGACGATCAAGTCAATGCCATCTGGTGCGCCAGAGGCGGATATGGCGCCATCCGGGCGCTTGGTTATCTGAATTATGAGCTGATTTCTTCTTATCCCAAAATATTTATCGGCTGCAGTGATATGACGTCGATTCTCAATATGCTTAACTTAAAATGCCACATGGTTTCATTTCACGGCCCCATGATCGAATCACTGGGAGCAGCCGATGATGTGACGATACAATCCCTTTTGAATGCGCTTTGCTCCAACCGGCGACTGATTGTCTCTCCGCAGCAGTCAGTGGTCATCCATTCCGGCAAATCATCCGGCAGGGTGGCCGGAGGCAATCTGACCACCCTATGCCACCTTATTGGAACGCCTTTTCAACCGGATTTTTCCGGGAGTATTCTTCTGATAGAAGACACGGGAGAGGCCCCTTACAGAATTGATCGCATGTTGAGTCAGATGAAACTGGCAGGCTGTTTTAAAGGGCTTGCCGGTATGGTCCTGGGGTCTTTTGAAAACTGCGGCGAAATAAATCAGATTTATCATATTGTCCGCGATATTTTTTCCGATATGGAAATCCCGATACTTGGCGGGTTTGATATTGGTCATGGTCAGCCCAATGTCACGATTCCTTTGGGCGTTGAAGCTTTTCTGGATGCTGATGCGGGTGAAATGGCATACAGCTATCCCCATCTTGATTTCAATCCATAATTCAAGAATATCATGACGCTTGAATCCATAGACGCTCTGATGCGGGAAGCCGTTGAAAAGGGCATTTTCCCCGGCGGCGCGCTGCTTTTTTCTAAAGCCGGTCGCGTCCTGTTCAATGAGGTTTATGGCTATTCTAATATGTTTGAAGGTCGTTTTGTTGCACATGACACCCTGTTTGACCTTGCTTCTTTGACAAAACCGATCGCCACCGCAATGGCCGTTCTGACTCTTATAAAACAAGGAAGAATCAAATTAGAACAAACGCTTGGCAAAACAATCGGTCAGTTTCGGAATACATCAAAAGCCCACATCCGGATCAGCCATCTCCTGTGCCACAATTCCGGACTTCCAGCCTATCAGCCGTTTTTTAAGGAAATCGGTCAGGTCCCTCCTCAGGATAGAAAACCCGCGTTAAGAAATCTTTTGATCCAGGAGCCACTGGCATCCGGTATTGGTTCGTCAACAGTATACAGCGACATCGGTTTCATGATTCTGGAATGGGTAATTGAAACAATTGCCGCCGCGCCTCTGGATCAATTCCTTTACCAGTCTGTGTATGATCCGTTGGAAATAACTGATCTTTTGTATATGAAGACAGGTGCGGATTTGCCGAAAAAGGAATTTGCAGCGACAGAAATGTGTCCCTGGCGGCATCGCCTGATACAGGGTGAAGTTCATGATGAAAACGCATATGTAATGGGCGGGGTTGCCGGCCATGCGGGATTGTTCGGCACAGCCAGATCCGTTCATCAACTGCTTTCTTTGCTTTTGGCGGTTTTTACAGGCGAAAAACATCATCCCTTATTTCAACAAGATCTGGTTCGCCTGTTTTTGACGCCAGCGTCGGATGCGAAAAGGGCGCTTGGTTTTGATACTCCGTCTGAAACCGGCTCCAGTTGCGGGAAACTTTTTAATAAAGATCGGACTGTCGGGCATCTCGGTTTTACCGGAACCTCTTTCTGGATGGATCTGAATCAGGCGATTATTATTATTCTTTTGACGAATCGTATACATCCAACCCGCTTCAATGAGGGAATAAAAACATTCCGACCCATGATTCACGATGCAGTGATGAGTTTAATTATGACATCCGACAGCTTGTAGGGAATGATTGTTTTTTTATTCTTGTAATGGCATGCGCATTGTGTTAGCAAAAATAGATATTTTTCACCTGCTGGTGTATCTTCAGTCGAAGCTTCCATCGCTTCAAATATATATGTCTTTTTGGATATCCATTAAGGAGGCTGAACCTTGTTCTTGGACTCATTGTTAGGTGTTTTTTCGAATGATCTTGCCATCGATCTCGGCACCGCCAATACCCTCGTTTTTGTTAAGGGGAAGGGGATCGTTTTAAGCGAACCTTCCGTCGTAGCCGTGCGAACCGACAACCGGATGAAAAATCGTGTGCTGGCGGTTGGCATTGAAGCCAAAAAAATGCTCGGCAGGACACCGGGCAATATTGTTGCCATCCGTCCCATGCAGGATGGGGTGATTGCTGATTTCGACGTAACGGAAGCCATGCTGCGCCATTTTATCCGTAAAGTCCATAATCGCCGAACCTTTGTTCGGCCCCGGGTTGTGATAGCAGTCCCGACAGGCGTCACGCCGGTTGAAAAACGGGCCGTTAAAGAGGCGGCTGAATCAGCCGGAGCCCGTGAGGTTTTCCTTATTGAGGAACCGATGGCCGCTGCTATCGGCGCCGGCTTGCCGATTACTGAACCGACGTGCAACATGGTGGTCGATATAGGAGGCGGCACCACAGAGGTTGCCGTTATATCCCTTGCGGGAATTGTATATACGCGTTCCATTCGAATTGCTGGCGACAAGATGGATTCAGCCATCATGCAGTATATCAAGCGAAAATACAATTTACTCATTGGTGAACGCAGCGCTGAAACGATTAAAATGACTATCGGAAACGCTTATCCGAATTCTGAAAATTATGAAACTATTGAAGTCAAGGGTCGCGATCTGGTTTCCGGCATACCAAAGATTCTCGCTATTGATTCTGAAGAAATCCGTGTGGCGATATCAGAGCAGATTGATGCGATCATTGAAACCACTAAAATCGCCTTGGAACAGACGCCGCCCGAGTTGGCGGCGGATATTGTCGACCGCGGAATATTTTTAACCGGCGGCGGCGCATTACTGAAAAATCTTGATAAGCTTCTCAGAGAGGAAACCGGCTTGCCGATTACGGTTGCTGAAGACCCTCTGTCAACGGTTGCCCGGGGATCCGGAATGACTCTCAATAATATCGATATTCTTCGTCAAGTGGTGATTGATTAGTCGATGTTTTCAAAAAAAACGATCGTGATCGCTGGTACGATAGGGTTAATCACGCTCAATATCGTTGTTTTTTCCTTTCACCTGCTTTTAACCTCCTCCATTGGCGACTCCGCGACGCGCACCGCTTTCTTTTTCATTTCCCCCGTTCAGGAATTGATTCATTCTACGCTTAATTTTACCGGAGATGTCTGGCGGCATTATTTTAATCTGATATCCGTATCTCATCAGAACGAGCAGCTTAAATGCGAAGTGAAGAAATTGACTCAGGAAAATCTGTTCTGCGCCGAACTTGATATCGCAAATAAGCGTCTTCGGAAATATGTTGAGCTAAAGGACCAGACTCCCATGAAATTAATCGCGGCTGAAGTGATTGCCAAAGATCCATCACACTGGTATCAAACACTGATAGTGAATAAAGGGAAATCCAGCGGCATTGATGTCAATTGTCCGGTAATTCTATCGGCCGGTGTTGTGGGATTTGTAGTCGCCGCTTCGCCAGAGTACGCCAAGGTTCTATTAATTATTGATCATAACTCTTCACTGGATGCCTTAATACAAAGAACCAGAGAGCGCTGCATGGTCGAAGGTATGAATCAGAATATGCTAAAATTAAACTATGTGCTGCGCCAGATGGATGTTGAAATCGGGGATACGGTTATATCTTCCGGTTTTGACGGTATTTATCCCAAGGGGCTTCCCGTCGGTCGCGTTGCAAAAATAGTTCATGAAACCTCCGGCTTGTTTAAAGAAATTGAAATGGAACCCTTTGTTGATTTTTCTAAGATAGAAGAAGTGATGATTATTTTAAATCCTATGGAACAGGACTTTACATTTGAGTCATGCGGTTCATAACGTGTTTTACAATTTTTGTCTTCCTGGTGGCTTGTCAAACTGCCCTGAAAAAGACTTTCCCAATACTGAACATCAGTTTTGACTTGCTCATTCCATGCATTGTTTTTCTGATTCTGTTGAGATCCAAAGTTGAAACTTGGCTTTCAATCATTGCAGCAGGTATTGGTGTGAATACGCTATCGGGAGCGCCCATGGGCGTATATTTGATAACATACATTTGGCTGTTTATGTTGTTTAAAAACGTAAAGACCTATTTCCATTCCCCTGATTCATTTCTATTTGTCATTCTGGTCAGCACCGGTGTTATGGTTGAACATTTGATTTTCGGCGCTTTTTATATGATTCAATCTCCGGATAAGGTGGTATCTTTACGCGCCATTTCTATAGCCGTATTGCAAATTATTCTTGCTGGCGTCACCAGCCCTTTTCTTTTTGTTTTCTTAAAAAAAATATTTGATGTTTCAGATAAATTGACTTTTCAAAATGATCAAGGCGTCTTGAAACCATAGATTTAAAATTCAGCAGCATACGATTTGATGAGATTCTTTATTTTTTAGCAACATAGCTGCTCATGGTGATGATCAATTCCAAAATATATATTCAATCGGTCGGTGCAGACTGGTACCGCAAGCGCCTGCAATGGATGATGGCGATTGTTTTTTTTTCGTTTTCCGTTTTGTCTTTTCGGCTGTTTTACCTTCAGATCATCGAAGGTGATAATTACCTGAAGCTGTCAGAAAATAACTGCATTCGCATCCAGAGAATTAGTGCCTTCAGAGGGTTGATTTTTGCACGTGATGGAGAGTTGCTGGTTGAAAATCGTCCTTCCTTTGATGTCACGATCATCCCAAAAGACGCCAAGCCCTTATTAAAAACCGCACAAACGTTATCTCAATATACCCAGATCCCATCGGATGACATCATTAAAACGGTCAAAAAAAAAGGGGGCGTCTCCGGCTTCCAGCCGGTGGTTGTTAAACAGGATGTCAGCAGGGACGAGCTGGCGGTCATATCTGCGCATCGATATAATATGCCGGGAGTTAACATTGAATGCAATTCAAGGCGGAATTACATTCACACAAAAATGGCGCCCCACCTGATCGGTTACCTGGGTGAAATTAATGCGGATGAACTTGCAAGCGGTAAGTTTTTAAATAAGCAGCGAGGCGATTATATCGGAAAACAAGGCGTTGAAAAAGCCTATGAGGATATATTGAGTGGAAAGCCCGGAGGGAGGATTATACAGGTTAATGCAAACGGCCAGATGATAAAAGTTTTGGATACTGTGGCGCCTGAGGCGGCTCACAACCTTTTTTTAACGATTGATTTTGAGCTTCAGCAAAAGGCGGAAATCCTGATGCAAGACAAAGCAGGTGCAGTCGTTGCCATGGACCCTTTTTCAGGAGACATCCTTGCGATGGCGAGCAGCCCGTCGTTTGACCAGAACACATTCATCGATGGCATTTCTCATCAAGAATGGAATGAGTTGATCTCTAACCCGGATCACCCTTTGACAAATAAAGCCATTTCAGGCGAATATCCGCCAGGTTCCACATTCAAGGTTGTAACCGCAATTGCCGGCCTTGAGGAAAAATTAGTTGATGATATGACCACAGTATACTGCCCGGGTGGATATAAATTCGGCAACCGCGTGTATGGGTGTTGGAAAGAGCAGGGACATGGCACCGTTGATGTGATCAGCGCCCTTGCGGAATCCTGTGATGTGTATTTTTATCAGCTGGGCAGAAAGCTTGGTGTGGATCGGTTGGCGGAATATGCAAAAAATTGCGGTTTGGGCGCGCAAACCGGAATCGATCTGGCCAATGAATCTTCAGGCCTGGTGCCCACTTCGGAATGGAAGAAAAAACGTTTTGGGGCTCCTTGGCAGGCGGGAGAGAATCTTTCCATCGCCATCGGACAAGGTTATAACCTGGCAACGCCGCTTCAAATGCTCACATTATTTTCCGCCATTGGCAATGGCGGGATGATATTAAAACCTAAAATCGCTAGATCTCTGGATACTCAAGAAGGCAATCCGGTAATGCCCCAGATCAGATCCAGACTTAAAGTCTCCCCGAAGACGATGAATCTAATCCAGAAAGGGTTATGGGAGGTAGTCAATAACAATCGTGGAACAGCAAGAACCTATGTTCATTCAGATGAATTTGACATCAGCGGCAAAACCGGCACGTCCCAGGTCATCAGCAAAAAAATTGATGATAAAAGCCTTAAAGGTTTAGGATCAAGCAGAATTGTAGCCCACGCTTGGTTTGCCGGCTATGCGCCTTCTGATGCCCCAAAGATCGCTGTGGCAGTGATTGTTGAACATGGAGGGCATGGCTCCAGCGCCGCAGGGCCTATTGCCAAAGAGATTATGGTAACCTACTTGAAGAACCTACTTTAACATTCCTTATGAAGAGGAGCTTTAAATCAGATGATATCATCCAGCCATATGGACCGCACTGATAGTATTATGGAAAAAAGCGCTGAAAATACTGCGCCCCCGAATTTTATACGACATCTCATCAATAAAGATATTCAGACGAATCGGTTTGGCGGAAACATTGTGACGCGATTCCCGCCGGAGCCAAATGGATACCTCCATATCGGCCATGCAAAATCCATTTGCTTGAATTTCGGCCTTGCCAATGAATACAAAGGTAAATGTCATCTCAGATTTGACGACACAAATCCCGGAAAGGAAAGTGTTGAATATGTCGATTCCATCAAAACAGACGTCCGGTGGCTTGGCTTTGATTGGAAAGAACATCTGTATTTCGCCTCGAATTACTTCGAAAGGCTCTATGCATGCGCAGTTGAGTTGATCAAAAAGGGGCTTGCGTATGTTGATAGTTTGAGCGTTGAAGAAATCAGGCAGTACAGAGGCACGCTGACTCAGCCCGGCACGGAAAGTCCTTACCGGAACCGGTCGATACAAGAGAATATTGATCTTTTTGACCGGATGAAAAACGGAGAATTTGACGAGGGCGCCTGCGTGCTTAGGGCGAAAATAGACATGGCTTCCCCGAATATGGTGATGAGAGATCCCACTCTGTACAGGATTCGCAAGATGAATCATCACCGAACCGGCGATCAATGGTGTATTTATCCCATGTATGATTTCGCCCATTGTCTGTCAGACTCCATAGAAGGCATCACCCATTCCATCTGTACCCTTGAGTTTGAAAATAACCGTGAGCTTTATGATTGGATACTCAACGCCCTTGAGGTGTATCACCCCCAGCAGATTGAATTCGCAAGGCTGAATTTGTCTTATACGGTTTTAAGCAAGAGAAAGCTCATCGAATTGGTTGAAGGCGGATATGTGAATGGATGGGATGATCCCCGGATGCCGACCATATCCGGTTTGCGGCGTCGGGGGTTTTCACCGGAATCCATTAGGTCATTCTGCGAACGCATTGGTGTTGCCAGGCGCGACAGCATGGTGTCTTACGCGCTTCTGGAACACAGCATTCGGGAATATCTCAATAAAACAGCCCCTCGGGTAATGGCGGTCTTGCGCCCTTTGCGCGTTGTCATTGAAAATTATCCTCAAGATCGTTCAGAAGAACTCGATGCTGTCAACAATCCTGAAGATGCGAGCATGGGAACCAGAAAGATACCTTTTTCACGAGTCATCTATATTGAGCAGGACGATTTTATGGAAGATCCCCCTAAAAAATTCTTTCGGCTCGCGCCCGGCAGGGAAGTTCGGCTCAGATATGCCTACTTTATCACTTGCAAGGACGTCATCAAAGACGAGTCCGGCCATATCGTCGAATTAATATGCACCTATGACCCTGAAACAAAAGGAGGCGACGCCCCTGACGGACGAAAAGTGAAGGCTACGCTGCATTGGGTATCCGCCTATCATAGCATTGATGCAGAGGTGAGGCTCTACGATCACCTGTTCCAATCTGAAAACCCCGCGGAGGCCGGCTCATTTGTCGATCTCTTGAATCCGAATTCGTTAAACGTGCTTCAAGATTGCAAGCTTGAGCCCGGTCTGGTGGCTTCAACGGCAGATTTTCGCTGTCAATTCGAGCGACTGGGCTATTTTTGCGTGGATAGCAAGGATTCCATGTCGGACCGGTTGGTCTTTAACCGTATTGTCACATTAAAGGATACTTGGGAAAAAATTAAAAAATCAGATTAAATTTAAATCATACCTTTTTGAACCCAGTCCGATTTGTTCGGCATAATCCAGCTGCAATCGCCATTCCACGTTGGGATAAATTCCTTTAAACTTATCTTCACCGGCGCCGGTATTGGTTTTAAGGCAGGTATGGGGAAGGGCTGTTTCACGGTTAACCAAATCTGCGCTGGCCTGATCAATTGCGACAGGGTCCGTGGAAGCCACAATACCGATATCCCTTACAATGGGCGCATCATTGTAAGCATAGCAATCACACGCTGGGGAAACAGCATTGATGAAATTGATAAAAAGCGTCTTTCCGGCTTTGTCCTTTAAAACCCCGTAAGTGTATTCCACCATGTTTTCCAAAAAAACCGGAATAGATTGACTCCACTGAATCTGTATTGCTTCCACAGCGCAAATAAGAATACATTCGCCGCATCCTATGCATTTTTCCCGGTCAATTTTAGCTTTATCATCAATCAAAGTGATGGCTTTTTGAGCGCAATGAAGAATGCATTCGCCGCAGGCAACGCATTTTTTCCTAATAACTTTGGGAGTGAGATTTGAATGTTGTTCCATTTTTCCGCGCCTCGATGCGCAGCCCATGCCAATGTTTTTAATAGCACCGCCAAACCCTGACAATTCATGCCCCTTGAAATGGGCGACTGAAATCAAGGCGTCTGCATTGACTATTTCCGTACCGATGTAGACTTTTTTAAAGTTTTTCTGGTCAATCGGCACAGCGGTCTCCGTGCGTCCGCGGAGGCCGTCAGCGATAATCAGCGGCGCCTCTATGACGGCATATGAAAATCCGTTTTGTATGGCAGTGGTAAGATGATGCACGGAGTCGCTCCGGGTTCCAGCGTATAGGGTATTGGCATCGGTCAGAAAAGGAAATGCGCCAACGGCCTTTATGCTTTGAACGACTTGCCGGATGAATACAGGTCGGATGAACGCCGTATTGCCCATCTCGCCAAAATGGAGTTTCACAGCAACTAAATCTCTCTTTTTTATCCGTTCATTTAAACCGGATGTTACCAACAACCTGTTGATTTTATTTAATATATTTTCTTTAATTGTGGTTCTAAAATCAATAAAGTGTACCACACTGTTCATGGGTTCCTCCAGATCAATTCAATTATTATTAACCCGCCTGTTGAATTTTATCATAAAAACATTTTCAGTCAAACATGAATCAAGGGTTTTACCTGTAAACAAATGATTTGATGCGCGAAATCCTTATTTGGACAGGGGTTAGGGTGCAAACAAATCGCTTGAAAAGGATTTTAAGCTCCTATATCTATCAGGAGGTCTTTCTCCATTGATTAACTTATGTTTTTTTTGTCCGGATGGCAAGCGCCCATTCGCAGCCTTTATGCCTTATTTGAAACGCGCACGCCTTTTTGGATGTTTATTATGCCAATCATGTTTGACCGACGGCTGTTTTTTCATTTTGACTGGAGTTTGCTTGTATTGACGATTTGTCTGGGCGTCTGCGGGCTGGCAGTCTTATACAGCGCTTCCAGTGGTGGAAACTCCAGTGAATTGATCCCTTTATTTTACAAACAAATCATTTGGTATTGCCTGGGAATTCTATTGATGATTCCCATCCTTTTTTTTCATTATAAACATCTCGATAAAT
Organism: Desulfobacterales bacterium; assembly: GCA_025453995.1. GTDB lineage: Bacteria > Desulfobacterota > Desulfobacteria > Desulfobacterales > Desulfosalsimonadaceae > JALOPH01. Next base: position 13,182 of record JALOPH010000079.1, read on the forward strand.
GTGCGTTGCTGATATATATTTTCATTATCATCTTATTGATTTTAGTTCATTTTATTGGAAAACATGTCGCCGGATCCACCCGATGGCTTTCTATGGGGCCTTTTACCATCCAACCGTCAGAGTTTGCAAAATTGGCAGTTACCATAATCCTGGCACGGATTTATTCAAAAAACATATCAACCGGCGGATTGACGCTACGTCATTTGGTCATTCCCATGGCAGTGACCGCCATCCCTTTTGCACTTATCGCCACACAACCGGATTTAGGCACTGCCGGCACGATTGTGCTGATTGCTGCTTCAATGACTCTATTCACTAAAATTGAACGGAAGACATTCATAGGATTATTGATC
>JALOPH010000261.1 GCA_025453995.1 Desulfobacterales bacterium
GCCCTGTATGCACTCGGGTATCTGCCGGATTGCGATGTCAAGCTGGGCCTGGCCCTGGGGCCGCCCCGGGACATGGTCTATTACAGCCGCGAGGAAATGCACAAGAGCATGTCTTACGAGATGGACAAGCAGGACATGGTTAATTGCGTGCCCAACATGTTTACCTGTTTTCCCGGCGGCGGGACGCCCATGTACAAAACCAAAGACCAGTGGTGGGCGCCGCCGGAATTCATGGGGATCGGGTATTCGCAGTTGGTCATGGATGTCTATCAGAAAGTATTATTCGAGCAGGTGCCGGAGCTGGTGGTCAAGCACGCGGCGAAAGTGGAAGAGCGGTATAAAAAGAAATAACTATTAATTGTTAATAAATCTTTACAAATTTTTTGGAACTTAAATGATGCGTAAAAGTCCCCCTTTGTAAAGGGGGATTTAGGGGGATTTTAAAGTACGGCATGAAATCCCCCCAACCCCCCTTTGCGAAAGAGGGGCGTAAATAAATGGCAGTCTTGTCTAACTAATTTATAGAGAGGTGAACAATGAATTATCTCGACATCGACCTCACGTTGACAGAGGACGATATTGAACTGAAAAAAGCAGCCCACCGGTTTGCCAAGGAAGTCATGCGGCCCATTGCCAAGAAGCTTGATGAAATGACGCCGGAACAGGTCATCGCCAAAGACTCCCCGTTCTGGGAGTTCATGCGCAAAGCCTATGAACTGGGCTATCACACCATCCTGATCCCGGAATCCTATGGCGGAATGGATCTCACATCCAAGCAGCAGGCCATCATTTTTGAAGAACTGGCCTGGGGAAGTTTCGGGCTGACCGTGGCCCTGGGTGTGGCCAGCTTTCCGGCATTCGGCGCCAGCCTGGTGGCTGAAGAAGAATTAATTGAAAAATTTATCGTGCCGTATTGCGAATGCAAGGATGCCAGCATTATCGGATGCTGGGGAATCACCGAGCCGGATCATGGCTCCGATACGCTGATGCCTCAATACCCGAGCTTTTCCGACCCGAATATTAAGGCCCAGTGCCGGGCGCGCAAAGACGGGGATGAATGGGTGATCTCAGGTCAGAAATCCGCCTGGGTTTCCTGCGGCACCGTGGCCACCCATTGCGCGCTGTTCTGCCAGTCAGATCCGTCTATGGGACACGCGGGCGGCATGATCTGCGTGGTTCCCCTGGATTTGCCGGGGGTGTCCAAGGGCAAACCGTTAAACAAACTGGGACAGCGGGATCTGAATCAGGGCGAGATTTTCTTTGACAACGTGCGGATTCCTCAATCTTATGTGATTGGAGGCGCGGATGCTTATGAAGCGCTTCTGGAAATCGTGCTCTCCACAACCACGGCGTTCATGGGATATGCCAGCGCCGGACTGGCGAGGGCCGCGTTTGAGGAAGCCCTTGAATACGCCAAAAACCGGGTCCAGGGCGGCAAGCGGCTGGTTGAATTCCCCAATATCCAGATGAAGCTGTTTCATATGTTTTCCAAAGTGGAACTGACCCGCTATTACAGCCGCATGGCCTATATGTTCAACCAGAACACATCGACCCCGGCCGAGGAATATTCCATCATCGCCAAGGTGTTCGGAACCAATTCAGCCTATGAAGTCGCCCATGACGCCATCCAGATTTTCGGCGGCAACGGCCTGACCAAGGAATACCTGATAGAGAAGCTTTACCGGGATGCCCGGGCGACTCTGATCGAAGACGGATCCAACGATACCCTGGCTATTGCCGGTGGACACAAGATGATTCACAATTATCCGAGGCTGGATATGTGAAAAAAAGGTTCCAGGTTCAACGGTTCATAGTGGAAGGAGTTAGTGCTCGTACTCCTACTCGTTCTCGTACTCGGTTATTTCTCGATTAAGAGTACGAGTACCGCTTCGCTGAGCACGAGAACGAGATATACAAATTGTAGGTTGGGCTGAGCCCACCCGTTCATGTTGGGTTTCGTACCTCAACCCAACCTACGAATGAACTGTCTTTGAGGGGATTAAATCAATGTCGTTACTTATAAGAGGGTAATTTTAAAAGTCCCCCCTTGAAAAAGGGGGATTTAGGGGGATTTTAAAGTTACATGAAATCCCCCCAACCCCCCTTTGCGAAAGGGGGGCTTAAGTTAATGGTTTTGGGGATTAATCTATAAATGGAGAAGTATTTAATGAAAGATGTCTACATCATCGGACTGGGCATGATCCGGTTCAACAAGTACCCGGAAAGAGGGGTCCGGGACATGGCCCATGAAGTCATCCGGCTGGCGCTTTCCGATGCCGGGCTTGAAAAAGAATCCCTCCAGGCGGCGTTTTTTTCAAACACCTTCTGGGGGATGTTTGCCAACCAGCATTCCATCCGGGGCCAGGTGGCGCTCCGGTCCATGGGGATCGGCGCGATCCCGGTGACCAACGTGGAAAACGCCTGCGCCGGGGCGTCCACAGCCCTGCATCTGGCGTATACCGGCATCCGCGCAGGGATGTATGATGTGGCGCTGGCTGTGGGATCCGAGAAAATAACGGACCCGGACAAGATGAAATCCCTGTCCGCCTATGCCACCTGCATGGACGTGGATAATTTCGCCAGTCAGCTTCAGCTCATGGAAAAAGCGGTCACCATGTTCAAGGTGGACATTCCCGAAGGCCAGACGCCGCCCGGCGCGGGTCGCAGCATCTTCATGGATGCCTACGCCATGGGCGCCCGGTGGCACATGAGCAAATACGGCTCCACCCAGCGTCAGCTTGCAATGATCTGCGCAAAAAATCATTTTCACGGGGCTTTAAATCCCATGTCCCAGTATCAGATGGACATGACAGTCGAGGAAGTCCTGGCCGACAAACCCATTGCCTATCCGCTCACCCGGGCCATGTGCGCGCCCGTGGGCGACGGCGCGGCCGCAGCCATTGTCTGTTCGGAATCTTTTCTTAAAAAACTGACCGGCGCGCGACCTGTAAAAATCCGGGCATCGGTCCACGGCTCAGGCACGGATCGGGATTTTGACGGTGAAGATATCGGTGAGCGTCTGGTGAAAAAAGCCTATGACATGGCCGGTGTCGGACCGCAAGATATCAGCCTGGCCGAACTCCACGACGCCACGGCCTATGGCGAGCTCCACCAGACCGAAGCCATGGGATTCTGTCCCATGGGGGAGGGCGGACCGTTTGCGGAAACCGGCGCTACCAAGCTCGGCGGGAAACAGCCCATCAACACCAGCGGCGGACTGGAATGCCGGGGCCATCCCATCGGCGCCTCGGGCCTTGCCCAAATATATGAGCTGGGCGTCCAGCTCCGGGGCGAGGCCGGCAAACGCCAGGTTTCCGGCGCGCGCCTGGGGCTTGCTGAAAACGGCGGCGGAAACATTGGCGTGGAAGAAGCGGCCATGTGTATCCATATTTTAGAGAAGGTATAAGAAACTAAATAAGAATCCAGGAGCCAGGAGTCAGAATCCAGAATAAATAATGAATACCAATTTGCGATCAAAACATTGCTGATGAAATCTCCCCTAACCCCTCTTTGGCAAAGAGGGGAATTAAAGTCCCCCTTTTGAAAGGGGGATTGAGGGGGATTTTAAGTGTAAATGATCATTTTTGGACGAGGAATTGTAGGAGATATTCATGCCAAGCATTTGCATCATTGCGGAACATCAAAAGGGAAAAGTCAAAAAATCAACCTTAAACGCCATTTCTTTTGGCAGGGAAATCGCCGGAAAACTCAGATCAGATCTTTGTTTTATTGTTATCGGCCACGGCGTTGCTGCTGTGGCCGATGAATTGAAATATTTTGGCGCAGCCAAAATATTTCAGGTGGATTCACCGGGCCTTGAGAATTACACCGCGGAAACCTGGAGCGCAGCGGCGGCTGAAGCTGCCCGAAAAGCCGACGCCATGGTCATCGGAATGGCGTCCGGCACCACCGGCAAGGACATGATGCCCAGGGTGGCGGTCAAGCTGTCCGCAGGAATGGGGTCGGATGTCGTCGGGTTTGAAGATGGCAAATTCCATCGCGGCATGTGGGCGGGCAACGTTCTGGCGACCATTGACATCAAAACTCCGGTAAAGGTTGTGACCATCCAGCCCACGGCATTTGGGACGGCAGAACCCTCCGGCGGCGACACGCCCATTGCAAAAATAGAATTTGCAGTGCCCCAAACCAAAACACGGTTTGTGCAAATGCGGGAAACCGTCAGCGCCAGGCCTGACCCCACTGAAGCCCGCATCGTCATATCCGGCGGCCGGGGGGTTAACGGCAAGGAGAATTTTAAAATTTTAGAAATCCTGGCCGATCTTCTGGGCGGCGCCGTGGGCGCGTCCAGGGCAGCGGTGGATGCCGGATGGATGCCCAACGACCTTCAGATCGGCCAGACCGGAAAGATCGTGGCGCCGGATATGTATGTGGCGGTGGGACTTTCCGGGTCCATCCAGCATCAGGCCGGCATGAAGAATTCCAAGATCATCGTGGCCATTAACAAGGACGAGGAAGCACCCATATTCCAGATCGCAGACTTCGGCCTGG
>JALOPH010000262.1 GCA_025453995.1 Desulfobacterales bacterium
CAGGAAATGAATGAGATCGAACTTCCCTGCGTGCTGTCCATTCAAACCGGCATCAATGAGCCCCGCTATGTGGGCATCCGCGGCATCCGCAAGGTGGCTTCCGTTGAAATACCGACTATGAAAGCTTCTGACCTGGGTGTCGACGCATCAACAGTTGGCGCGGCAGCGGCAAAAGTTAAAAGAATGGATTATTTTGTGCCGGCATTGGGCAAAGGCGCTGAAATGCTGACCGGAAGCACCGAAGAGATCATCGCCAAACTCATTGAACTCTTAAAAGCCAAAGGAGGGTTAAAATAATGGCCGGACAGGTTTTTGCATATATAAAACATGCTCAAGGGGTTGCAGATGATTCCGCCAAGGAGCTCGTCATGGCGGCAAAAAAGATCAACGCAGACGCGCCGGTCACAGCCGTTGTCACCGGATCAGGCGCTGATCTGGACAAGGTCTGCAAGGACATGACTGCTTTTTATAAAGCGGTCTGGAAGATCGACAATGCGGCGCTGGCCTATCCCAACGGGGAAGTGGTTCGCAAGGCGCTGGTCAATGTTTTGCCCGGGGACGCTGTTGTGCTGTTGCCCCATGATACATTCGGCATGGATCTGGGGCCAGGGCTCTCCATTAAGATGAATTCCTCCTTTATTGCAGACATTGTCGGCATTGAAGGACTCGATGGCGGCGCATTGAAGGTGATCCGCCAGGAATTCTCCGGCCAGGTCAGCACACATGTCTCTGCCGACATTTCTAACGGCGCGGTGATCAATGTCCGCTCCGGCGTATTCCAGGCAGATGACAGTATCGGCGGCGCCAATGGTCAGTTGGAAGACAAATCCGCTGCCGCCGGAGATCTCTCCGCAAAACGCAAGTATCTTGAAACGGTTCAGGCAGCCGTGGGCGATGTGGACATCACCAAATCAGACGTGCTGGTATCCGTGGGCCGCGGCATTGAAGAACAGGACAATCTGGAGCTGATTTTCGAACTGGCCAAAGCCATGGGCGCTGACGTCTCCTGCTCGCGCCCCATCGTGGACGCCAAATGGCTTGAAAAATCACGCCAGGTGGGAACCTCCGGACAGACCGTCAAACCCAAGGTCTATCTGGCGCTGGGTATCAGCGGTTCCTTCCAGCACCTGGGCGGCATCAAGGGAAATCCCTTTATCGTGGCGGTCAACAAGAACTCCAAAGCCCCCATCTTCCAGGTGGCTGAAGTGGGCGTTGAAGCCAATATCATTGAATTTGTGCCCGAATTAACGGCAGCGATCAAAGGATAAATTTCTTTTCAGAAATTTATTAATTAAAAACCCCGGTAAACGATTAATATCGTTTACCGGGGTTTTTTTATATAAAATTTTTCTTGAAATGAAAAAATTAGGTGCCTTCCTCCCAGGAATTCAGGTAGTCTTCCTGTTCCTGGGTCAGCGAGTCGATCTCAATGCCCATGGCAGTCAGCTGAAGGGCGGCGATCTGGTTGTCGATTTCTTCGGGAAGCTGGATGACTTTGGGTTCGAGCTTGCCCGCGTTTCGGACCCCGTATTCACAGGAAAGGGCCTGTCCGCAAAAGGAGGTGGACATGACTTCGCTGGGATGGCCTTCACCGGCTGCCAGATTGATCAGGCGGCCTTCTCCAAGAATGAAGATTTTTTTGCCGTCTAAAATATATTCTTCCATAAAGGGCCGTACTTGCTTGTGCGCTGTTGCCACTTCGCGCAGGGCGCTGATCTGGAGCTCAATGTCAAAATGCCCGGAATTGGCCAGAATGGCCCCGGATTTCATTTTTTGCATATGTTCCAGGGTGATGATATGCTTATTCCCGGTTACGGTGCAGAAAACGTCGCCGATCTTGACCGCGTCGTTCATCTTCATGACTCTATACCCGTCATAAGCAGCCTGAAGTGCCCGGAAATTGTCCACTTCAGTCACTATAACGTTAGCGCCCATTCCTTTTGCGCGCTGGGCAACCCCCTTGCCGCAGCTGCCGTATCCGCAGACCACAAAATTTTTCCCGGCATAGAGCAGGTTGGTCGCCCTCAGGATGCCGTCAATGGAGGACTGGCCGGTGCCGTAATAATTGTCCACCAGATGCTTGGTTTTGTTGTCATTGACCGCGATCATGGGATATTTCAACGCATCGTCCTTTTCCATGGCTTTGAGCCGGATGATGCCGGTGGTGGTTTCCTCGCATCCGCAGATAATATCTTTGATCAGGTGGGGGTGATTCTTGTGGATTTCGGATACCAGGTCGCATCCGTCATCGATGGTGATATGGGGTTTGGCCGCGATGACATAGTTGATATACCGGTAATAGTCTTCCTTTGTTTCCCCCTTGTATGCCCAGACCTTTACCCCTTCTTCAGCCAGGGCGGCTGCCACATCATCCTGTGTGGACAGCGGGTTGCATCCGGTAATGGCAACCTCGGCGCCCCCGGCAATAAGGGTCCGGACCAGGACGCCGGTTTCCTTGGTCACATGAAGCGCCAGACCGATGCGAACGCCTTTGAGCGGTTTTTCCTTTTCAAAGCGCTTTTTCACTTCCAGCAGGGCGCCCATATTGAGTTCGGCCAGTTCCATGTTGTTCCGTCCCTGACTTGCAAGGGATAGATTCTTGACCTCGTAAGTTTTGCCTTTATCCATGGGTTCTCCTTATCATATGAATTTGAATCTGCTTGATACCCTCTAACAACCGGAGCGTCAAGATAAAAATATTAAAATATTATCGGAATGTTATTCGTGAGTTTCATGAAGCCCCCGCCATTATATTATTTATATTGAGTATCAACAGGGAATGGAATACCGTTTATTTCCGGTCGCAACTTGATATGCATCGGTTTTATTATTACATTAATGATCAAACCAAATTCAAAACCTCATTCAAGGCTCGATCGAAAAGTGATTCATTGATGATTTCAAAGAGGAAAAGATGAAAAAGCACCTCCGCGTTGAGTTTGAAGAACCTAATCTGGATGAGCTCACGCAAAAACATACGGTAGTGGATATGCATTTTCATTCCAGGTATTCGGATGGGGTGAATCTGATCAAGAGCATTGTGGGCAGAGCCAAGAAACTCGGCATCGGGATTGCCTTGACCGACCATAACGATATCCGCGGCGCGGTCCGCTTGGACGCTTACAAGGATGAAATTTTAACCATTCCCGGTATTGAAGTAACTTCAACAGAAGGCGCTCATATTCTAATTTATTTCTATGATATCGAAGATTTAACAGATTTTTATGAGACATCGCTTGAAGCATATCTGGGAAAGCATGTCATGGCATCCTCTTTCCTGAGGATGGAGGAAATCATAGAACGGGCAAAAGAATTTGATTCGCTGGTGATATTCCCGCACCCTCATTGCGCGATTTATACGGGTGTATGCAATCCCTTATTTACCAAGGAGCGGCAGGCGGATCTGTTTGACATGGTTGATGGGGTTGAGGTGATCAATGCCGGGAATCTGAAGAAGTGGAATCTTCAATGCGCGGTTCTCGGGTTTAATTTGGGTAAATCCATGATCGGGGGAAGTGACGGACACCACATCAACCATATGGGTAAAGTGGTGACATGCACCCGGCAGGTAAAAAACAGATCGGCGTTTTTAGATGCCATCAAAGATAATCAGAACTGGGTGATCGGTAAAGAAATAGATTTATTCCGAAAGGTTGCCAGCAACAGTTACAAAATCCGAAGAAACGTTAAAAATTATCCGCATCTTATTGAAAAGAATGTCCGGTTCAGCTACTCCTTGATCAATTCCAAAACACGGAAATTCAGAGACTCCATGCAGAAAAAAATAAATCCGCGTCTAATCATCGGAAGGCAATCGTTTACCGATGATTAGACGCTTATTATTATGACTTAATTTCGATTCTTCGAGGCTTTGCGGCTTCTGCCTTGGGCAAGGTCAGCTTTAACACCCCGTCTGTGAGCTTTGCGTCTATTTTTTCCCGGTCAATGAGATTGGAAAGAGTAAACTGCCGGAAGTATTTTCCAACTTCATATTCGATCAGCAGATTCTGTTCCTCGGCATTTTCATAGGGTTCAACATCCCCGGAAATCGTCAGCGTGTTTTCACGAAGATCAATATTCAAATCCTTTGATTTCACGCCCGGAAGATCGGCCAGCACAGTGATATCATGATCCGTTTCAAATATATCCACCGGCGGGATAAACACCGGCCCGGGCCTGGTCTGTTCAGGGGATTGGACCTCCTGCTTGGCTTTTACTTGAATCTCCTTGCTGTCATGGTGGCTCATGGCAATCCTCCTTAGGGTTTTAGTTATTTAACGGTAATTTGTTTTGGCTTTTCAGCTTCTGATTTTGGAATCACAATGGTTAAAATACCATCGTTGAGTTTTGCGTCGATTTTATCGCGGTTGAAGTGTTTGGGCATTGAAACAACCCTGGAAAATCGGCCGTATTCGCGTTCTCGACGATGATATTTAGCGTTTTGAACTGTTTCAGCAAGTTTCCGCTCGCCGGAAATGGTGATATTGTTGTCTGTGGTTTCG
>JALOPH010000263.1 GCA_025453995.1 Desulfobacterales bacterium
CCTGACCAAATTGAGCAATCCATAGCAGTGGCCTCCGACCACCCCATCCTACCGATGTTTTCTGAATATCGGACCCTGGTTTCTCAAGAGCAAATCGCAGAATGGATCTTAAGCCGTCATATCTCGGTAAAAAACACAGATCGTCTGCTTCAGGCAGTTCTTATTCAGCCTGTATTTTTTGAAAATCGATTAAAAGCCCTTCTGGTTCTGGGAAGTAAAATCGACAGCACCGTATATACGGAAGACGAAAATGTATTTCTGCGTCGTCTCAGCATGGCACTGGGGCCTCATATCAAAAATGCTGGTCGTCTCAGCATGGCACTGGGGCCTCATATCAAAAATGCTGAACTGCTCCAGGGATTGGAAAGTCTGGTGGAACAGCGAACCCAGGAATTGCAGGCATCTCTGGCAGACACTAAAGAAAAAGAACAGGAAATCGCCCATATCAACCAGGTTGTCCAGACTGTCAATTCCACGCTGGATTTTGATGAAGTGGCGGGTTCGGTAAAGGAGGCCTTAAAGGGCATTTTTGAATTCGATGCGATGGCCATTTTGTTAATCAATGAAACGCAACAGCAATTCGTCATTCACATGGCCTATGGGGATGTTATCCAGGACGACCATGTCGCGCAATACAAAAAGATTAAAATCCCATTAATCGCTAAAGACAGCGTGAACACTTACGTCATTGCAAAAAATAAACCGTTTTATTTTACGGATCTGAATTCAGACACAGAAATGCTTGCAGCAGACAGACGGATATGGGAAATCCTCCCATTTATGTCCGGTCTTTTTCTCCCGCTCGAAGTCCAGAATGAGGTGATCGGCGCCATCAATTTTTTTCGTATATCAAAAAATTTATTGCTGACTGAAGAGGGTATTACGAGGATTCAGCAATATGTCTTTCACCTTGCGACAGCAATCAACAACGCCCGGATGGCCGAAGAAATCATGACGGCAAAAAAAAAGGTTGAGGCGGTTAACAAAGAACTGGAAAAACTTGCCAACTTGGACGGATTAACACAGATTGCGAATCGACGCTATTTTAATGATTATCTTGACAAAGAGTGGCATCGCCTGGCTCGTGAAAAGGGTTCCTTGGCACTGATTCTTTGTGATATCGACCATTTTAAGAATTACAATGATACATACGGTCACCTTGCCGGGGATGACTGTTTAAAGAAAGTCGTGCAGGGAATTAGCAACTGCCTCAAGCGCCCAGCGGATTTGTTAGCACGGTATGGGGGAGAGGAGTTTGTGATCGTACTTCCGCATACTGATCTGTGGGGGGCTTTAAGCGTTGCGGAAACCATTCAATTGGAAATGGCCAAACTGAAAATAACGCATGAACAATCAACTGCAAGTCAATATGTATCTCTAAGTATCGGTGTGTCCTGTACAATACCTGTTCAGGAGAGGTCATCACAAAATCTGATAAATGCAGCCGATCAGTCGCTTTATCATGCTAAGGAATCCGGGAGGAATCAGATAAAAAGTAAACAATTGGAAGGTTGACTTTGAATGTGCGAAGCAATGGGTGCGGCCGCATCGAGTGATAAAGCCAGAGCAGATCAGGAAATGATGATCCGGCGAACGGAAATCTCATCCGTATCTACAATGCAGAAGCCGGGCTCGCCGTCCTTGCCCATGATTTCCCCTGGATTGACCGCCAGCGTGCCGCCGATTTTTTGTAGGGCGTGCTGATGGGAATGCCCGTAGCAGACCAGATCATATTTCCCGGTGGCTGCCAGCCCTTCGGCGACCGCCCATTCATGGGCAAACGCGATTTTTAAGTTACCGGCATCCACAGTCCCGATCATCGGAGAAAGCGTGATCAATCCATCGCTTTCCAGCGCGAAACGCGTCAGCAGATACCTGTCCCCGTCATTGTTGCCGAACACGCAGTGAACCGGGATGCCTGCCTGCAAGAATTCCTTAAACACAAACGGCGCCACAAAATCGCCGCAGTGAATGATCATGGAACACTTTTCTGATTTAGTTGTATCAAGGGCTTTGCGAAGATTCCAGATATGATCGTGGCTGTCGCTCATGACCGCGATTTTCATAAGATGCGCCTCCCGCGAGTGGTATTGGCTTGTATTTTGTTTTTTCTAAACATATCATAGCGGCCTGATTTCAATAACCAATATTTTTTTTATAATGAATTGTAATAATTTCTTAGACAATAACCGGCTAACCGGCAGTCAATCCCGCGATGCAGCAAAGCGGCTTTCCCCCCGGATGGCGGGGATGCTGGGCTATCTGTGCGTGTTTGCGTCAGCCGTATTTTTTTATTTCGCCACCGCAGTGATCCGGTGGGCGGCTGCGGAAGTCTCCATCGACGCCTCATATTTTAGTTTTTTCCGTTTTTTGCTGGGATTTATGATCATCTGCGGGATCATGGCCGTCAGGAAGCAGGGCCCGGTTCCCCGGAAATACAGCCTTCTCATCGGCAGGGCCGTTTACAACTGCATCGCGGTCTATTGTTTTTACAAGGCCGTGGAACTCACATCCGTGGCTGAGGGGAATATCCTGAACATGACCTACCCCATTTTTTTATCCGTTTTATCATGGGTTTTTCTCAAGGAGCAGCGGGATATTTTAGCCATTGCAATGGTGGGGATCGCCTTTGCAGGAATCTGGCTGATTCTGTCGCCGGGATTAGCCGACCCGAGTTTTAACAGCCTGTGGGGGCTTGCTTCCGGAATTACGGCGGCATTTGCGATCCTCTATCTGAATATGAGCCGCCAGTACCATGATTCTGAGACGGTCCTGTTTTATATGTTTGGTCTGGGATGTATGGTTATGTATGCGGTGTTTTATGAAAAAATTTTTGTTCCAAACGGCAGGGAATTCTATTACCTGATGATTTGCTCCCTGTTCGGCACTGCCGGCCAGTATCTGCTGACCCTGGGATTCAAGTATGTCACGGCTGTGGAGGGAAGCATCATTTCGTCCTCAAGAATATTGATGGCAGCGGTGCTCGGCCCCTGGGTAGCCATGGACCCGCCGTTGAATATGTCCGGATGGATAGGCGCGTTGATGATATTTTTGGCTAACATCGTATTGGCCGTGAGGAAATCAAAGGAGAATTCAAGTTAAGCCGGCTTGTTATCCGGATTCAAATTATTGGGCTTGTTGTTTTTCAAGTTCAAGTTCGATTTCTTCCAGAAGCGCTCGGATGCGATCGGGTTTTGGCGGTTTTTGAATGACGGCAAAGGCGCCCAGTTCGGTTGCCTTTGAAATTGATTTTTCCTGGGAGTCCGCTGTCAAAGATATGATGACGGCTTTTGGTGAAAACGCCAGAATCTGCGTCATGGCTGAATAGCCGTCCAGTTCCGGCATGGTCAGATCCATAAATGTCACATCCGGCAAGAACCGCCTGAATTTCTCCACGCCCTCTCTGCCGTTTAACGCCGTTAGAACCTCATATCCTTTATCGTCCGGGATGCTGTGTTGAATCAACATGCGGGCGACCAAGGAATCATCCACAATCAATATTCTCTTTATCATAGAATAAGCCCCCGCGTCCCCCATTTCGTAGAGGTTCAGGTTTACAGTTCATGGTTTTTTTAACCCTTGAACTGTAACCCTGAACCCTGAACCTTTTACCATATTATTTGATTTCTTCAATACCCAACGGATATTTGGAAAGCTCTTCACACCGGTCTTTGTGAATGACAATGGGGTTTTCATACCGGAACCCGATGTTGTCGTCCGGGCAGGCATACTGCATGGCGCAGATGAGCACCTCGTTTTCCTTATACACATGATCCGGGTTGGTCCAGTAGGGGAAAGGTCCGTCATTTAATCCGATGCGCCACTCATCCCCGGTCATGCCGATGCCGTGCTCAAAACCCGGCACCATGTAGTCGGCAAATCCGCGTTCTTCTGCGAATCCCATCATCTGTTCCGCAAGCACTGAGGGCGTGATGCCGGCACGGTAGGTGGCAAGGGTCTTTTTGACGATATCCACAAAATTATGGGCGTGCCACCATTGCCTATCCGTGACCGGGGACATGATATAATTGTGGGAATGATCGCCCAGGGCCAGCTTGAACATGGCGTGGATATCCACCATGAGCGGTTCGCCGGGCTGGAGTTTTCGGCGGGATGCCGGGGTGCAGGCGCCGCCCGACAGCCCCGTCCGGTACCCGCTGGCGATTTCATTGCCTCCGGTGAACGACCATTCCCATTCGCTGCCGGCCCTGCGCATGGCAAGGGCCGCGATGCCGGCGATTTCGGTTTCGGTCATCCCCTTGTACCCGCCGTCCCTGATGGCCGCATAAACGGCTTTGTGGCCTTCATCCACGATCCGGGAGGCCTCCTTAAACCGGTTGATGGTCCCCTGATCTTTGATCAAGGCCAGCTTGTCCACGATGGTATGGGCGTTGACCAGCTCGCAGTCAGACAGCGTTGCTTCAAACTGTTTATATTCATAATGAGTCAGCCAGCCTTCGGGGAGATAATTGGACATGCCGCTTTCAACACCGATGCGGCCCTTGCCGTTTTTCAACTGTTCCTTGATAAAATCCGCAATCTGCTCGATCTGGTCCTGGCCGCCCATGGGCGCAAAGCCCATCACATGATCTTCGCCCAGCCATGAGTCATCCGCCACCCGGGCAGCGTCAATGACGAAGGTAAAGGCCGTGGGCAGGCCTTCAGAAGGGATGACGATAAAACTCCGCCACGGGCAGAAAGCATCCGTGGTCCAGGACATGGTCCTTAATCGCGAT
>JALOPH010000003.1 GCA_025453995.1 Desulfobacterales bacterium
ACGGAGGCAATGCGTATCAGGCTGTGAAGCATTTGAGAAATATAATGGTAAGGGTTAATCTGCGTGGTCAGCAATATCGGCTCGACACCGAGACATTCCACTATGAACCTCTGGCTGGCCGTGATCCAGTCAATATCCGGAAAAGTGAAAAAATGGGCATTGAAGTTGCCGCTGGCACCGTTCATTTTAGCATGAATGGGTAGTCGCTCCAAACCGGTCGTTTCAAACCGTAATCGCCAGGCGAAATTAATGAATTCTTTGCCGAGGGTGGTCGGCGTGGCCGGCTGGCCATGGGTTCTTGAGATCATCGGAATATTTTTATATTCCATGCCCAGCGCTTCGATTCTTGAAATAACCTCTGAAATCTGTTTGAGAATGATGTCCCGGCCTGCTTTGAGCATCATCGCATAAGCCGAATTGTTGATGTCCTCGGAAGTGCAGGCGAAATGGACCCATTCTTTTATGCCATCCAACCCCATTTCAGAGAGCCGCTGCTTGATATAATACTCCACCGCTTTGACATCATGATTGGTCAGTTTTTCAATTTCCTTAATTTTTAAGGCGGCATCAGGATCAAATTCGAGAGCGATTGCAAAAATCCTCGGAAAATCTTCTTCCTTGATGGCGTCAAGTTTTAATTCTTTAAACAAAAAAACAAGCCATTGGATTTCGACAAACACCCTGTGTTTGATCAAACCGAATTCGGAAAATATACCCGTCAGTTCATGCGTAAATTTCTTATACCGGCCATCTACAACTGATAAAGCTTCAATTTGATCCATCGTTCAATCCCTTCCCATCTGATGTCCTGATTACCATTAGCCATTAAGGTTGCGCCGTTATGTCCTTCCGTATTTCAGAATCCGGCTCTCAATAATTGGTAACGCGCTTTGTTTGCATGCAATAACGGACTAATGACTTATTGGAATCCAATAAGTCATTAACTTATCATTATATATATTAAAAAGATATCAGCCCCCGGGACCCCTTGGATTTGTCGGCTCA
Organism: Desulfobacterales bacterium; assembly: GCA_025453995.1. Taxonomy (GTDB): domain Bacteria; phylum Desulfobacterota; class Desulfobacteria; order Desulfobacterales; family Desulfosalsimonadaceae; genus JALOPH01. Next base: position 1,006 of record JALOPH010000003.1, read on the forward strand.
ATATACGCAGCCGGCTGCGTCTCCCTGATATATTGGCTAAGCCCGTGAATGATCCCTTCACATATAGCTTCCTGATATTTTGAATCCGCCAACCGTTTGCATTCCGTCTCGTTGCTGATAAAAGATGTTTCGATCAGTATTGCCGGCATCTGGGCCCCGAGAAGCACGTAAAAAGGAGCTTGTTTTACCCCCTTATCATGAACCCCGCTGAATTTTCCGGAGAGGTTGCCAAAGAGCGATTTCTGAACATATGTCGCCAACCGGCTGGATTCATTTATTTTTGCGTTCTGCATCAGATCATTCAGGATGGCCTGGAGTTCACTGATATTTTTCTTTGAGGTGGCGTTCTCTCTGGCGGCCACGGATATGGATTCATCATCTGTTGTAAGATTGAGAAAATATGTTTCAACGCCGGCGGCGCGTTGATTTTTTGAGGCATTTGCGTGAATGGATATAAAGAGATCCGCTCTCTGAGTATTAGCGATGGCAGTTCTTTCCTCAAGGGTCAGATAGGTGTCCGAATCCCGGGTCATGATGACTTCACACTGCAGCTCCTCGCGGACCTTTGAAGCGAGTTTTCTGGCGATCTGCAGCACAATTTGCTTCTCATGAACATTTTTCAGATAACCCGGAGCGCCATAGTCCTTGCCGCCATGCCCGGCATCAATGGCGATTCGCCTGACACCCAAAGCCAACTGCTTGGCAATGGATGCGGTATCTGATTTCGGTTCTGGGATCGATTTTATCGAATCAATCGGCTTTCCTCGCACATCGATAATGATCCGGAAAGGGTTTTGAAGCGAGAAAACACTGTATTTTTCAAAAGATTTGATATCAACAACCACCCGGACCGTATCAAGGGCGTATTGCCCGGCTCTGGCCGATTCAAGCAGGTTGTCATTAATCGGGATGCTTTTTTCAATATTGCCCAGCCGGCTGTTTTTCAAATCAACGTACAGCCTCTGATTAAGTTTGTCGATACTTGGATCTTTTTTAAGCAGGTTATGCTGAAAGGTTGTTTCGGCATCTGCATCTATTACCACCCGAGTATATTCAGGGTTTGACCAGTATCGGATGCCTGTAACGGTTGCCATGCAGGAATGCCCTGGCGCAGCGCCCTTTTCAACAGCCGCTTCATCATCACGGCCTGAGCTCTTATGATCAATAATGGATTCAATGGATGTTGACTTTGATCCTGATAAGCTCCGGAGCCGATCTTCGGCCTTTTTTGAATATTCGCTATGGGGATAGATTTCGACGATCTGTTCATAGACAGACCTGGCCTCCTCCCGGTCGGCCTCGCTGAAAGAATATTTATAAAGCTCTTCATACAGGAACCCAGACATATACAGCCCGGCCGCCGCCCATGGCCCGGACGGGTCCGCGCGGTTCGAATCTTCGAATTTACGGATGCAATCCAGCCAGTAGCATCGGAACTTTGTCCTTTTGGCATCACCCCGGAGATCATAATAACAGGCCTCGGCTTCAAAATAAGCCTGTTTGGCATTTTCTTCGCGCTCTGGATCCGTGGGAACGCCTGAACCCAGGGCCTTGTTTTTTGAGTCTACAGATAAAGACGCGCACGCCCCCAGAATAAAGATGCCCCCCAAAAGGATAAACATCAGAAAGGTTTTCTTTTTGTTACACATAAACATGCTTATGAGAAACCCGCTTTTTTTTTCATGGCGCTGATCGCATTCAATGCATCCAACGGAGTCATCGTCGCAATATCAACCTCTTTTAATTTTTCCATGATGACTTGCTCGGGCGATTTAAAAAGGCTCAACTGCACCTGTCCGCCGTTTTTTGGTTTTTTCTCTGTCCCGATCCCTTTTGCATCGGCCAATACATGTCCGAATTTTTCAACACTGGAAAGCACCTCTTTGGCGCGCTTGATCACTTTGTCCGGAACTCCGGCCAGCCTCGCCACCTGTATGCCATAGCTCCGATTGGTGCCTCCTTCAATGATTTTATGGAGAAAAATGATCTCGTCATTCCACTCTTTGACGGCAATATTGAAATTTTTAACCCTCGGCTTTACTTGAACCAGGTCCGTCAATTCATGATAATGGGTGGCAAAAAGAGTTTTGACGCCCGCGCCTTTTAAATCATGCAAATATTCTGCGACTGCCCATGCGATACTCAAACCGTCAAAGGTGCTCGTCCCCCTTCCGATTTCATCCATCACCACAAGGCTGGAAGGAGATGCATTGTTCATGATATTGGCGGCCTCTTCCATTTCCACCATGAAAGTGCTCTGCCCCTGGGACAGGTTATCCAGTGCGCCGACACGGGTGAATATCCGGTCCGTCAGGGAGATCGCGGCATGAGCCGCCGGCACAAAAGACCCCATCTGGGCCATCAGAACGATCAGCGCGACCTGCCTCAACACCGTTGATTTTCCGGCCATGTTCGGTCCGGTGATGATCAGTACCTGATTGTCCGAGTTGTCCATGTGGATGGTATTGGGAACAAAACGCTCACCAAAAATCAATTTTTCAACCACAGGATGCCGACCGTCTTCGATATGAATCACTCCGTCAGAAGTCAGGCCGGGACGGCAATAATCATATCTGTCGGCGATTTCCGCCATGCTCAAGAGACAATCGATCCGGGCGATGAATCTTGCACATTCCATAACCGACAGATTGGTGTCAACAATTTGCTCGCGGATGCCCACAAACAATTCATATTCGAGATTGGCCCTTTTTTCTTCTGCGCCGAGCACTTTTTCTTCAAAGATTTTGAGCTCATCGGTGATGTATCGTTCGGCATTGACAAGCGTCTGCTTGCGTATATAGGACACGGGGACGTCTTTAATATAGGATTTTGTTATCTCGATGTAATACCCAAATATTTTGTTATATCTGACCTTCAGAGTATGAATGCCAGTTTTTCCCTTTTCCCTGGCTTCAAGCTCCGCCAACCACTTTTTCCCATCTTTGGATATATTCATCAGCTCATCGAGTTCGGCATGGTACCCCTTTTTGATCATCCCCCCCTCAGTGGTCGTATACGGCGGGTCATCCTCAATGGCGGCATCAATCAATTCAGCGATATTTATAAGCGGAGCGAGGAGGCTGGATTCCAGTTTCAAAAGCGGGGCGTTGAAATGAGCCAGATGAGTGATGATCTCCGGCAGTATAAAAATGGACCGTTTTAAAGCCACAAGATCTCTGGCGGTGGCCTGGCCCAGAGCAATTTTGCTACCCAGGCGCTCCATGTCTGAAACGGATTTAAGAGCACTGCGAATCGCCATACGGGTCGGTGCGTTTTGCTTTGCTTCTGCCACCGCATCCAGCCGCCGGTCAATCGCCCGGGAATCCAGCAAGGGATATCGAAGCCAAGATTTAAGAAGCCTGGCGCCCATGGCGGTGACAGTCTTGTCAATGACTCCCAGCAGAGACCCCTGCCAAGCTCCGTTTCGGATATTTCTGATCAACTCCAGATTGCGGCAGCTGACATCGTCTATGAGCATGAACCGGTCGAATGAATACGTCTCAAGGCCGGTCAAATGCCTGATTTCCTGCTTCTGGGTTTCCCGGATATAATATACAATCGCGCCGGCAGCGGCAACCCCTGCTTTCAGATGCTCGCACCCGAATCCTTCAAGACTTCGGGTGTTAAACTGGTCCAGGAGCCGTTTTCTGGCAATTTGGAATTCAAAGACGCTGTCTGGAAGGAACGTGACGGCTTTTCCGCTGAATCCGTCAATGACAATCTTGAATTGCGGATCATTTCTGGATGACTCGGACAAAATAATTTCATTGGGATCGATGCGGAGCGACTCTTCCAAGATTACAGAGATTTGATCGGTTTGTGACACTCGAAAAGCGGCTGTTGAGAGGTCCAGACATGATATGCCGAACTGATCTTTGGCCCTGCTGATGGAAACCACAAAATTATTGACTGTTTCATCAAGGAGTTCATTGTTGACCACCATGCCCGGCGTAATCACACGGACAACATCTCTGCGGACAAGCCCCTTGGCTTTTGCCGGATCCTCCATCTGCTCACAGATAGCGACCTTATATCCCTGTTCAAGAAGCCTCCCGATATAAACATCCACCGCCTTGACCGGAACACCGCACATGGGTACCGGCTGTTCATCATTTTTATTTCTCGCCGTTAAGGTGATTTCCAATGCCCTGGAGGCGGTTTTGGCGTCATCAAAAAACATTTCATAAAAATCCCCCATGCGATACAAAAGGATATAATCCTTATACTGCTCCTTGATCGACGCATACTGCCTGATCATGGGGGTTATTTTGACCTGATTCACCGCTTTACACATAAATTGATTTGGAAGAGTTTAAGAAGCTTATGAAACGGCTGCGCCCGATTGGTTTTCAGGTTTTTCATGTGGGTTTTGGGTCAATCTGGACTGGGCGGATGTCAGCTTGGCATCCAGTTCCGCCACTTTCTTCTTTTCAGCATCAAGGGCTTCGGTTAAATTGCGTATGGCTTTCCCTGACCGGAATCTTTCCGAAAGCCCCATTAAAAAAGCAATCATGAGCCCTGTAAAGAAAAAGAACATCAGGTAAATGGCGGTCGAAAAATCAGGGGTGTGGTAGCTCACCAATCCGATATCAACGCCAATCGCATGTCTTCGCAGAAAAAAATCAAGATTTTGCGCGACAACAACGACAATCATCCCGACCACCAGCAAACCGAATATGATTTTTACTTTTCGCATATGTTCTCTCCCTCTTTCGATATATTTGTCATTTTTATATTGTCTTTTGGATGGAAAAATCAATTATTTTTTAGAAAAACCAGGGGGTTTAAACAATTATATTATATATAATATTAATAAGTTAAAGGGACAATTTCAATATCTCCCCACATGCCGATTTTATCATCGGAAATTACCACGATGCCAGACACTCCCGATATCTGTTTCCCGAACGCAATCGCACGCCCAATGGCTCCCGCCGAATCCACATGGTTGCATATGGCCGTTGCCGCTGCATCTGATAACGCGCAAGAATTTGATACCACACAAACAGCGTCTGCCTTGCCCATGCTATACGAATGGCCGACTGTTCCAGATGACGTACAAATGCCAATGGGGGCTCCAGAATGTTTTAAGCTGATGCCGATCTTCAGGCTGAGCGGGGAAGCGCCTGCGTATATAGCTGACACAATCGGTCGCTCTGTTTTCAGAAAAATATCGCCGCCGTTTTCCACAACCACCTGACTGGAAGAGCCAAGCAGTTCAAGCCCGACGTATTCGGCAACCGCTCCTGCCACCGCCGCCATTGGTCCCACGCCGGCAAGCTGTCCTGCCAGGGCCATATCACAAACGATCTTCGGCGCTATACCTTTGATCCGCCAGGGTTTCAAGGAGGAAAGAAATTCTGGATTTTCGTGAATATATGACTCAATGTGCGCTCTGTATTTTAAAACAAGCTCACGGGTTTCACACTCGAGGTTTTTTTCCGCTTGAACCCATAAATCAGTTTCTTTGACAGAGACTTGAAACGACACCAGGTCGCCTCCCTTTACCAAACTTCTGTAGATTCTTTCCTGGCGCATGGTTCAATAAAATTTGGAATCAGAAGACTGCCTTAAAAAATATTTATCCGTCATCCCGGCAACAAAATCCCTGACGATTTCTTCAGGACAATGGCTGTCAAGATAGGCTTCAGACATGCCGTCGATAAAATGTTTATAAATCGGTGAATCCAGGTTGCGGTTATGGATGTCCGACCGGAACAGCGAAAAGATTTCAGCAAACAATTCTTTTATGGCTCCCAGATTCTTTTTAATGGCCGGATTCATGTAAATTCGCTCATAATTGAATTGCTTTAGGAGTTTCAAAGCGTCTGATATTTCGGGACTGAATGCAATGTATGGCTTTTCAATACTATTGAAAATGATGTCCGTTACAAGCGAATAGACAATCGTGCCGTTGGTTTCACCAAGATGCCGGACGCTTTCGCCGGGAAGATCCGATCGTTCGATCAGATGCAACCGGATTGCGTCCTCAATGTCACGCCCGATATAGCTGACCGTGTCCGCAAACCGCACCACGCATCCTTCCAGCGTCATGGGGACAAGGCCCCTCCGGCTGCCGGATTTTTTCAACTTGATTTCCGACTCGTGATCATCAAAGGCTTTGCCTTGGTTCAGAGACAATTTCTGATTGTGAATTTCTCCGTCATGACAGAGGATCCCATCCAGGGTCTGGAGGCAGAGATTCCATCCCTTTCCCTTGCGCTCAACTTTTTCCAGAAACTGCACGCTTTGCACGTTATGATGAAACTCCCCAATGCCATGCCGCCTGCAAATGGTCGACAAGATTCTTTCGCCGTCATGCCCGAAAGGGGGATGTCCGATATCATGGCCGATGGCAATGGCTTCAATCAGATCCTCATTGAGGCTCAGGTATCTGCCGATGGTCCGGGCGACTTTGGATACAAGCTGGACATGAAGCATCCGGTGGGTGATATGATCGTTTTCGATCAGATAGAATACCTGGGTTTTGTCGATATATCTCGTGTACGCCAGAGAATTTAAAATCCGGTCGACATCGACCGCATAATTCTGGCGGTAATCATTTTCCAGCAGCTTTTCAGGACGCCTTCGAACGCCCTGTATGCTCAATGTGGCGGTTGAACTCAATTCCTGGGATTCACGCCGGCCCAGAATGGACCTTAATTTATCAAATGAATCATCGGCATTATATCGCGCCATCGCCAATCAATTTCTCCATGAGTGCTGCATAATCAATCCCGGCCTGCCTGAATCCCTCCCTGCCGTATTTCATGTTTGCCTCAATTACATAAAATCGTCCGTCATATTCGCATACGTCAATCCCCACATCATCCCATCGGCAGCAGGCCGCAGTATGCCTGGCCAGCCGGATGGCCTCCGGCGGGATGTCATTAAATTCTATCCTTGCGCCGATAGCGATGTTGCAGCGGAAATCACCGGCAGGGGCCACCCGCCAGTAAGCGTGAAAAAATTCATCACCGATAATGACGACCCGGATATCCCGTTGAATCGGCAGGTATTCCTGAATATAGGCCGTTCTTGTCAGCTTGCAATAAGCATGAAGTTCATCACTGTTTTGAATCAGAAAAACGCCCATGCCAAGGGCTGACCCCCTGGGAATTTTAGCGACAAATGGATAGGAAAAGTTGCTGATAATCTTTTGTTCTTTTTTGACGCCGTAAAATGTGCGTGTCCTGGGAGTGGGTATGCCCATCAGCTGAAATAATAACGTCTGTTTGATTTTGTTCTGCGCAAACCGATACGTATTGGGACTGGGGAATATTTTTTTCCCCATCGTCTCGAACATATCCGCATAATAAGATGACGGATAATATATTCTGTCTGCGCCTTGGATCAGTTGAGCCTCTTGGGAAGAGTAATCTGAAAAATTCGGCCGAACCCCCAATGTCATGACATTGGGGCAATGCCTCAAGCGCGACTCTAAAGCAATCACTTTCTTGAAATCATTCATTCGGATTCAATTGAAAACATTTCAGGCGAAACGTCCATATCCAGCCAGCATTTTTCAACGTCGATGGAAAATCCTTTCTGATCCGCGTCTGAAAAAACAATGCGAAAGGGTACGGCCCGGCCGTCAACATCCCGCAAATCACTTATTTCAGCCCTGTAGACAATCCTGCCCCATCGATAGAATTCAACTTTTGCCGCGCGGTCATGTGTTTGATTTAAAAAAAGTTTCTCAACCACCCCGTGCCATTTCTTTTTTAAAACCAGTATATCCCTGCAATGGGGCTCGCCATATTGAAGGGCCGCTTCATCATAAAGCGCAACGGGAATGGCGCCCGAAAGGATCTTGATAATATCCCCGGTCGGAACGGCTATTCCTGTCAGTGAATCAAGATCGGCATCCACGCTGTTTTTTCGATATGTCCGCTGATCCAGCGGCGAAATGAATATGCAATCCATTCCGTCATAGATGAATTTCGCTACAGGGTGGCCGGGCAGGCCCAGCATTTCAATCCGCAGCCGCCCGTCCGTGGTTCCAGCCCATGCCGCCCGGGAAGTCTGAATGCCGCCCGAATCCCACAACGAGATCCTGCCGATTCCTTTGATGGCCCCATCCAGGACGCCTTCGGATGATACGGTTGATATAAGCGCCGCCGCATCGGATGAGCTGAAAGGCAAATCAACACACGGCTCCTTCCGGATAAAGGATTGACAAGAAATCATGAAAAACAAACAGATCAACAGGAATGCCAGGCGTATAAAACGATTCAAACGTTGCAAAGGTAACAGATTAAAAATGAGAGCTTTCCTTTTTGAAAGATTCGATCTTGGTGTTGAGGTCTGATAGGTCTTTATCCTTTTTCTGAAGCGCCTTCTCATAGTATTCAAGCGCCTTATCCCTCTGATTCAGCTGCCGGTAAACATCTCCGAGATGCTCAAGAATAATCGGATCATCCGGAACCAGGGACACCGCCCTTTCAAGGTAGGCGGCGGCTTCGGTGTACATCCCTTTGCGATAGTATAGCCATCCTAAGCTGTCGATGATATATCCGTTCTCGGGCTCCTGGGACAGGGCTTTCCGGATCAACTGCTCTGCCTCCTCAAGAAGAATGCCTTTATCCGCATATGTATAGCCGAGATAGTTTAAAGCATCCGTGTGGTCCGGGTTGAGACTGATTACTTTTTTCATCTGCTCTATCGCCCCATCGGTATTGCCCAGTTTGTCGAAAATCACACCGAGTTCAAAATTCAGATCCGCATTTTCAGGATCAAGGGCAAGGCCTTGGTTCACCATAGATATCGCCTCATCCATGAAGCCCTTTTCCTTATACAGGGACACCAGATACGGAATAATTACAATCCTTGATGAATCCGGGATATTATTATATGCAGCCTGGAGCACCTCAATCCCCTTATCTATATCCTTTTTCTGGTAATATATAATCGCCATGTGAACGGCTGCATTGGAATAAAATTTTGACTGGGGCTGAATGGTTTCAAACTGCTCAAATGCCAAATCGTGTTGATCAAGATTGCTGTATGCAATCCCCAGCGCATAATGAATTTCAGGATTCTCGGGAGCGGTTTTCAGCATGCCGCCAAGCAGGATAACCGCATCCTGATCTCTTTTCTGGAGGATCAGATTCTGAATCACCGTTTTGATGACATTCGGATCTTCAAGACTCTGCATTCCCAATTCTTCAAATATCCTGCCTGCTGCTTCAACCCTTGAGTTCTGATGGTATAGAATGCTTAATTCAATGGCCACAGGGATATTGTCCGGATATTGTTCCCGGATTTCTTCATACACGGCAATCAACTTTTTGTTCTGCCGGGTGTTTTGGTAAATTTTAATAAGTTCCAGCCGGGGTTCTATCAAGGTCGGAGAAAGCTCAAGGGTCTTTAAAAAGGCTTCTTCCGCCTTATCCAGATTCCCCTTAACCTCATAGATCATTCCCAGGTAGTAGTACCCCGTATAATCGTTGCTGAAATTCTGAATCATTTGCTCATAAGTTCGATACGCGCTGTCCAGATCGCCATCATCCAGATACATTTTCCCTAAAATCTGGTAGGTGCTCTTTCTTGTAGGATCGCTTTGCAGCGCTTTTTCATACATGGCCTTGACATCTTCATCCTTGTTAAGCGCCTTTTTTATTGTCGCCGCCATAATCAAGGCGTCTACATGATTGGGATCAACATTCAGGATATCCTCAACCACAGCCAGGGCTTTTTCAGCTTGGTTGTTCTGAAGGTAAAGAATGGCCATCTCCTGTTTCAGATACAGTGATTCCGGGTCATTGTGCAGGGCCAATTCGAGATAGAGTATCGCCTTCGCCAAATCCCCCTGTTTTTTTTGGGCCTGAGCCTCCAGATACAGATAATAGCTGTTCTCTTCTTCCAAAGAAATCGAAGGTTTATCCATCCCTGAATCATCGGTATCCGCTGGTTCAGGCTCAATCAATTGTTCCTCGGGGAGCAGTTCTTTATATGGCTCCTGACCGGATGTTTTTTTTAAAACGGCGCCGCAACCTGATACACAAAAAAAAGCAACCATCAAACTGCAGGTTGTCCAGATTATCTTTTTCATAGCCAGTGACTGTGCATATTTATTCATATAAATCAAAATCCGGAATCTCATCTTTAAAAAAAACCTTCATTTTTTTGATAATGTTCTTTTCAAGCTGCCGGACTCTCTCCCGTGAAATGACATATTTGTCTCCAATATCCTGCAATGTCAAAGGCGTATCGGTAAAAATCCTGCTGTCGAATATCTCAAGCTCCCGGTCGGAAAGCTGGTTTCTGAATTTAGCGATTTTATCCTGAAGAATTGATTCAATCTCTTTTTTTGCCATCTGATTTTCGATGGACTCTTCTTCAGAACTTAAAAATTCCCCTCTTTCGGTATTGGAATCCTCTTTAATGGGGGCATCCAGAGAAACATCCCAGCCATTCAACCGCTGCTCCATCTGGGTGATTTCATTCTCCGAAACCCCGAGCCGGTCGGAAAGAAGTTTGGTTTGAGGATCAAACCCCTGATCAATCAGCGCCTGTTTTTCTTTTTTAAGTTTGAAAAAAAGTTTGCGTTGGCCCTGGGTCGTTCCGATTTTGACCATCCGCCAGTTATCCATGATAAACTTGAGGATATACGCTTTGATCCAGAATGATGCATAATAAGAAAACTTGACATTTTTATATGGATCAAACTTCTGAACCGCATGCATCAATCCGATATTTCCTTCCTGAATTAAATCCAGAAGATTCTGCATCCATATTCTCTGAAATTCCAGTGCGATCTTTACAACCAGTCGAAGATTGGATGTGGCCAGCCTGTAAGCCGCATCCGGATCGCCTTCCTCCTGAATGCGCTTGCCAAGGTCAATCTCTTCCTCACGATTCAGAAGATGATATCGGCTGATTTCGGCAAGATACCGTTGCAGCGGATCGTATTCAACGACACTTCTTTCTTTAATGACGCTGGCCGCAGGAGCTGCATCGGAATCATCCGCCGCTTCTGTGGGCTCATCCGGTTCGCCGTTTTCAAATTCATCGTTTTCGTATTGATCGTCCATTTTTTCCGCAGCCAGATTTCTTTTTGACATCGTGATGTCATGTATCCGAACGCCATCACACGATTAAAAAATGTACAGTATCAGGCTAAAAAAATATTGCAAAGAGATTCTTGCAGGAGTATTCACATCATCTTCTAATAATGTATTTCATATAGACAAAAAAAACAATTCATGTTAGCCAATTTCCCTAAGCGCCTGTAGCTCAGCTGGATAGAGCAACGGACTTCTAATCCGTAGGCCGGGGGTTCGAATCCCTCCAGGCGCGCCATTAAAATCAAGGGGTTATTGCTTAAGGCAATAACCCTTTTTTATTTTTTTCCAGCCATTGGGGGCCTACTTGACGATTTGTCTTTATTATTAAATAGCTCCCGAAAGGAAACCGCATCTTTTGATCCAATAGGGCGTTCTCGGATTTTGTTGATCCTCGACGGAGCGACGCTACGCCTGCGGTCATGTCTTGGCTCAAAATCTGCACTTTCCGTTCAGACTCTTAATGGTGTTTTCTTATCCATAAAAAGACTAATTGATATTTTTTGCGTGAATCAGCGTCCAAAATCCGAAAAAATTCACCGGAAGAACAGAGGTGACATTTAGCTTGGTATCGACGATCAGCCTTTCCAAAGAAAAACGGGGCCTGAACCCGATGACATTTTCAAAAGGGATCAGCACCGTCTCAATCAACCGCGGCAGCAGATGGCTGTTGCTGAAATGATTGAGAATGAAAATATCCCCATCTCGCTTGCACACCCGTTTCATCTCCGCAATCATCGACTTCGGATTCGGCACCACCGAGGCGACATACATGGCGGATACCTTGTCAAAGGAATTATCCCGAAAAGAAAGTTGCTGGGCGTCCATTAATGACAAACAGATATGGTTTACGCTTAAGCTTTCGACCTGCCGCTGGGCCACCCGCAGCATGTGGGGTGAAATGTCGACCCCCACCACCGTCGCATACTCAGGATAAAAATTCAGCGAAAGCCCTGTTCCGATCCCGACATCCAAAATTCTCTCGCCAGGCTGGCAATTCATCCGCTCAATCACTCGCCTGCGGCCCTGTTCAAAAATTTTTCCGAAAATAAGATTGTAATTGCGGGCATACCTTTTATATACGACTTGAATTGATGCTGAATTCATTATGGGTCTCCTCAATAAACACTGTCCCAATATCGCGGTCGTTCCGCTTCAAGGATGACAGGGTCTATATATCGCTGTAATTTTATAAAGCGGGCAATACTAATTAAATGCAAAAGGCCATGTCAATAAAATAAGTTTCATTTTTTTATCAAACAGTTAAAAGCTTTTTCTTATGAGTGTCATCTGAATCAGTCAATATACTTCTGTTTGACAAAATATTGAAGTTATTTTATTGACCTTACGTATCGTGCGATATGATCTCCGGAAAATTTTTTACGGAAAGGCTGGATTAACCGCAAAACATCAGAGGCATCCCATGACATATGAGCATCTTTTAATGAAAGAGGAAAAAGGCATCGGCTTTCTCACCATCAACCGCCCGGCTGCTTTGAACGCTTTAAATACCGCCGTGCTCAATGAGCTGCGCAAGGCAGCGCAGGATATTGAAAAGGATGAAAACATCCGGGTTTTGATCATCACGGGCGCCGGTGAAAAAGCCTTTGTGGCCGGCGCGGACATTACGGAACTGGCTAAATTAAACGCCCTTGAGGGAAAATATTTCGTTTCAAACGGCCATCAGACCATGGCCGCCTTTCAGAAGCTTCCCATCCCTGTTATCGCCGCCGTCAACGGCTTTGCTCTGGGCGGAGGCCTTGAACTGGCACTTGCATGTGATTTTATTTACGCTTCTGAAAATTCGAAATTCGGGCTTCCTGAAATTACGCTCGGCCTGATCCCCGGATTCGGGGGCACCCAGCGGCTTGCCAGGATCATCGGAAAAAACCTGGCCAAAGAACTTATCTTTACCGGCAAAATGATCTCCGCTGAAGAAGCATTCCAATTAGGGTTTGTCAATAAAGTGATTCCGCCGGATCAATTAATGGCAGAAGCCGTCAAAACCGCCGGAACCATCGCTGCCAAGGGAAAAGTGTCCTTAAACGCTGCAAAACAGGCCGTCAATCAGGGTTTAAATGTCGATCTCGCCACAGCCTGTGAAATTGAAATTGACGCTTTTGCCCTGTGCATGGCCAGCGAGGACTCAAAAGAAGGGACCCATGCGTTCCTTGAAAAGAGGAAACCGCAATTCAAAGGGAATTTAAAAGGATAAATGAGGAGGATCTTGGAGGATGATTTATAACATTGAATATGAAACAATGCCCAGGGAGGCCCTTGAATCCATCCAGCTCAAACGTCTGCAGGCAACTCTTTCAAGGGTTTATGCCACTGTGCCTTTTTACCGCAAGCAATTCACCAGTGCCGGGATTCTCCCGGGGGATATCTCAAAACTCAACGATATGCAGTCGCTGCCGTTTACAACCAAGAAGGATTTGCGGGACAATTATCCTTTCGGCATGTTTGCGGTCCCCATGGACAATGTCGTCAGGATTCACGCATCATCCGGGACCACAGGGCAGCCGACAGTTGTCGGTTACACCGCAAGAGATATCAACACATGGTCTGAGCTCATGGCGCGGGCCCTGGTCGCCGGAGGAGCCACGCGCGGCGATATCATCCACAACGCATACGGTTACGGTCTTTTTACAGGCGGATTGGGAGTGCATTACGGCGCTGAAAAGCTGGGCGCATCGGTGATCCCTGTTTCAGGCGGCAACACCAAAAGACAAGTGATCATTATGAAAGATTTCAAGCCCACCATCCTGACCGCAACCCCGTCGTATTCCCTTCACCTGGCCGAAGCTGCCGAGGAAATGGGATTTTCTTTTGCCGATTTTCATTTCAGATACGGCATTTTCGGCGCCGAGCCCTGGTCGGAAGACATGAGGCAGGAAATCGAGCGCAAGCTGAATCTGACGGCCATTGATATTTACGGGTTAAGCGAGGTGATCGGTCCCGGAGTTTCCATTGAATGCCATGAAGCCAAACAAGGGCTCCATATTTTTGAAGACCACTTCATCCCTGAAATCATAGATCCTGATACCGGGAAGGTGCTTCCCTACGGAGAAACTGGCGAACTTGTGATTACCAGCATCACCAAGGAGGCGTTCCCCGTTATCCGCTACCGCACGCGGGATATCACCACTTTGAATCCAGAGCCCTGTATTTGCGGACGAACCCACGTCCGGATGAAAAAGGTCAGCGGCCGCAGCGACGACATGCTGATTATCCGGGGCGTCAATGTTTTCCCGTCGCAAATTGAAAGCGTTCTGATGCAGATTGAGGGCGTGGAACCCCATTACCAGCTGATTGTGGAGCGTGAGGACAACCTGGATGTCCTTACCGTCATGGTCGAGGTGAGCGAAAACATGTTTTCAGACGAAGTCAAGCAGTTGCAGCAGTTCGAAAACAAAATCTCAAAAGACATTAAAGAATATCTGGGCGTGACCGCAAAGGTCAAGCTGGTGGAACCCAAGTCCATTGCGAGAAGTGAGGGAAAAGCCGCCCGCGTTATCGACAAGCGAAAAATTTAAGGAGGAAAACCATGCAGGCTGAACAGATATCCATATTTCTTGAAAACAAAGCCGGAAGACTGTCGGAAGTCACCGGAATTCTGGCAAAAGCCAAAGTGAACATACGGGCCCTGGCCCTCGCGGACACATCTGATTTCGGTGTACTGCGGCTCATAGTGGATAATAACGCTGTTGCAGAGCAGGCGCTCAAGGAAAACGGGTTCACCGTCCGAAAGACAAAAGTGGTGGCCGTTGAAGTGGATGATCGCCCCGGTGGTCTTTTCAACATTTTGGAGATCCTTAAAAACGCCCAGATCAACGTCGAATATATGTATGCTTTTATCCGTCAGAGCGGCGACAAAGCCGTTATGGTGTTTCGGTTTGATCAATCCGATGAAGCCATCACCGTGCTGACAGAAAACAAAATCACGGTCATCAACGGCAAGGATTTATACAAGCTATGATGCAAATTACAGTTTTTTTTGAAGCTTGCGGCATCATTCCCTTAAACTCAACTGATAATATTTTAAGCTAAGGAGGACGACCCATGATGAGAACAAAAAAAATCCGATTACTCTTCACCGCTCTCACCCTTTTGATCGCTGCAACTTTTTTAATTCCTTCATCCGTCCTCTCGGAAACAGAAAAACCGAGTTATAAGATTGGCGGATTGTTTTCAATTACCGGGCCGACGTCCTTTTTAGGAGACCCTGAAAAAAAATCCATGGAACTGGCCGTGGAGCAGATCAACAAAGCCGGCGGCATCAACGGACACATGCTTGAAGCGGTCATTTACGACGATGAAGGAGATCCGTCAAAAGCCGTGAACGCCGCCAGCAAGCTCATTGAAAGCGACAAAGTCATCGCCATAGTAGGCCCCAGCTTGACACCGACAACGCTGGCCGTCATGCCCATGGTTCAGAAGGCCCAGATCCCTTTCATCAGTTGCGCTGCCGGCAACAAGATCGTTCAGCCGGTGGACCCGTGGGTATTTAAAACCGCCCAAAGCGACATCCTGGCGGTGGCTGCCATCTATGCGCATCTGAAATCTCAAAACTTTAAAAAAATCGGGCTGCTGACTGTTGCCAATGCTTTCGGCGAAAGCGGCAAGGAGCAGCTGGTGAACCAGGCCGCCCCATTCGGCCTGACTGTCGTAAAAGCCGAAACGTTCGGCGACAAAGATACCGACATGACAGCCCAGATAACTAAAATCCGCCAGGACAATCCGGACGCCATCGTCTGCTGGGGCACGAATCCAGGGCCGGCAGTGGTCGCGAAAAACATCCAGCAGCTGGGCATAACCATTCCCCTGTATCAGAGCCACGGGGTGGCATCGCCTAAATTTATTGAACTTGCCGGAACTGCGGCCGAAGGGATCATCCTTCCCACCGGAAAAATCCTTGTGACCAGCCTGCTCCCCGACACTGACCCGCAGAAAAAAGTTCTGATGGACTACACCGCCGCTTATGACGCCATGTTTAAAACGCCGGTTTCCGGCTTCGGCGGATATTCCTATGACGCTATCCAAATCCTTGCAAAAGCACTTAACGGCAGCGACGGCGACAAGGAAAAAATTCGACAGGGCATTGAAAACCTCAAAGGACATGTGGGCATCAGCGGAATTTTCAATTTCAGCCCGACTGAGCACAACGGCCTGGGATCGGATGCGTTTGTGATGGTGAAAATCAAAAACGGCAAGTGGGAACTGATTGAATAATCAATTATCAAATTTAAACAAGTTCAAAATGCCTGTAGGGGCGTATAATGATACGCCCCTGCCTGGAATATTGTGCGGCCTATATCAGCTTTAATCCATGCAGGAAATCCTTCAATATTTCTTTTCCGGAATTACCAACGGCGCCATTTACGCCGTTATCGCCATCGGTTTTTCCATGCTTTACAATTCCACGGATCTCATCAATTTCGCTCATGGCGAATTTGTGATGCTGGGCGCGTTGACCATGGTCACGTTCTCCGGACCGTTTCACCTTCCGCTGTTGCCCGCCTTTATTGCGACTGTCTGTTGCATCAGTATCGCCGGCCTGCTTTTTGAGCGGCTGGCCATCCGCACGGTAAGGTTTCCGGAGCCCATCGTATTGATTATCATCACGGTGGGCGCATCCATTTTTTTGCGGGGCATAGGCATGCTTGCATGGGGAAAAGACGCCTATAGCATCCCGCCCTTCTCGACCCATCCGCCTTTGGATATTGCCGGCGCCAAACTTCTCGCCCAAAGCCTATGGATTCTTTTGATCGTATTGCTTATGGTCGCATGCCTTCATTTCTTCTTCAAAAAAACATTGACCGGCAAAGCCATGGAAGCCTGCGCTATAGACAAGCGGGCAGCCTGGATCGTGGGGATCCCCTCAAAACTCATGGTCATGCTCGCGTTCGGCCTAAGCACAGGACTGGGAGCCCTGTCCGGCGTCATCATCTCTCCGATCACCATGTGCAGTTATGATATGGGAACCATGCTCGGGCTCAAAGGATTTTGCGCGGCCATGCTGGGCGGTCTCGGCAGCCTCTGGGGTTCGCTCATCGGCGGATTCCTGCTGGGCATCCTCGAAGCACTCGGCGTCGGGTTTGTCTCCTCAGGATTAAAAGACGCCACCGCTTTTTTTCTTCTATTGTTCATCCTTTATGCCAGGCCCGGCGGCATCATCAGCGCGCTGAACGTAAAGCGGTTTTGATCATGCGCGTCCAGATCCTTTATTCCTTTTTTATTCTGATGGTGGCCCTTGCCGGTCATTTTATTTCAAATGCATATTATCTTCAGGTGCTCACCTTCATCGGGATCAATACGCTTCTTGCGCTGGGACTGAATATGCTGATGGGGTATGCGGGCCAGATATCCCTGGGGCATGCCGCTTTTTATGGCATCGGCGCTTATGCCACCGCCATTCTGACGGTTCATTTCAGCTGGTCGCCCTGGCTGGCGCTTCCTGTCGCCATCGCGGCCGCTGTCATGGTGGCCTACATTGTCGGGGTGCCGACCCTCAAGCTCTCCGGTTATTATCTCGGCATGGGAACCCTCGGTTTCGGCATGATCATCAATATCATCTTCCGGGAATGGAGCAGCGTTACAGGCGGCGCGTCCGGTTTTGTGGGCATACCGGCGCTCTCCTTAGGGCCCGTCTCATTTTCGTCCCGCCAGAATTACCTGTATCTGGTATGGGGATGCGTTCTGCTGTGTATTGTCCTGTGCCGAAGAATTATTGATTCTCGCGTCGGCAGAGCCTTGCGCGCCATCCATGACGGGGAGAAGGCCGCCGCCGCCGTAGGCGTTGACACCCAGAAATTAAAACTTCAGGTCTTTGTTTTAAGCGCGGGGATGAGCGCGCTGGCCGGTTTTTTGTACGCCCATCTCGTCTGTTTCATCAGCCCGGAAACTTTCAGCTTTATCATGTCCATACGGATGGTCACCATGGTCGTTATCGGCGGCATGGCCAGCATCTGGGGCTCCCTGCTGGGCGCATCCCTGCTCACCTTGCTTCCGGAATGGCTCCATGCGTTTTCCGAATTCGAAATGGTGGTTTACGGCCTGATTCTCATGATCGTGATGATATTTCTTCCCAAGGGGCTGACCCGGGGAATCCTCGATATTGTTGAAAGGTCGCGGAGAAGCTTATGAATTCCGATCATCCGCTGCTGATTGTGGAAAATGTCTCCAAAGCGTTTGGCGGCGTCCAGGCTCTTTCGGATGTTTCCTTTCAATTATTTCCCGGAACCATTACAGGACTGATCGGACCCAACGGCGCCGGCAAAACGACCCTGTTCAATCTCATCACCGGCATATTCCCCGCCGATACGGGCGATATTCTTTTCAAAGGTTCCAGCACACTCAATAATACAGTCCATGAACTGGTTCAATGCGGTATCGCTCGGACCTTTCAGAATGTCGAGCTTTTTGAAAGCATGACGGCGCTTGAAAACATTCTCGTCGGGCAACATGCCCGCACCCGGTGCGGCATGTGGGGAAGCGTTTTTCGCTTCCCATGGGTGAGGCATGAAGAAGGCCGGGCGACGAAGATCGCCTTTGAGCTGCTGGATTTTATCGGATTAAAGGAGCATGCTTTACGAAAAAGCGGGGACCTTGCTTTCGGATGGCAGCGGCTTCTGGAGCTTGCCAGGGCGCTTGCCTCGGGGCCAAGACTTCTGCTCCTGGATGAACCCGCGGCTGGATTGAATATGGTTGAAACGATGCAGCTCGGCGATTTGATCCGTAAAGTCCGGGATCAGGGAATTACGATTCTCCTGGTTGAACATGACATGAGTCTTACCATGGAGATATCCGACGCCATCGTCGTTCTGGATCAGGGAAAAAAAATCGCCCAGGGATCGCCGCGATCCATTCAAGAGGATGAAGCGGTGATGAGGGCTTATTTGGGGACCTCTCCCCAGAAATAATTTAAATGATACGGTGATGCTGAGAATTCGAAATCTGAAATGTTTTTACGGCCGGATAATGGCGGTAAAGGGAATCAGCCTTTCCGTCGGAAAAGGCCAGATTGTCACCCTGATCGGCGCAAATGGCGCCGGCAAAAGCACGCTCCTGGAGGCGGTCTGCGGACTGCTTCCCCGCTGGGAAGGAGAAATTCTCTATGAGGGGGACTCTTTAAAGGGATTGGATCCTCCCGCCATTGTCAGAAAAGGGGTCAGCCTGGTGCCCGAAGGCCGCATGATATTCCCGCCCATGACCGTTTCAGACAATTTAATCCTCGGCGCATATACCATGATTCGCAAAAAAGAGGATGCAGCGGTCAAACAGGATCTGGAACGCGTCATGGAGCTCTTCCCCATACTCAAGGACAGATACCGGCAGCCCGCCGGCACCCTTTCGGGGGGTGAACAGCAGATGCTTGCCATCGGCCGCGCCCTGATGTCCCATCCCCGCCTGCTGCTGCTCGATGAGCCGTCCATGGGGCTTGCTCCGCTGATTGTTGAAAAAATATTCCAGACCCTCGAAATGCTGAGAAATGAAGGCATGACGATTCTTCTGGTTGAGCAGAATGCCCGGGCCGCGCTTCAAATAGCCGACCGGGGATACGTATTTGAAACCGGCAGCATTGTACTGCAAGGACCGGCGCCGGATCTTCTTGAAGATCAGGAGGTGAAGCGCGCCTATCTCGGGAAAGACTATGGAGGATTCTATGACCACTAAAGACAACTATCTGGCTTTAAGCAATGAAGAAAAGAATCAACTCCAGCTGGAGCGTCTCCAAAGCACCTTAAACAGAGCATACCGCAATGTTCCGTTTCATCGAAACCGTTTCAAGAAAATGGGGATTGATATTTCAGAGATCGGATCGATTCCCGACATCTTGCGCCTTCCGTTCATGGAACGGAAACACTTCAGCGAAAACTACCCGTATGATCTTTTCGCGGTGCCCCTGAGGGAAATCATAAGAATTCACACGGCGCCTGGGACAATGGAAAATCCTACAGTCAGCGGATATACCGCCCAGGATTTAAAAACCTGGGAGGCCATACTGGCCAGGGCCTTGACCGCTTCTGGCGTTACCTTTCATGACATTCTCCAGATCGGATTTCATCCTGGCCTGGCAAACTGGGGTCGCGATTATAAAAGAGGCGCCGAAGCCATTGAAGCCGGCGTCATCCCCAACACCCAGCTCTCCCTTGAAAAAAAGCTCATGGTGCTCAGGGATTATAAGACATCCGTCCTCGTGACAACGCCGTCATCGGCCAAACAGCTGGCAGCCTATGTCACCCGCCATGAAATAAACATCAACGCCCTGGAACTGAAAACGCTTATCCTTGGCGGAGAGGCCATCGACAATGATGAAAGAAAAAAACTGGAAGAAACGCTTCAGGTAAAGATATGGCTTCATTATGGACTCAGCGAAGTGCCGGGTCCGGCCATTGGCTTCGAATGCGCCCGGCATGAAGGCTTGCATGTGAATGAAGATCATTTTCTTCCGGAAATCATCGACCCCCATTCAGGAAAAGTATTGCCCGAAGGAGAATCCGGCGAGCTTGTATTGACCACACTGACCACCCGCGCGTTTCCCCTGCTCCGCCTTAAAACCGGCGATCGAGCAAAAATTTTCAAAGAAAGATGCGCCTGCGGCATTGAACTGAAACGAATCGAATGGACAGGGGAGCGGACGGATGATCTGATTAACATTGACGGGGTGAACGTCAACAGCAGGCAGATTCATTTGCATATTGCGCAGCAATTGGGACTTTCCCAGGGATCAGCTCGTTTTTTCGTCTCCGTCCGCGATGAAAAAAAATTTCTGGAAGTCTGGCTCCCGGTGGACGAACGGCTATTTTCAGATGAAATAAAGGTTCTTGAAAAGATCATCCACAAGGCTGAAGAAAAGCTTTTTGAGAACCTGGGCATTCCGGTGTTGATCCGCCTTAAAGAACAGCAGACGATCTAAAGCCTGACAATCACGCATGAAGATTTTAAGGCCCGCCGAGCTTCATTTCTCGGCAATTTCAAATGAGATGACTGCGCATTCAAGCTGATCCGGCATTTTTACAGGCGCTTTTCCGCTTTGATCCATCAGATACGCAACGCCTTTGAAGCTGAATTCTTCATCGGCGCCTGCCGGGAGATACCCGATGATATCTTTCTCTTCAGCCGTTTTCTCAATATCTGAAATAAACCATGCGCCGCTGACAAGAACTTCTCCGCAGGATTTACAATAACCGGTCACCACGACATTTTTGACATCCGCCTCACCCACGTTTTCAACCTTCCCCCTGGCGTCAACCACCCAGGAAATTTTGGTATCCTGCCGGATGGAAAACTCCTGTTCTGAAACAACCACCCTGCCCTCCTTAGGCTTTCCGCAGGAATTAAAGAAACAGGCAATGAGCGTCATGCATACGCAAACTGCCATGTGGCGGCCAAAAGATGTCATCATTCCCCTCCCTTGATGATAAAAAATCGATCCAAGACTGCTGTCTGATTGGTCATGAATGGAACATGACCGGCGAAATTTTGAGGGCGACGCCCCGTTTTATTGGCTCTATTTATCTACGGTTTCAAAGGAAACGATTTCACATTCAAGGTTATCGGGCAATTGATCTGGACCTTTACCGGACTGGTCAGGCATAAATGCAACACCGGTAAAACTGAAATCTTCCTGGGCGCCCGCAGGGAGGTAGCGGATGACATCTTTCTGCTCCGGCGTTTTATCATATTCCGAGACATACCAGCTGCCCATGGTGAAAACTTCCCCGCAGGATCTGCAATAGCCGGTCACCTCAACGTTCTTGACGTCTGCCCCGCCTACATTCTTGACCTTTCCTTTGGCGTCAATTACCCATGAATTCGGCGCATCCTGACGGATGGCAAACTCCTGCTCAGAAAC
The DNA here is from genome assembly GCA_025453995.1 of Desulfobacterales bacterium. Classification (GTDB taxonomy): domain Bacteria; phylum Desulfobacterota; class Desulfobacteria; order Desulfobacterales; family Desulfosalsimonadaceae; genus JALOPH01. The sequence goes on from JALOPH010000003.1 coordinate 22,930, forward strand.
AACCACTTTCCCTTCCTTGGGTTTTTCGCAGGCAGCCGTTAGCAAGAGAACGAGAGACAGACAGAAGAAAAGAAGCCTTTGTTGATGAAAATTTTTTGCAAACTTTTTCATTTTTTTCACCCCACCTTTTCTAAATCAATCCACTACTTCAAATGATTCAATGACTACTTCCATTTTTTCCGGTTTTTCTTTGGGCTCTTCCGCAACAGTATTGTATATGAAGGCGACTCCCCTGAAAGTGAACTCTTCTTCCTGGCCGACCGGAATAAAACTGATGACGTCTTTTTGATCCTGGGTTTTATCTTTTCCGGCCCCCATCCATTTACCCGGAATAATGGCATCAATGCATGACGGACATGACCCTGTCACCACGACGTTTTTAACATCGACTTCGCCGACATTTCGGACTTTTCCCTTTGCGTCCACCACATATGCATTGGGATTATCCTGGCGGATCAAAAATTCCTGTTCCGTCACAACCACTTTGCCTTCCTTAGGTTTGCTGCATGAAAAAAAAATCAGAACCGCCATCATTAAAATAGCAGTCAGCGTGACCCGCCGGCCAAAGTTTTTCATATACCCTCCCTGTTATTTGAATTTCGGATTGAAGCTCGATCTGGTATTTTTTCAGTTTTTTTTACCAAAAAATTCTTCTATAATCAAACTTAATTATTGGGGGTTGTCAAATTTAAAATTTTTTTACCATTTGATAATATGAAGGATATCTTCTGAATGGCAAAATTTTTTCCTTGCTTAAGCGCTTGGGGTAGGATAAATTAACACTAAACTATATTTGACTCAAACCATCGAAATTCATGCGAATCGCTCAGAAAGGGAAGTCAATGAAGAAAAATATGATTGGAATGATGATGATCATCGTCTGCCTGATCCTTGCGTCACCGGCATCCGGAGAGAATTTCAGGCTGATTTATGAAGAAGGATTTGAAGCCAAAGCATCCGGCAATCTTCCGGATGGATGGCAGACAAAAATCAACCGGGGAACAACCGCGGAATTTAATTTTGATGAAACAGAAAAGCACAATGGGAAATCCGCTTATAAAATCTCAGTAAAGCCGCCGGGCGGGAGCGTCACACTTTACAGGGAAGCCAGTATAAAAAACATCAAGCCCGGGAAAAAATATGAAGTGAGCGTTTGGGTCAAAGCGAAAGATCTCGGTTATAGCCCGAACTTCATCGCACCGGCATTCAGATATAACTATTTCCCCGACAGGATCAGTCCTGCTCCCACTCTGGATCTGATGTACATGCTCAAAGGCGAATCCGGATGGAAAAACCTCACTTATTCGACCACAGCGCCATCCAGCGCGCAGGAGATAACCTTAGACGTCATTCTCACAAAAGGGACTCTCTGGATCGACGATATACAGATATTTGAGGTCGGAAATTAATTTTTCCGATGATTCATCAAAAGTCTTTCTATGTTTTTTTAAAGCATAGGAAGGCTTTTTTGTTTAATCACTTTTTATATTACATCATATAAGCATTTTCTTTTTGAGAGATTCCTGCGTATCCCGGCTGACGCCCGCCTTTGTCGCAAGATAATCGGAAGCCGAGCCATATTTTTCGCTGATATGATCCAACACCGCGAGAATACAATCCCTGGGGGCGGTTAAATACGGGAAAACAAGGTCCGGATCAACCCCGTAGGATGCGATGGAGGCGTATACGGCCGGAAGCAGATCGGCGATGTAAATATTGGAGAGTTGATGATCATCAACCACCGTTTCCTCGGGGACGCCCAACGCCAGCAAAATAAGGGCAGCGCATGTTCCGGTGCGGTCCTTTCCGCCGGTGCAGTGAAACAGAACCGGGTCTCCGTCTGAAATCGCCACTTGATTGATCACGCTCCCCCACACATGAGCGAACTGATCAATGTTGTTTACATAGCCGTTTACCATGAAATCCGGTGTCAACCAGGTGGAATCGCCTTTTTTCAATCTTTTGAGCGCTTCAACAAAGTCAATGGTGCCGTGAGTGACCGCAAGATTCACATGAGACATGCTGCCGTCCGCCGGAAGACGGTCCGGCGAGCTTTCAATTTCCGCCGGGGTTCTGAAATCAATGATTCGCCTGATACCCATGTTTTTCATCAGTCGGTGATCATGATCGGTGAGCCTTGAAAGCCCGTCGGAACGGAACACTTTTCCCCAGCGAACACGCCGGCCGTCTTGCGTAAGGTATCCTCCGATATCCCTGAAATTGACCGCCCCTTCAAGATATACACGGCGCTCAGCCGCCATCAGAGAATAACCGTTGTCGTCTTCAAGCCGGTAATAGTAGCGGATATGGGGTTCATTTTCTGATATTTCCAGGCATCCGGATGGGCAATCTGTCGCCGGGATTTTTCTCTCAAGGGCATGGGCACCGTTATAAATTGAAACTGTCGGATTTTTGTGCGCAGGCTCCCAGCAGAGCTTGACGGTATGCCGATCAATCCGCTCCACCTTTGCGTCAGTGATGTGTGTCTGATTCATGCTTATTCCTGAAAAGGTGCTTCCTTTTTTAATGATACTGTATAAAACCATTATTGCGGGGGCGTCAGCGCCATCACCCGGTCATACTGTTTTTTGATATTCTCATCCTGAAACGGCATGGACCGGGCGTCACCATTTAACCAGACGGGTATCCCGTCATCATAATGCCGGCTTGCGGGGTTCCCGGACTGGCCGCCGCAGTTGGTCAGAAACATGGGCTCCGCCAATCCGAAATCCACCACCATTCTCATGGCCGGAACCAGCCACACGTCATAATCATCCCCCTTGTGAAAGCCTGCCACATTTAACGTGTTGAAATCTCCTCCACCGGGATATGGGCCCCTGTCCGTATATCCCCCGATGATGCCCGCAGCAAATCGCTTCCAGAAGGATAAAAACGGCCGCATCTGGGTGGCCTGGGTCCGCCACTGATAATTGAGCAATCGCCCCCATCGCCATTCTTTCCGGTCAGATCCGAGAAGTTTTTCGGTTTCCCGGATGGTCGCCGCCAGAGCCCTTGCCATAATCTGACTTTTTATTTCAGTTTCAGGCGTTGATATATCATCCCAGAATGGACTGTCCTCCCGACCCAGCATGTGATCCTGGTCTGCGCCATAGAAACCCTGGATGGTGGATTTAAAGGCGATCCATGCGTCGCTGTTTTCCGGCCCGAGTTCGTCCAGAAAGACTTCCTGGATGAACACATTCTGAAATACGCCGAATACCGCCGCGTCCTTAGAATCCGGCGCCATGACCCCGTCAAAATTTTTCAATATGTCCAAGGCCTCCTGGGCGCCGGCGATTTCATGCTCATCGGCCCATGAGGATATTTCTTTTCGGATTCCTTCAGAAATGGGTGAATCATACAGCACGCATTTCAGCTTTCCGGCAAAAGGATCATACCGGTCATTCTGCATGGAGACAGAAGATTGCCAGGTATGCTGCCCGTTGCTGTTAAGCATTTCCATAATCCGCTCGGATCGTTCCGGCGCATACCATGTTGAGCTGAGAATCAACCCGTCGTCTGCAGAAACGGTTCGATGATTGGCTGTTCCTAAAAATCCGGCCGGGGGATCCGCCGTATAGGGATGATCCATGACATCGATAAAGCCGTCCCAGTCATATTCGCCGGTCCATCCGGGTACGGGGAAGTGCCCGCGGCCTGCTTTTCGCTTGGGATAACAGCCGCTCACCTGCCAGGCGATATGGTCTTTATTGCCGTAAATGAAATTCAGCGCCATGAATCGCATGCCATGAATTGCCTGGCGCGCGTCGTCCATTGTTTTGGCGCGCGTCAAATCAAACATGGCGCTGAATGAGCGGGCTGACTCAGAAAGCACATGTTGAAGGGCAAGTCCATATGCAGTCTCTATATGGGGGGGCAGGGCCGGGTTCTTGGGCGGATTCTGCAATGCCATATTTAATAAAGGCCCGTGCCGGGTGCTGGAAACAGTCCGGACCTGATCATGTTCTCCGAGCACCTTGAAAACCTCCCGGCGCAGCCCGACCGGATGCCATTCCCCCTTGTAAAGATAAAACTGCTTCCCGTCGATGGTTTTGAGTTGTTCAATAAAGACATCCTGGGTGTCTCCCATCACCATGGTTTCCCCCCATGCCATGTAACCGTTATATCCGGCAATGATGCAGGGAACGCCGGCGATGGCGATGCCCGCCCCGTCATACTCCGGGGATCTCATGTGAAGCATCATCCATACGGAAGGCATCTCAAGAGAAAGATGCGTATCGTTTGCGATGATACTCGAATTCAACAGGGTCCGTTCCGGCGAGATCCCCCAGTTGTTGGACGCAGGGATGCCCAGGGGAAGCCACATGGAACTCATTTTCTGGTGCAGCCGCGCAAGATGTTCAGAAGTCTCGCCCATTGAGCCCAAATCGATGGTGGACAAAGCGTCCGCAGCATCAAATGAAAGCGGCTCATCAGGATATACCGGTATCAGCCAGGCGGCCTTATTGAAGCCGACCTTTCTGGCCAAATTCAAAAAAGCGATTTCCTCAGACAGGTTAAAAGACAGACCCAGATTCAGGGCATGGGCAATATATAAAGAATTGACCGGTTCCCAGGGCTCCGGGGAATATCCGGATAATCGGAAATCAAGCGGCAGGCGATCCGTATGACTTTGAATATAGGCATTGACGCCTTTTGAAAATGCGACCAGCCCCTCCTGGAGATCATCATTCAAAACCGCATACTCTTTGCGCGCGGTTTCGGCAATACCCAAAGTTCTGACAAATATATCAATATCCAAGGTCAGACTTCCGGCCATTTCAGACAATCTGCCCTGCCCAAGCAGACTGAATCCGACCATCTGCGCCAGCCGGTCGGAAGCCATCACGTAGCCCGTGGCAAAGGCAAGGTCATGGAAATTGGCCGCCTCAATAACAGGTATGCCAAGACTGTCCCGCCGGACAGTCACAATGTTGTTCAAACCCTCAAGGGCGATGGAGCCGGTTTCAGGATCAACGGTTTCCTTAAACGTATCGTTTAAAAAACCCCGGCATCCGAAACACATGATGATCACTAAAACCGGGCACAGTATCCTGAGATTGCGGGCAATCTGTTTTGTCATGATATTCTCCATTGATGGCCATCAAACATGCTGACGGGTAAAGCCTGATCCAACATATAACCAAAGGTCCGGCCCCTGACAAGTCAAATTAACGGATAGGCTTCGGCAATGGCCTGCGATGAAAAGATGATGTCTTGATGTTTTAATCGGAAAACGATAGTCAGAAAATCAGAGAAGGTCTTGTGCAGCGACTTCCTCAGACAAATTATGCGATGGACCGTATGCCGATGAACATAAACGGGTATTATCCGGGAGATAAGCCTGACGATTCTTTTTACAGATCATCTAATCTGACGCCGCTTTTTTATCTGGTGATTATTTTCTTTATCACATTCATCGCCCGTGTCATCTTATCCCCGCTTATGCCAAAAATTGAAACCGATCTCGATTTAACGCATTCACAGGCCGGATGCCTTTTTCTATCGCTTTCCATAGGGTATTTCATCTCCCTGACAGGCGCAGGTTATATTTCATCGATCATCTCCTATCGCAAAACCATCGCCGCGTCCGTTGCAAGCGTTGGGATCGCCCTTTGCGCCTTGGCGCACAGCCAGAGCTTACCGGGTGTTCAAATATCCGTTTTCATGCTGGGAGTGGCCGCGGGCCCCTATTTGCCTTCGGGGATTGCGGCATTGACTGGAATGGTCAGTTCGCGCCATTGGGGAAAAGCCATTGCCCTCCATGAAGTCGCGCCCAATTTTGCGTTTGTCGCCGCCCCGATGATAGCTGAAATCCTGCTGCCGGTATGTTCATGGCGATCCATCATCCTATCCATCGGCATGGTTGCCCTGGGCATGGGATATCTTTTCTTGAAATACGGACGCGGGGGTGATTTCAAGGGGATCGCGCCGGGTTTAGACTCTGTCGGCGGCTTTATAAAAGATCGATCATTCTGGCTTCTGCTCCTGCTTTTCGGACTGAGCATCAGCAGCACCATCGGCATTTACACCCTGCTTCCGCTATACCTTATCCACGATATCGGCATTTCAAGGGGAGACGCCAATATCATAGTGGGAACTTCAAGAATTTTCGGTCTCTTTTCCGCCCTGATCAGCGGATGGGCGACAGACCGGTTCGGCAGCAAACCCACCATCATGATCTCTTCCCTCCTCGCCGGGTCATCCACCATTCTTCTTGGTCTGAACCTTCAACCGGCTTTTATTGTCATGGTTGTATATCTCCAGGCCATACTGGCCACCCTTTTTTTTCCCGCGGGCTTTAAAATCCTGTCATCCATCTATCCCGCTGAAACCAGAGGCGCCGCGGTCTCATACACCATCCCCCTTGCGTTTGTTTTTGGGGGAGGAATCATACCCGCCTTTATCGGCTTTATGGCTGACAAAGGCGCCTTTTCAACCGGATTCACGATCACCGGAGCGCTGATTCTTGCCGGAGCGCTCCTCCCATCGCTATTCCGCATTAAAGAATAACCTTTTTTAGTCAAGGAGAGATTATGCCTTTGAAATTTGAAACAAAGCGCTTCCGGTTTATCGCGGCTGCCGTTTTGCTGGCCTTTATGTTTGCGTGCGCCGGTTCGCCTTCATTTGAAAATCGCCCTGAGCCGATAGCACTGACGGTTCTTTTTTTTAATGATCTGCATGGCCATCTGATGCCTTTCGAAATAAAAGGCGAAAACGGAGTTGAAGAGGTGGGCGGCATCGCCCGGATGGCCACCCTGATTCGCCAGATCCGTGAGGAAAACAGCCGCAAGCAGGTTCGCACGCTGGTGCTGGTGGCAGGCGATATCCTTCAGGGCACGCCCATGTCTACGGTCTTTAAAGGCGACCCTGACATCCGATGCCTTAATGCCATGGGAGTGGATGCCATGACCGTGGGCAATCATGAATTCGACTTCGGCTTTGAAAACTTTTTAAAACTAAAGAAGCAGGCAGACTTTCCCTTCCTAAGCGCCAATGTCGTTCAGAAAGATAACGGCCGGTTGCTATGTCAGCCTGCTTTGGAGGTGCCCTTGGGGGATGGCGTGACCTTCACCATCATCGGCGTCACCACACAGGAACTGCTTACCACCACTCAGGCCGAAAATGTGGCCACGCTTGACGTGCTTGATTCCGTTGCGGCCGTTGCCCAGGTTTATGCCAAGGCCATTGCGCAGGGACCGGTGCTGCTGCTCTCCCACAGCCGCCAAGAGACCGACCGCCGGATCGCCAAAGCGCTGCCCGATCTGACCGCCGTCATCGGCGGCCATGATCAGGTGCTTTTGTCTCCCTTCGGCATCGAGGGCAGCGTTCCCATCTTGCAAGCCTTTGAAAAAGGGCGCTACCTGGGCCGCATCGACCTGGGCATCGACCCGATTTCCGGGCGGGTGAAACTGATCGATGCGACCTACATCCGAGTGACCGGTGACATTGCATCAGACCCGGAGATTGCCGCCATCATGAACGACTTCAACGCACGACTCGGACAACAATTCAAAGAAGTGATCGGCCGCTGCGACACCTTTCTGGACGGCGAGCGTGAGCACATCCGATACCAGGAGACGAACCTGGGCAATTTCATAACCGATATCATGCGCGCCCACACCGGCGCACAAGTCGCCATGATCAACGCAGGAGCCCTGCGGGCCAGCATTAAGGAGGGCCCGGTCACCGTGGAAGATGTCTTCAAGGCCATGCCCTATGACAATGAGCTGGTTCGACTTGATCTGACCGGAGTCGAAATCCAGCAGACCCTTCAACGGGGCGTTCGCGGCGCCCGTGAAGACGAAGACGGCGGGTTCCTGCATGTGTCAGGCATTACCTTCGATGTGCGCGGCCGGGAACCCGAAAACATTCAGGTGGGGACAACACGGCTGCCCCTGGAACCTGCTGCGATCTACTCCGTGGTGGTCCCGGACTTCCTTGCCTCTGGGGGTGACGGCCATTTGATTTTCAAGGACAAACCGCAAATAAAGACCGGATCACCGCTGCGGGAACTGATCGTCGATACAATCAGGCAGCAAAAGGTTATCTCAGCAATGACTGAGGGTCGGATTCGCCGGGTGGAATAACGGATTCAAAAACCATGTCAGACGCGTGGTCATCCTTTTGAAACAATGGGATTAATACCAAGTTGCGATCAAAAATTTACTAAAATCTCCCCTGCCCCCTCTTTACTAAAAGAGGGGAATTAAAATCCCCCTTTTTAAAGGGGGATATAGGGGGATTTCAAGTGCCAGGATCATAAATATATATTTGAATCCGATTTGGTATAAAAATCTGTTGAAAGCAGGCGGATATTTCGCCTCTTTGGGGGAGGCAAACAGAAAATAAATTTAAGCGGCTACGATTTCGGCAAGCAGTTTTTCGAGATTCGCTTTCATATAAAACCAGTTCCCCGTTGCTGAAGAAACACCGATGAGCCGGATTCGGGGATATGTTTTTTTTGAAGGATTTAAAATAATAATAATACTATCCTGTTTATGCAGGGTGACAGCCTCTCCTTTATCAATATGGATATATTCATAGGTTTTATCGGCAGAAGAAAAAAGTTTTTTCAAATCGCCTGCAAGTCGGTTTAAGTTTATGGTCGCATCCTTTTGATCCGATACCAGAATTTCCCCCTGATCACCGATCACCGCCAAAGCCTGATAGCCTTTTATTTTGTTGAACAACCTGATATGCCTATCAAGAACCATCGAAAGGGATTCTTTGGTCATCAGAATTGCGTTAAGCCCTTTATCCCTCTTTTGATCCCAACTTGCTCCGACAATGTCCATCAAGTGGGTTTTAATGCGCGTCCGGGTGCGACATCGCGGCAATTCATTTAATTTAAATAAAATGCGGTCCCATTGGACAATTTCCATGGCGGCCGCCTCTCCTGTTAATTTACTGAAATGGGCGTCAATGAGGTTTCCGTTGTTAAAATAAAGATATCCTTTCCCCTTTTTTTTGGACGTTATTTCCATACGGCATGTTTTTTGTAAAATTTCGACCAGCGGCAGAAGTGTCCCCATAGACATCCCATTTATATTGTTGCCTTCGTCCCTGAGATTCAACCCCACAAGAACGGCGGATGCCAGCATGCTGATGGTAAAGGGCTTTTCAAGATGATAGAGGAATGACTGCTGCGCCATTTGTTTTTTGTACCAGGGTTTGCCATGATCCGTCATGATGATACAGGGAATATTGGGGCGCTTTTGAGTCATAAAGGATAACAGATCCAGCGCGTCTATATCGGGAGGAAAAACTTCAGTTACAAAGATTGAAAAATTCTTCTTTTCAAAAAGCTCTATCGCTTCTTTTCCGGATGTGGCAGTTTCCACCTCAAACTGACGCATTTTATTGAGCCCGGATTTAAGGGAATGAACATACGCGGCATCTCCGCTTAAGATAAGAACCTTGTCCATGATAAACCCTTTATTTGGTCAATCTGATAAATTATTTTAAATTATATCTCAATACTCATCAAAAAACAAATTATTAAATAACGGTCTTACTCAATGGCAAATTTCGATCGTCTGTGCGTTTGGCTGTTTTCAGTTTGCCCGAGTGATGGAATCAAAGTTCAGATGCTTCAGGGTCAGCTTGATGATGTCCTGAAGAGATCTTAAAATGTTTTTGCCCGTAACTGAGCTGCTCTCATTACATGGCGTTGTGTTTAAGATATGCCAGTTGTCACCCAGGCAGTTCCTGAGGTCGTCCAAGATATAGTCAGGGGAAAGGATCGGGATGCCTTCCTGGGCGAGATCGACTTTGTTGAACTGGATGACCAGTGGTATGGTTGATATTTTTTTGTTGTACAAATGAAGGGTTTGAATCAGATTTTCAAAGGATTGAATGTTGTTTTTTCGCCTCAGAATCATTGAGTCCGCCACAAAAACAATGCCGTCCACCCCTCTTAAAATGAGCTTGCGGAGCGGCTCCAGTCTCTCCTGGCCGGGCACTGAATAAAGCTGTATTCGGATATCCAATCCTTTTATCCTGCCGAGGTTGAGCGGATAGAAGTCGAAAAAAAGGGTCCGTTCCCGATTCCCCGTCAGCTTAATCATTTTAACTTTGCTGCTATTGGCAAGCTTTTTCTGAATATACTCCAGGCTGCTGGTCTTGCCGCCTCGCCCGGGTCCGTAGTAAACGATTTTCAGCTGGATTTCATTTTTTTTTACATTAATCAGCGCCATCAGTTTAAACAGGACTTTCTGAAAAGATTGCAAATTACTAAAATCTAAAGGGTCATTATTGCATTGCCATGAAGATTAAAATTAGAAGAACTTTAATGGAAAAAAAGAATAAAGGCAAGTATCTATTTTGTAAAAAAACGACATGCGAAATCAAAAGCCCGCATAAGCCTTATTTATTACAACCTACAGAATTCATTGATAGATCATTTGTATAAATGATACAGACAGAATATTCTATCATTATGCTATAAAAAATCTACTTGATAGACCGGCTCTTTTTTAAAAAGCATTAACCTGATCTTTTCACGTTCGGACTCTCCGGCTACCGGTTCTACCAATGACACCGGATTTCCATTGGCGTCTGTTTGATACTTCCACTTCCGGACAAACCCGGGCACCACTGCGTAAGAGCATCCGCCGCTTCCGCAACACGTGGAATCAAAGACCGCCACGCCGGTCAGAAATAATATATCTTTCCCTTCAAGCGCCACGCGGTCTTCTTTTAAAAGAATGTATTTGCCGCCGATGGCTGTAATCTGTTCATTCAGCCTGGGATGGACAAAATCCCTTTCATATTCACCCATGCGCCGCCTCAATCATTCTTTCCCGGCCCGGCCTCCATCTTCTGTTGAAAAAGAACACGGATCTGTTCCATGCGTTTTTTATTGACCCCCAGATCCGAATAACCGACCCTGGATGCTGACCGGACATGAATGACCGGTGAAGCTTCGACAAACTGGAATTCCACATCATCCACAAATTTGAATATTCTGGATCTGAACTCGGCATGGACATAATCCACATCGGACTTGATGATGCTGGCTTCCGGCATGGCCTCCAGTATCGATATGACGGCGCTGATGGCTTTTTCGCGCGTCCCGGTGTATCTCAGCGCTTCTGTTTGATGGGATGCATCGGTTTCATATGAAGACACGCAATTTGGAGAACTCGGGCACGGCATGAGCCTTCCGTTTTGTATGCCGGTGACGGATCCTGCGCATCCGAAGGCGATAATGCTCACCAAGAAAGTAACAACAACAAATTTTGTCCGGTCGTAACGTCTCATAATTTTGCTCCTCGGTTTTATTATTGTATACATGCAAAAAAAACTTTCATCTCTATGAGGCTTATTGTACCTAATATCATCAAATTGATGCTATATTCAAATTCTACTTGATGATCCGTATAAAAATTTTGGAGGGGTATGAAAACCAGAATCACAGAACTTTTCGGCATTCAATACCCGATCATACTCTCGGGGATGACCGGCGTCAGCACGCCGGAGCTGGTGGCATCGGTATCCAATGAAGGCGGCCTGGGCATTCTGGCAACGGCCAACCTCAATGCCGACCAAACCCGTCAGGCTATCCGCAAAATCCGAGGGCTTACCTCAAAACCTTTTGGCGCCAATGTGCCTCTGATGCTGCCGGGGGCTGAAAAAAAAGCGCAAACCCTATTTGATGAAAAAGTTCCGGTCATTAATTATGCCCTGGGGAAAGGCAATTCCCTGGTCAAAAAAGCGAGGGCGTATAACGGCAAAGTGATCGCTACGGTGGCCACATATAAGCACGCACTTGCCGCCAGACGGGACGGCGCGGACGCATTGATAGTTACGGGCCATGAAGCAGCGGCCCATGGCGGGGATGTGACTTCGCTGGTTCTTGTTCCGAGCATTGTGGATGCAGTCGACATTCCGGTCATCGCCGCCGGGGGATTCGCCGACGGGCGCGGACTGGCTGCAGCCATGGCCCTGGGGGCTGACGGCGTGGCCATGGGCACGCGGTTTATGAATACCGTTGAAAGCCCGGTCCACCCCCATACAAAACACGCGAGCATTGAGAAAACCGTTCATGACACGGTATACACCGACCGGGTGGACGGCCTTCCCTGCCGGGTGATGAAATCCAGGGGCGCCCAGCGCCTGATGAACGACCGGATTCCGCTGATACGCGCTTTATTTACATCACGAGATGCGGCAAAGGCCTTTGGTTTTCCCTGGATCACCATGCTGCTGGGAATTCTTGCGGCCGGCTGGCAAAAATCAATTCAGCTTGCCCGCATGGCAAACGCGTTCCGTCCCATCCAAAAAAGTTTAGATGATGGAAATTGGGAAGACGGCGTGATTCCGTTGGGGCAGATCACCGGAATCATTCATGATACACCGACGGTCAAAGAGCTCCTCGAACGGCTGATCATAGAGGCTGCGGCTGCGCATCAGAACGCCGCTTTAAAATTTGAGGGATAATACGCCATGACGAAAGACCTCCGCGAGTTCGTCATTCAAAAAGAAGACGCCGTGTTCTGGATGGATAAAGACGGCCGCTGGCGCAACTCGGACGGCCGGTTCAAGCATAAAAAAATCATCGATTATTTTCATGCATCCATTTCAAAGGATGCCAACGGGTATTTCGTCTCTCAGATCAAGGGAGACTGCTTGGAAAAAGTGTATTTCAGCTATGAAGATACGGCGCTTTTCGTCATCGACATCATCTGCGGACCCCAAATCTTATTAATTTTAAATACCCGGAAAAAAATCCCCCTCAATCCCGATTCCCTTTATCTGCATAACGACAATTTATACGTGATGGACGGGGAAGATAGAATTAAATTTGCAGAATACGCTCTGATAAAAATATCAGCCTTCGTTGAAGATAATAACGACGGGCTTTTTATTTCCATCGGCGCACATCGTTACAAAATCCATGAAAAACTTTAAAATTTCTGTTACATTCTAAACGAAAAAATGCCAAAACCATGAAAACCAGCTTTTTCATTCAAAAGGAGGCGTTATGAATAAGAAGGAACTGGAACTGCGGGTGATGAATTATTTTACTGAAAATATCAATCTTCATAAATACTGGGAGATTGCAAGGGAATGCGCCCGGGAAATCTGCAATGTGAAGTTTGATGATATTATTTCAGGGGGATTTGAGATACCGTCGTCCATGGAGTTGAAAGAAAAAATCGCTCCCAGAGTCCCCTATGATTTCAATGCGTCTGACTTCAAAGAAACCGGACCCATTGATTTTTCAGACCTGGATGAAAACCTGGTGAATGAAACCCTTGCAAAAATTGAAAATATTTATAAAAAATTTCACGACGCCCAGACCATGGCAGTCGCCAAAGCGGCAAGGCATGTGTGTGAAAATCTTGCCGGCAACGTCAAAAAAGAAGTCCATCGAATCAAGGAAAAATATCTGACAAAAGAATCGGATTAAAAATTTGACGCAAAAAAAAGCTCTGCTTTGTCTTGAAGACGGGGAAAAAATGATTAAATTGTTTATGAAGATTAATAGTCAATAATTACAGCAATATGTTTATGAGTCACCTGATGAGGGACCGATGGCTGTATAAATAACAATCTTCATGAACAAGGAGGAAAGAGAAATGGCGATTGTAAGATGGGATCCATGGACCACGCTGCCGACGCTTCAGGATCGGATCAACCGGATATTTGAAGAGGCGTTTCCGAGATCTTCTGCCAAAGAGGGCGATTTTGCACTCGCAGATTGGCGACCGGCCGTTGACACCTATGAAGAAAACAACAACATCGTGATCAAGGCGGAGCTTCCCGGTGTCAAAAAGGAAAACGTGACGATTGATATAAAAGACAACATGCTGACGCTCAAAGGGGAAAGAACAGAGGAAACCGAAGTCAAAGAAGAGAACTACTACCGCAAGGAAAGGAGCTACGGAAAATTCCACCGGGCCTTTACCCTGCCTGATGCGGTGGATCCGAATAAAATCGAAGCCAGCTTCAAGGACGGGGTGCTGAAAATTTCGATTCCAAAAGCCGAGGAAGCAAAGACCAAAAAAATCGAAATCAAATAAAATTTTGGAGGCTGTTTCATCAAACAGCCTCCAAAATGTTATAATATTTTAAATTGTTATCACAATTTTAAAATCCAGCCGTCGGGCGCTTCAGATTTTCCATACTGAATGTCGGTGATCGCTTTAAAAAATTTCTGGGCCCAAGATCCGACGCCTCCGTTTCCGACCTTCATGACCTTATCCTTATATTTAATCTCTCCCACCGGCGATATCACTGCCGCGGTTCCAGAACCGAACGCCTCCTGAAGCTTTCCAGATGCATGGGCGTTAATGACTTCATCCACACTGATCCGCCGCTGGGATACGGGATGCCCCCACATTTGGGCCAGCTGAATCACGGAATCCCGTGTAATCCCCGACAGGATGCTCCCGCTCAAGGCCGGCGTGATGATTTCATCGTCGATGACGAAAAAAATATTCATGGAACCCACTTCTTCAATATATTTAAGCTCCACGCCGTCGAGCCACAGCACCTGGGTAAAGCCAATTTTATGGGCTTCTTCACCTGCATAAAGGCTTGCCGCATAATTTCCCGCGGTTTTAACTTCACCGGTGCCCCCTCTTACCGCCCGGACATATTGATCCGTCACCCATATCCTTACCGGATTGAATCCTTCCTTGTAATAGGCGCCCACCGGACACAGGATAATAAAAAACCGGTACGTGTGGGACGCTCTCACCCCTAAAAATGGATCCATGGCGATGATTGTCGGCCGGATATACAGGGATGTGCCGGGTTCGGAAGGAACCCACTGCTTTTCGATTTTCAAAAGTTCTGTCAATGCGGCCAATGCAAAGGCTTCATCAAACTGGGGGATGCACATCCGCTGGGCAGACCTGTTGAACCGCTTGAAATTCTCCTGGGGTCGAAAGAGCCGGATTTCGCCGGATTGAGTTTTGAATGCCTTAAGCCCCTCGAATATGGACTGGCCATAATGAAGAACCATGGTCGAAGGGTCCATTACAATCGGTTGATAAGGCTCTATTCTGGGATCATGCCATCCTTGTCCCGGGCTATAATCCATGCTAAACATATGATCGGTAAAAATCGTCCCAAAAGTCAGGCCCGATGCGTCTGGCAGGGCTTTGAGTTTGTCCGCTTTTTTTATTTTCAACTCCATTGACTTCTCCACAAATGATTCAATTATAAATTATATATCTGTTTTTTTACTAATCGTTTTGAGATTGATGTTCAAGAAATAATTAACATGAAGGTTAACTTTATGCATTGACAAAAAAAATCAATTTAAATAATTGTCAATATTGCTCGGCCAATGCCGGCATATTGCAACTATCAGATATATTCAGAAATCCGCTTCCGTCCGCTCCTCTTTCGGGAATGGGATGTCATGCGGGGAGAAACAATGATGCGAAAAGATATTATTGAAATCAGATGGCACGGACGGGGGGGACAGGGTGCGATAACCGCTGCAAAAATCGTTGCCAATGCAGCCTTTGCCAGCGGCTACAGCGGAGTCGTCATGGCGCCCACTTTCGGGACCGAACGACGGGGTGCGCCGGTGCTGACCTCGCTGAAAATTTCAAAACAAAAAATATACGACCTCTCACCGATTACCCAGCCGGATATGGTGATTGTGCTCGATCATCTGCTGGTCAAGGAGGCGGACGTGACCAATGGCCTAAAACCCGGTGGCCTGGTGATCATCAACACCCCCAAACCCCCCGGAGAATATCGATTCAAGGTGAAGGGCATAAAAATCGCCACCGCAGATGTCACGAAAATCGCCAGTGAAGTGGGGCTCCCCCAGGGGATCATCAATACGGGCATCATCGGCATCTTTGCAAAAGCCACCGGTTTGATCGACATTGAATTGCTCATCACTGAAATTGAAAATGAATTCAAAGGAAAAAAACCAAAAAGAAACGGCAAGGCAGCCAGGGTCACATTTGCCCGGACCCTCGTTGGAGGCAATTGATGAAAAAAAACAAATTCGGATGCAGAAAATCCCACAGCGAACCCGGCCCGGGCGACGGCGGCAGAACAGGTTCCTGGCGCGTGGTGCGTCCGGTGATTGATTTGAAAAAATGTATTCCTGCCAAGCAGAACAAGCCGTCCTGTTTTACCTGCTGGCTCTACTGCCCGGATGCGGTCATTACGCGGACAGTTCCGCCGACCATCGATTATGAATACTGCAAAGGATGCGAAATCTGCGCAGAGGAATGCCCTGTGGGCGCCATCACCATGGTTGATGAAACTGAATTTATAAAGGAGAATGATTAGCCATGCATATTATCGAGTCCGGCAATGTGGCGGCGGCTTACGGGGTGAATTTAGCCCGCGCCCAGGTCATTGCGGCGTATCCGATCACGCCCCAGACCCCGCTCACTGAAAAACTCTCGGAACTTGTAGATGCCGGAGAAATGAATGCCCAGTATATTCCAGTTGAAAGCGAGCACAGCGCCCTATCCGTATGCATCGCCGCATCCAGCGCCGGTTCCAGGGCATTTACAGCCACATCGGCCAACGGATTGTTATACATGAATGAGCAGCTGCATTGGGCCGCTGGCGCACGGCTGCCCATTGTCATGTGCGTGGTGAACCGGGGCATCGGCGCGCCCTGGACCGTATGGAACGACCACCAGGACGCCATATCCCAGCGGGACACCGGGTGGATGCAGCTATACGCCTGCGATCACCAGCAGATCATCGACACCGTCATCCAGGCCTATTATCTGGCCGAAACCGTGAGCATCCCGGTCATGGTCTGCTATGACGGGTACATTCTTTCCCATACCTATATGCCCTTTGAGATTCCCGATGCCAAGACCGTGGATATGTTCCTTCCGCCCTTTACCCCTGCATACGCCCTGGAACCGTCCAATCCGGCCAACTTAAACACCGTGACCCTTCCGGACATACGGCCTGACGTGCGCGGAAACATGGCGCCCGCATACATGGAAATCCGCCACAATCTGCACATGGACATGCGGGAGGCCATTGACGTGGTGGCGGACATTGACAAAAAATTCAAGAAAACGTTCAAGCGGGGCGGAAACCCCTATATCGAGCCCTATCGGTGCGATGACGCGGACTTTGTAGCCATCTGCCTGGGGTCCCTTTCATACCAGCTCAGGGACGTGATCGATCTCCTGCGGGATGAGGGTCTTCCGGTGGGAGTGATGGGGTTGAGGCTATTCAGACCCTTTCCGGATCAAGCCATTGCCGGTGCTTTGTCCGGCCGGAAATGCGTGATTGTTTTTGAAAAAGCCCTCAGCTACGGAAACCAGGGGGCATTGTATGCCGATATAAAATCTGCGCTCTATCCCTGCAAAAGCCGGCCCATCGTGCATAATTATATCCTCGGGCTGGGCGGCAGGGAAATTAAAACAGCGCAATTGATTGAAGCGCTCCGGAAATCCTGTAAAAAGCCGAAAGAAATCGGTGATACGCCGGTGTGGATCGGGCTGAAGTTATAGAATCCAGAATCCAGGAGCCGGAATAAACAATAAAAACTTTTTGAATGTCGAACCGCAGAACAAGTAACAGCAGAATTTAGAAGTGGTCAACTTCGTCATTCGATATTCAGTATTCGATATTCTGCGGTTTATAAAAATTTCTTAACAATGCCTCAGTGCCTCCCTCTCTTCTTGGCGGGAGAGGGCCGGGATGAGGGGGATATTAACACAGGAAAAAAAATGACCGTAAAATCAACAATACTTACACTTCCTGAAGACGAGCTGATGCATCCCGGCAACCGGGCATGCTCCGGATGCGGCTTGGGAATCATTTATCGGATCGGATTGAAAGCGCTCGGCAGGGACACCATTCTGGTGGTCCCGCCCAGTTGCCTGACCGTCTTGCAGGGGCTCTATCCCATTGCCTCCACCCAGCTTCCCTGCTTGAACGTCACGTTTGCATCAACCGCTGCCGCCGCCACCGGCATCCTGGGGGCATTGCGCGCCCAGGGAAAAGAATCTACCACTGTTGCCGCATGGGCCGGCGACGGAGGAACCAGCGACATCGGGCTCCAGGCCCTGTCCGGCGCATGTGAACGGGGAGAAAATTTTATTTTCTTCTGTTACGACAATGAAGCTTACATGAACACCGGCGTACAGCGGTCCGGCACCACGCCCCAGGGCGTCATCACCACCACCACGCCAATATCTGGAAAATTGCAGAAAAAAAAGGATGTGGCCGCCATTATCGCCGCCCACGGCATTGATTACGTAGCCACTGCGTCCGCTGCCTATCCCCTGGATTTATACGACAAAATCAAAAAGGCCAAAACCATCTCCGGTCCCAAATACCTTCATGTGCACACCCCCTGCCCTTCCGGATGGGGATTCAACCCCCGGTATACCGTGAAAATCGGCCGCCTGGCGGTTGAGACCGGCCTGTTTGATCTTTATGAAATCGAAAAATCAAGCTTCAGGCTGACCGGCGCGTCTGAAAAGCTGCTGGGAAAAATGCGCCGTCCGGTTCGGGAATATTTCGAAACCCAAACCCGCTTCAACGCGATTTCGGAAGACAAGATCGCCCAGATCCAGAAAGAAGTGGATGCCAAGTGGGCGGGGTATGAGCGGGGGGCGGAAAAACAGA
>JALOPH010000080.1 GCA_025453995.1 Desulfobacterales bacterium
CAGACGCGGATCGGCCTGGAAATGGGTTTGGGAGTGAAGTCGGGCCGGGCATCATCGTCAGCGGCATCCTGCCGCCGCCGGAATCGATCATTTTGGCCATGGAGTCAGTCGGTCTCAGGGTGGTGGGAAATGACATCGCTTCGCTGCGCCGTTCGTATGGGGATCTTCATGATTCACCCGCTGATCCGGCCGGTTATTACAAACAATTTTATTTTGCGCATTATCCCTGTCCGACCTTATTATATCGGGGAGACAGCCGGTTTGAAGCCCTGATGTCGCTGATTGGTCAAAGCAATCCCCGAGGGGTCATTTTTTTGGGCGAAAAATTCTGCGAGTATGAATATTTTGAATTTCCGTATCTTGAAAGACGGTTGAAGGAAAATGGAATCCTTTCGCTTATGATTGAAATGTCAATCGATGATACGTCGCATACATCGACCCATATCGCGCGCATAGAGGCATTTGCGGAAATGATCAGAAAATGACGGACTCGTAGAAGAAGGACAAAAATGTCAACTGCCCCCAAAACAAGCGCCGGCAGGCATTTAACCAAAATTATCGGCGAGACCTACATGGATCTGCATACCAGGGCCAGCCAGGGGGCCTTTGTGGTGTGGATCGCCATCAATGTGCCGGCAGAACTGTTTTCGGGGTTTGACAACGTGGTTTATAGCGTTCCCGAGAGCCATGCGGCGCTTAACGCCGGAAAGGGGGTTGGTCCGGTTCAATGCGAAAAGGCCGAGAAACTCGGATATTCAATAGATTTATGCTCTTATGCCCGGATTGACATAGGCTCGGTTTCGGACGGCGGAAAAGATTCCCCCACCTTCGGCCTGCCAAAACCCCATCTGCTGATTTCCAATACCAACAACTGCTCCCTTCTGGTGAAGTGGTTTGAAGTGCATCACCGGGAAATGGGCGTTCCCCATTTCATTCTTGATGTCCCGTTCTGCTATGAGCCTCAGAAAGAAAAGGACCGGCAGTATATCCTCGCCCAATTTCACGATCTTATCCGAACCATCGAAGCCCTGTCAGGCCAGAAATTTGACATGGAAAAGGCTGTCAGGGCAACAGAACATACCGCTGAGGGGATTATCCACTGGAAAAAGTTTTTAAATTTTGCCGAGTTACGTCCCTCGGGAATAACAGCATTTGACTCATTTGTGCAGATGGCGCCGTTTTTAATCATGCGCGGCACGGAGAAATTCGTTGCGCACTACAAACTGCTGGCCGAAGAGACTGCACGGCGGGTTGAAGACGGGATATTCCCCGTTCCGGATGAGAATTACCGGCTCTTCTGGGACAATATCGCGCCCTGGCATCAGTTAAGAGACATGTCGGCCACTCTTGCGGCTCATCGTGCAAACATCGTGGGCGCAACCTATACATTCTGCATCGGGACAGTGGAGGGAAGCTTTGACCGGTATGAGTATGACGGCAAGGATCCGCTGGAATACATGGCCCGGACCCAGAACAGTTATGTCTGCCCTCACGGCATGTCGCTGCGGAGCCAGGCCATGATCGAGGCCGTGAAAAGACTGGACATCGACGGGATTGTTTTTGCCAGCAACCGGAGCTGCAAGCCGTATTCGGTTACGCAGATGGATCAGCAGCGAATCATGTCTGAAAAATGGGGCATCCCTGCCATCATGATCGATGTGGACCATGCCGATGCCCGAAAATACAGCAAGGAGTCAACTTTTACAAGGCTTGAGGCGCTTCTTGAAACCATTGAGTCCCGGCGCGCGCCGTAAAAAATTTTTTTGTTAGCATGAATGAGTTTATGGAAAAAAAAGTAATTCCCGGCCTTTTTTTGCTGATAATTCAAATGCTGGTCTTTGCCGGGGATGGCGTTTGCACAGAGACCATTGTCAGCCCAGAGATGGCGGCCAAAATCTATTTTGATGCTTATGCCGCCCAGGACTGGGAAGTTGTCAGTGAATATATGCATCCTGACCTGCTGCAAAACCTTAAGAGACGCATCATTGAGATGGTCAAGGAGGTCAGCGCCGAAACCCGGAGGGTGCTTCTCCGTGAATACCAGGCCCCATCCATGGAGGCGCTCGAACAAATGCCGGCCCGCCCGCTTTACATATTATACCTCAGGAACCGATGGAAGGGGATAGAAACCCGGTCGCTCTCGATGATGGAAAGAACAGAATTTGTTTATATTGGAACCGCAAGAATCACTCATGAAGAATGCCTTGTGGAGTTTAAAACCTCTGTCGTCCAGGGGGACCAGTTGTTTGAAAAGGTTCAGGTATATCATATGAAAAAATATGAGGGAAAATGGAAAATATATGATACGGAGGGGCTCAAAGGATTGAATACGGATATGCCTTCCGACCTTGAAGTTCTTTAGCGACCGGGACGCCCTTGCCTTGGCATGGCGTGCTTGGTCTTATCTTTCGATGGCCAGATATTATTTTCCATATCACTGATTCAGCAGCTTCTCAAATTTGAAAGCAACCATCCGTCCCAATTGGTAAGTCCAGCCGGAGAACAGAACCGCCAGGAAAAATCCCGCACAAATCACCGCGGCAAGCTGGAATAATTTTTCAGTACCCGGAAGCCCGTATAATTCCGGGTGGGCCGCAATCTCTGATATCAATCTAAAAATATCATCCGATCGAAGATCCCAGAACCTTTCAATTGTCCGGGAAGGGATGCCCTGCCATGCATGATCCGCAATTTTCGTTGAAAAAATGGTGCCTATTTCAAAAAAATCCCCGGTCAGGCTCATGAAGGGCGCAAGCCCCAAAACAAATCCGATTCCGGACATCCACATTTTTTTAATGATTGCAGAATGTGTCAGCAGCCATACACCTGGGAAAACAGTAAGAATATAGGGCGC
This sequence comes from Desulfobacterales bacterium, assembly GCA_025453995.1. GTDB lineage: Bacteria > Desulfobacterota > Desulfobacteria > Desulfobacterales > Desulfosalsimonadaceae > JALOPH01. Next base: position 2,855 of record JALOPH010000080.1, read on the forward strand.
GAAAACCGTTATCAAATATCCCAGGTCCGAGCCGGGGTCAAAACCGCTTAAACGACCGGCATATGCCGAGCTGCTGGGAATGATAAAAGGAAATATTTTATTTAACAGGGCGGCGCCGTATTTTCGGTCAAGAACCAGCTCATTGACTTCTCCTCCGCTCAAAAGGCACCCGGCCACATGAAACAACTCATGCACCGGAACATAGATAAACCAGGTGATCAGAATGGACAGAAGCAACAACACCAACGATATCATAGGGTTGGATGCAGTTTGAAACCTTTCAATGACGGAAATGGTGTCCTCAAATGCGTTAATCCATCCCTGAAACAAAAAATGGCGCGCTTTTTTTGTCTTGATTGATTCAACAGAAGCGTGATTCGATATTTTCACCTGAACATCGCTTTCTTATTTTTCTAAATATTTATCCCATTCCATCAGGAGTTTTGATTTTTTTTCGGTATTGCATGTTTTGCAGCAGACAACCACATTCCCCTTGGTGGTCTTTCCCCCTTTTGAAATGGGCACGATATGGTCCATGGTCAGATCTTTTAGAGGAAACCGGCTGCCGCAGTAATGGCAGACACCCTTGGCAAGACGGCGCTTCCACCATTGGGATGCCCGTAATTCCCTCGCTTTTTGTTTTTCCCGGCTGATCTCAGTCTCGTCGGCCACAAATGAAATTGAGCTCATAGTCATACCATTAATTCATGCTCTTGGATGAAGTCAATCCGATGTTTTTCAGCCAGAGTCTGATTTCCCGGTTGAGCGCTTCATAGAATTGTTTTGAACCTCCCAGGCCGGCCCTTCCGAAAAAATAATTGATTTCCAGAAAATAGCCGCGGGGTTTGATTTTGTTGGAAAAAATAATGTCAAACCCGGCCAGGTTGATGCCGGTCTGGTTACACACGCTGCTCACCATTTTGATTCCGTCTTCCTGGAGGTGGGGGTCAGATTCTTCGTCTATGACTGCGCCTCTGGAAAGGCCGGTGGAAAAATTTTTCTGATCCGGCTGCACCCTCCAGTAGGAAATTCTTTTTGTTCCGAGGACCACGACCCTGAGCGACCGGCTGGGCGTCGAAATAAATTCCTGAATCAAAAAGCCGGACTGGCCTGTTTTTTCATAATCTGCGGCCCGCTGGATCGCTTCCGACAAACGAGAACCGGAATCGATCAGCCATACATTATCACTTTCGCCGCCCCAATCAAATTTAAAAACAAAAGGGAAGCTTAATATCCGCGTATGGTCGGGTCGGGACCTGAATTGTTGAAATTCAGCAAGGGATAAAAAGGAATAGGTCTGGGGAAAAGGCGCATGAATTTGATCAAAAAGCCGGGCCTGGCCGATTTTTCCCGGAAAGGCAAATCGCGCCATATAATTTGGGAATACATGGGAGCAGTGTCCCGCCGCCATCTCATAGAGGGATTTGCGGCATCCCTGCGGTAGAATGACCGCGTCGGCTTTTTTGATCCAGGCAAGGTCGCCGGCGCCAGGGTCCCGTCCGGCGCAAAGAATATTTTTATCGCCGACAAAACAGGGATGAAAAGAGCAAATCATCAATACCCCAATTTTTTCAGCGAACGCAGATCTTTGGTCCAGTTTTTATCCACCCGGACAAAAAGCTTCAGAAAGACTTTTGATTCAACCATCTCTTCTATATCCTGACGGGCGGATTCGCCGATGGCGCGCAGCATGGCGCCCTGTTTTCCGATGATAATCCCTTTTTGGGAATCCCTTTCCACATGAATGGTGGCATGAATGCGGACCAGATTTTTTTCAAGGTCTTCCTTGAAGGACTCAATGGTGACGGCTGCGGCAAAGGGGATCTCCTGTCCGGTGAGCAGAAATATTTTTTCCCGGATCATCTCAGAAGCGATAAACCGCACCGGCAGATCGGTGACGATGTCGTCGGGATAAAACGGCGGCCCGCCGGGCAGGAGTTTTATCATGGCGGAAAGCAGTTCAGGCAGCTGGGTCCCTTCTGTTGCCGATACAGGAATGATTTCTTCAAAGGAATGGGCCTTTGCCCAATGGTTGATGATCGCAAGGATCCTGGTCTTTTTAATCAGATCGATTTTATTGATGGCCAGAATCGCGGGGATTTTTTTATGTGCAGAGAATTTTTCAATGATCAGGCTCTCGGAGGCAGGGTCCGGATGGGCGGCATCAATGACGATTATCGCTAAATCCACCTCTTCTAAAACAGAAAACGCCACATCGATCATTTTTCGGTTGAAAATTTTTTTACTGTGATGAATGCCGGGGGTGTCTAAAAAAACAATCTGGGCGTCGTCGGTGTGGAGGATGCCTGCAATCCGGTTTCGCGTGGTCTGGGGCTTGGGTGAGGTAATCGAAATCTTTTCACCGATCAGTGAGTTGAGCAGTGTGGATTTACCCACATTCGGCGCGCCGATGATGGCGGCAAAGCCGGATTTAAAGCCGGATAGGTTATGAGGGGTATCAGTCACCGGAGAACCTGTGTTCAGAAAATGTCGAATATCGAATAACAAACCCCGGAATTTAGAAGAAGAAGGGCGCTGCCGTTTTGACCGCAAATAGAAAAAGACAAAGCTTCATTCAAAGACTTCATCATTCGGCATTCCTTGTTTGACATTCGATATTTGGTTTTATTTTTTCAAGAATCGCCGCCCACACCTTGTCCTTTCCCATCCCTGTTTTGGCTGAAAAGCAGATCAGCTCCCCGGATTTCAGGGGCAAGAGCTCCCGGATGGCTATGGCGCGAGTTTTCTGACGGTTTTTTGACAGTTTATCTGATTTGGTCAGCACCAGAATCAATGGAATATGTTTATGATTCAGCCAATCGATGAGGTTGTATTCATCTTCGGAAGGGTCCCGCCGGATGTCAAGGATCAGCGTCACGCCTTTTAGCGTTGCCCGGCCGGCAAGGTATTGTTCGATCATCGGCCCCCAGGTTTTTTTAATTTCCACCGGGACTTTGGCATATCCATAACCAGGCAGGTCGACGAAAATCATTTCATTGTTGATGTTAAAGAAATTGAGAAGCTGGGTGCGGCCGGGCGTGGAGCTGGTTTTCACCAGGCGTTTCCGGTTGACCAAGCAGTTGATCAGCGAGGATTTTCCCACATTGGAACGCCCCGCAAACGCGATTTCCGGAAGGCCCTCCGGCGGGTAATGGCCCGGTTTGACAGCGCTTTTGATAAACTCGGCTGATTTTATTATAGGTGTCAGACCTACACTCTTGACATATTGAGTCTGTTTGTCTTTAGGCTTGTCAAGAGTGTAGGTCTGACACCGCATTCAAATCACCTTGTTCAGCGAATACTCGATAATCCCTTCCGCGCCATGTTTCATCAGTTCCGGAATCAGGTCCCGGACAGTGCTGGAGTTGACAACAGTTTCAACGGAGAACCAGCTGGATTGATACAAGGATGATACCGTGGGCGCATTTAAGCTCGGAAGCAGGGAGACGATTTTTTCCAGGCGGGAGTCCGGAACGTTCATTTTCAGACCCACCATCTTATCAGCCGCCAGCGCGCCCTTGAGGAGCAACGCAATCTGCTCGATTTTTTCACGTTTTTTGGGATTCTTCCATGCCTCATGATTGGCAATAAGCTGAGTGTTGGTCTGCATCATTTCGTGAATGACCCGAAGGCCGTGCGCCTTGATGGTGCTTTCGGTTTCGGTGATTTCCACGATGGCGTCGGCCAGGCCGGATACAACCTTGGCTTCGGTCGCCCCCCATGAAAATTCAACATTGACGTCAATGCCCCGTTCGGTAAAATACCGTTTGGTGTATTTCATCAGTTCGGTGGAGATTTTTTTTCCGTTGAGGTCCTTGATGGTTTTGACAGGGGAGTCATAGGCCACGGCCACCACCCATCGGGCCGGCCGGGCGCTGACCTTGGAATAGACCAGGTCGGCAACCACATTCACGTCCGAACTGTTTTCCGCGATCCAGTCCTTGCCGGTCAGGCCCGCATCCAGGCTTCCGTTTTCCACGTTAATGGCCATTTCCTGGGCCCGGCACAGGGCGCAGGTAATCGTGTCGTCATTGATATCAGGGAAATAGTTGCGGTCTGAAACCGTAATTTTCCAGCCCGAGCGCTTAAACAGTTCAATGGTTGCCTGTTGAAGGCTCCCCTTGGGAATGCCGAGTTTCAATATGTCGTTCATTTTTTGTATACCTCTTTGGGGTCAAAGAGCGGCGCGCCGATGGTTTTGAATTCTCCATTTTCCATTTTCCTGAAAAAGCAGCTTTTATGTCCGGTGTGGCAGGCGGCGCCGCCGATCTGATCAATTTTTAGCAGAACCGTGTCATTATCGCAATCGATTCTGATTTCCCTGACTATTTGGACATTGCCGGAAGTCTCGCCCTTGATCCATAGTTTGTTCCGGGTCCGGCTGAAAAACGTCGCCTTGCCGGTGGCCAACGTGGTCTCCCATGCCTGCCGGTTCATAAATCCCAGCATGAGCACTTCACCGGTGTCATTGTCCTGGATGATGGCGGGGATCAGTCCGCCCATTTTTTCAAAGTCAATCATTTTTTCCTCCGAATTTTTTCCTCCTGGAAAAAAAATTCGGAGGAAAAAAATCATTTGCCCCGGCAGGGCAAGAAGAGAAATTGATCCCGCCATTGGGCGGGAATTTAAGATATAATAAATGGTGTCTTCGTCGCAAAAACAGGGAAAAAGGTCAATCTTTTTTTGGAAACAGCTTTCATGAGACTTAGTTGGTATAAAGCTTTTTACAAGCACGTCATTCTCTGGACACCGTAAACAGCCGCCACCGGCCTGATTTTCGTCGCCCTTTGGGCTGCCGTTCAAAATAAATTTTCATGATGCCGTCTGATTCTGTGACGACCTCAAACCAATGCTTCCGGACATATCGCTCTCCGCTGCCGTGCCGGCATGGCCCGGTTTCTTTCCAGCATTGCTTCACATCCAGAACACGAATGTTTTTTCCCCGCCAGGTGAATTCAAGGGGGATGCCGGGTTCGCCACCGGCCATCCGGTTCGTGTCAAGCATATCAGTCGCCGGTTTTATGGCTTCGCTGATGAATTCTTCCTTGATCATTATTTATTGCCAGTGCGGGGGCTTATTTATTGGCATTTCTTGACATTGAGATGTTTGGACATTATATTACGTTAACTTTTTAAATCAGCAATCATCAATTCTCAATATCGGGCACGAGACGCTGTTTCTTCCCATATCATTTTTTTTGAAAGGAAACAACAATGGCTGAAGGCATCAATGAAGTCAGTGACGCAACATTTGAAAGCGAAGTGATCAAGTCGGATATCCCGGTTCTGGTGGATTTTTGGGCGCCCTGGTGCGGCCCGTGCAAGGCCATCGGTCCGGTGCTGGAAGAAGTCTCCAAAGGGTATGCGGGTAAAATCAAATTCCTGAAATGCAATGTGGACAACAATCCGAGAACTCCGTCAAGCTTCGGCATCCGGGCGATTCCCACGCTGATTCTGTTTAAGGCCGGCCAGCGGGTGGATCAGATTGTGGGCATGGCGGACAAGGCCAAGATCCAGGATATATTGAACAAAAGCCTATAGGAAACATCATGCACACCGATTATGATCTTGTGATTATCGGCGCCGGGCCGGCAGGTCTTACTGCGGGGATTTACGCGGGCCGGGCGCAGTTGAAAACCCTGCTGCTGGAAAAGGCGGCCCCCGGCGGGCAGATCCTGGTATCCGACTGGATTGAAAACTATCCGGGATTTCCGGAGGGGATCAGCGGCGCGGATCTCATGATGAAAATGGCCGAGCAGGTTAAGCGATTCGGTATTGCCATTGAGAGCAATGAAGTAATATCAGTGGATCTGTCCGGTCAAATCAAAAAACTCACCCTTTCCGACAGAACGGCCACCACCAAAGCCATTATAATTGCCACCGGCGCCTCACCGAAAAAACTCGGCGTGCCGGGTGAAGATGAGTTTTATGGTAAAGGGGTATCCACCTGCGCCACCTGCGACGGGCCATTTTTCAGGGACAGCGTGGTGGTGGCCGTAGGCGGTGGAGATTCGGCGGTTCAGGAAACCATTTTTCTCACCCGGTTTGCCAAAAAAGTCTATTTGATCCACCGAAGGGACCAGCTTCGGGCCACTCGGATTCTTCAGGAACGTGCCTTTGCCAATGATAAAATCGAATTTGTCTGGGATTCGGTGGTGACGCGAATCAACGGATCAGAAGCCGGCGTGCAGGGTGTGACGGTTAAAAACGTCAAAACCGGCCGGACATCCGATCTGTCAGCGGATGGGTGTTTTATGTGGGTCGGGATCACGCCCAATACCGCCTTTGTAAAGGATGCGGTGCAACTGGATGCCGGCGGGTTTGTGGTGGTCAATGCGAAAATGGAGACTTCGACGCCCGGAGTATACGCGGCCGGTGATGTGAGAAATACGCCGCTGCGCCAGGTGGCCACGGCTGTCGGCGACAGCGCCATCGCCGCCACTGAAGCGGCAAAATACATTGAAAATCTGGAGGCAGGCCATTCATGAAGCGATTTTCGATACTGCTTCTTCTTTTTTTCATTATTCTCATGGCGATCCCCGCATGCTCCAAGCACAAGCAGGAAAAAACCGCAGAAGAACTCGCCGAAGAAGGCAAGACCTATTTTGAAAAAAAAGATTACAAGGGCGCCATTGAGTCATATGAAAAACTCACCGACTGGTATCCATTCAGCACCCATGCCAAGGAAGCGGAGCTCAAAATCGCGGATTCGCATTACCATTTAGACGAATATGAACAGGCCATTGCCGCTTATAATGAATTTTCCCAGCTTCATCCCAGAGACCCCCAGATTGCTTATGTGCTTTATCAGATCGGCCGGTGCTATTATGATCAGCTTGAACAGCCGGACCGGGACCAGACTCCGGCGCTGAATGCCATTGATGCGTTCCAAAATTTAACCATGCAGTTTCCGGATAGCGATTATTCCAAGGAGGTCAGCGCCTATATTGATGAATGCCTGAAAAATCTCGCTGAAAAAGAGATGTATGTGGGCAAGTTTTATTTTAAGTCAAGGCATTATAAAGCCGCCAGGGAAAGATTTGTCAGCGTGATCAAGAATTATCCGGATTTTGGCCTTCACCAGGAAGCCAGGGATTATATTGACCAATGCAATACACACATGGCGGAAATCATAGGATCTGATTCCTGATTTTTTGTCGTTGTATGGTAGAAGGGGCGATCGATTATTCGCCCCTTCTACATCTGAAATCAAATGAATGGATTTCTGGTTTCCCGGCGCAAAAAAATAAAATACTTTACAAAGATAAAAACTTGGGGTAAACGGCACCTTTATTATTTATAAATGACAGTTCAGGAGATTCAACAATGTCCAGGCAGTGTGAAATATGCGGAAAAAAACCGCTGGTAGGCCATAATGTCAGCCACGCGCATAACGAAACCAAAAGACGCTTCAATCCAAATTTGCAGAGTGTTCGCGCAAAACGAAACGGTCAGGTAAGGAAGATCGTGGTCTGCACGAACTGCATCAAATCCGGATTGGTCGAAAAGCCTTAATAAATTGCGAGGGTTAGGCCCTCGCAATTTCCTGCACAGCTTCCACCTTTTTCAGTTTCGCGATCACATTTTCCAAATGGGTAGTGTCCTTTACGGATATTGTAAAGGACCCGTTGACCATTTTGTCCTGCTGGCTTTCCAGATTGACATCCACGATGTTGGCGTCCATCTGGCTGATCGCCGCTGTCACGTCAGCCAGCAGTCCCATCCGGTCATAACAGCGGATTTTCAGTCTGACGGGGAATGTCCCGCTGGTTTCCTGTTTCCATTCCACATGAATCTGTCTCTCCGGATTCAAGTTCATGGCGTTGACGCACCCTTTCCGGTGTACCGTTATACCGGCGCCCAGGGTGATATATCCGGTGATCTGGTCACCGGGGACCGGCTGGCAGCATTTCCCAAACCGGATCAGAATGTCGTCAAAGCCGTCCACCACAATGGCTTCCTTGTCTTTTTCCTTCCGGTCTTTTCGGCGGCTCATCAGCTTTTCAAGAAGGGATTCTTCTTTCTGGGGCTTGGCGTCCGGCACGATCTTTCGGATGACCTGAAGCGGGGTTATTTTGCCGTAGCCCACATTGGCGATCAGGTCATCGATGTTTTTAAAGTTCAGCTCAGTCGCGGCTTTTACCATATCCGCCGAGTTGACGAGTTCATTGAAATTAAGCTTGTTTTTTCGGAAAGCTTTTTCACAAAGCTCCCTTCCCAGGGCAAGGCTCTTTTCCTCTTCCTGTTTTTTGATCCATTGACGGATGCGGCCTTTTGCTTTGCTGGTTTTTACATAACTCAGCCAGTCGGAACTCGGATTATGGCCTTTGGTGGTCATGATCTCCACCATATCGCCGCTTCTGAGTTCATACTGAAGCGGCACCAGCCGTCCGTTGATCTTGGCGCCGGTGCACTGGTGCCCGATCTGGCTGTGGATCATATAAGCGAAATCAAGGGGGGTCGCGCCCTTGGGCAGGTTTTTGACTTCGCCCCGCGGCGTGAATACATAGACGTCTTTGGGATACAGATCGATTTTGACGTTGTCTAAAAATTCCTCCGGGTCCCGGAAAGTTTCATTCTGTTCCACGAGGTTTTGCAGCCAGGCAAATGTCTGCTGGGTGGTTTCATCCAGGGTTTTGCCTTCCTTGTAGCTCCAGTGGGCGGCGATGCCGGCATTGGCGACCTGATCCATTTCATGGGTGCGGATCTGGATTTCCATCCGCTCTTTATATGGCCCCATTACAGTAGTATGCAGGGACTGGTAGCCATTGGGTTTGGGGAATCCGATATAATCCTTGAATTTGTATGGGATGGGCTTGAACTTGGCATGGATGAGGCCCAACGTTTCATAGCACTGGGGGATGGTGTCTAAAATAATCCTGAACGCGATAATATCGTAGACCTGTTTGAACTCAAGCTGTTGTTTGAGCATTTTTTGGTAAATGCTGTAAAATTGCTTATACCGGCCCTGAATCTGGCAGGTCAGGCGCGCGGTATTCATAGTTGCCTGAAGCAGGTCTCTGACCTTTTCCACATACTTCTCCCGCTCAGCCTGGTTGGCGGTAGTCTGTTCCTTGATTTTCGCATATTCTTCAGGATACGCGTTGGAGAATGAGATCTCTTCAAGTTCCCTTTTGATCCAGAAGATGCCGAGGCGGGCGGCAATGGGAGCGTAAATATCCAACGTTTCCTGGGCGATGGATTTGCGTTTTGAATCGGATTGATGAAAGTGGAGAGTGCGGATGTTGTGCAGCCGGTCGGCCAGTTTGATCAGAATGACGCGGATGTCATTGGCCATTGCCAGGATCATTTTTCTTATGTTTTCAGCCTGTTTTGTCTGGGCGGTATTAAAAGAAAGACTGCTTATTTTCGTCACCCCGTCCACGATCTTCGCCACATCATTGCCGAAAAGCTGACGGATATCATCCAGCCCCGCATGGGTGTCTTCCACCACATCATGGAGAAGTCCGGATGCGATGCTGACGGTGTCGAGTTTCATATCCGATAGAATATTGGCGACTTCAAGGGGGTGGGAGAGGTATGGCTCCCCGGAAAGCCGGAGCTGTCCCTCGTGGACTTTGGCGGAGTAAACATAGGCCCGGTTGACAAGATCAATGTCAGCTTCCGGGTAATAATCGGAAATTTTGTCGGTTATTTCAGTGATGCGGATCATGGTTAATAGGCTTTCGCAAATACCACTCTTTGTTGGCTTTCTTTTCCGCACTCGATGCATTGACCCGGCTCAGGCGTCATATCATGAGGAATGCACCGGATGGTCACGGTCAGCCGCTCCTTGATTTTCTGCTCGCAGGCCGCGTCCCCGCACCAGTGGGACAGGGCAAAACCGCCGTGAATTTCGGGCCGTTCTTCATTTTTCGGTGTATAAAAAGCATTGAATTCGACCGGATCATCAATTCTGCGGGTGTGTTCATTCCGGAAAATCAGGGCCCGTTGATACAGGTTCTTCTGGATATCATCCAGTAATGTCCCGATGTCATCAATGAACCGGTCTTTCTGCATGGCGAATCTGTCTTTCACATCCCTGTCCCGACGCGCCGCAAAAACAGCATCTTTGGCAATGTCTTTGGGTCCTATTTCAACCCGGAGCGGGATCCCTTTTTTGATCCATTCCCAGTTTCTTGCCCCGCCGGTGGTCCGGTCGTCGATTTCCACAACAAGATTCCTGCCATAATAGGTTTTTTCCCTGAGCTGGGCTGCCACATGATTCGTGTATTCCATCACGGAGGTTTTATCGTTTTCAGACCGGATAATGGGGAGCAGCACCACATGGGCCGGCGCAAGTCTGGGCGGCATCATGACGCCGTTGTCATCCCCGTGGGTCATGATGAGCCCGCCGATGAGCCGGGTGGAAACGCCCCAGGAAGTGGTCCAGGCGAATTCTTCTTTTTCCTGGGCGTTTTGAAAGCGGATATCGGACGCCCTGGCAAAATTCTGTCCGAGAAAGTGAGAAGTCCCTGCTTGCAGGGCTTTCCGGTCCTGCATCATGGCCTCAATTCACCGGCATGGCCATATATTCTTCAGCCATTTTTTTATAGATGCCGAGCATCATCATGGTGCGTTCGACAGCTTCTTCCTTGGCGGCGTGGGCGGTGTGGCCTTCCTGCCAGAGAAACTCGCTGGTTCTTAAAAACACCCGGGTCCTGAGTTCCCACCGCACCACGTTGGCCCATTGATTGATGAGCACCGGCAGATCCCGGTAGCTTTTCACCCATCTGGAGAAAGAATCGCCGATGATGGTTTCCGAGGTGGGGCGGACGATGAGCGGTTCGGTGAGCTTTCCGGCAGGCACCAATTTGCCGTTTTCGCCTTTTTCTAATTTATGATGGGTCACCACCGCGCATTCCTTGGCAAACCCCTCCACATGCTCGGCCTCCTTTTCCAGAAAAGAGATGGGGATGAAGAGCGGAAAATAGGCGTTTTTCACGCCGGTTTTTTTAAACATATCATCCAGAGTGCGCGAGATATTTTCCCAAAGGGCATATCCCCAGGGCTTGATCACCATGCATCCCCGGACCTGGGAGATTTCGGCCATGTCCGATTCTTTTATCACTTCCTGGAACCATTCCGGGTAATTTTCATTTCGGGTCGGTTGAATTGCAGTCTGTTCTTGTTTTGGCATTTGGTTCCTCAATTATGATGTATATTTGATGACAAGATAGCATCCAGGATCCAGAAGTCAGAATCCAGAATAAAACATGGAAAGATAGAAGATTATCGGAAATTACTTATTCTGACTCCTGGCTTCTGAATTCTGGATTCTATGATTTAATCTTTTCAATTTCATTAATCGCTTTAAGCAGTTCTTTTACCAGGTCCTTTTCAGGAAACTTTTTAACCACTTTGCCTTTTTTAAACAACACGCCGATGCCGTCACCGCCGGCAATGCCCACGTCGGCCGCTTTGGCTTCACCGGGGCCGTTGACCACGCAGCCCATGATGGCGATTTTTATCGGCGCTTTGACCGTCTCCATTTTTTTTTCAATCTTTTCGGCGATTGAAAACAGGTCGATGTTGCACCTTCCGCACGTCGGGCAGGAGATGATTTCCGGCCCGCGCCGGCGAATCCCCAGGGCTTTTAATATTTCAAATCCCACCCGCACTTCTTCCACCGGGTCCCGGGTTAGGGATACCCGGATGGTGTCGCCGATGCCTTCGGCCAGGATCATGCCGATGCCCACGGCGGATTTTACGATCCCGGAATACAGGCCGCCGGCTTCCGTGATCCCCACATGAAGCGGGAAATCCGTCTTTTGGGCAAGCAGCCGGTATGCTTGAACAGTTTGCATCACATCGGAGGACTTGATGGCGATTTTTAAATTTGAAAAATCAAGCGACGCCATGAACTCGATCTGCCTCAGCGCGCTATCCACCAGACCTTCCGGCGTAACGCCGCCGTATTTTTTGAATATGTCCTTTTCCAGAGAACCGGCGTTAACGCCGATGCGGATGGGGATGCCGTGATGTCTGGCCGCATCCACGACTTTTTGTACTTTATTTTTTCCGCCGATGTTGCCGGGGTTTATCCGCAACCCGTCAGCGCCTGCGTCGGCTGCGGCAATGGCCAGCCTGTGGTCAAAATGAATATCGGCTATCAGGGGAATTCGTATGCGTTTTTTGATTTTTGGGATGGCGTCAGCGGCATCTTCGTCCGGCACCGCCACCCGGATGATGTCACACCCGGCTTTTTCCAGCCGCCGGATCTGGGAGACAGTGGCCGCCACGTCTTGGGTGCGGGTGTTGGTCATGGACTGGACGGCGATGGGCGCGTGCCCGCCGATTTTTACAGTCCCGACGCAAATCTGGCGTGTGCGTTTTCGATGTATTTTAAATGACATGAATCAAATTTGAGCGGGTGTGAAGTCGGTTTTGCGCGAATCCATCCGCAATAATTGAAATTATCGTTTTTTTCTTAAATTAAGTAACAAAGGCGATTGTTTTCTTCAAGTGAAATAAATGCTCTCCTGAAATCTCAAAGCCCTTGGATAAGCAATAGTTGACAAAAAACATTTTCCTCCCTAATGTGTATGCCATACACATTAGGGAGGAAAAGATGCGGACCAATATAGTAATTGATGATGATCTGTTGGAAAAGGCGTTTTCCGTGAGCACCGCCAAAACGAAAAAAGAATTGATTCATGAAGCGCTCTATGAATTGATCAAATTAAAAAAAAGAAAAGATTTAACAAAACTATCCGGCGCTGTTGAATTTCATCAGGGCTATGACCACAAAAAGCACAGGAAGCTTAGAGGATGATGATAGTCGATACGTCTGTCTGGATCGAGATTTTTACAGACAAAACAGGTTCTGCTGTGAAGGCGTTTAAGGCATTTGTCGGCTCTGAGGATTATGCGTTGACAAGGTTTACCCAGATGGAGCTTTTGCAAGGCGCAAAAAACGAAAAAGAGTGGCGGCTGCTCTCGGATTACCTTTCCACCCAACTGTATGTCGAGACGTCTGCTCACACATGGGAAGACGCGGCCAGGATTTATTACGAATTAAGGCGAAAAGGCAGGACCGTAAATAGTCCCATTGATTGCTGCATCGCGCAATTGGCCATAGAAAACGGCGCTGTTCTGTTGCATCAGGATCAGGACTTTGAACAGATCGCGCGGATTCGACCGCTTGCGCAAGAATATTTTATAACCAGAATATAACAATGGCGATGACATCATCGCTGAGTTCATTTCAAAGCCGGGAGGAGTTGAATTCCCGAATAAATATAAATAACACTCTGGCTTCCACATTAATTTCCTTTAGAAAGAATAATATTGTGAAAACTGTCTCGTATCTGTTGGTATTGATGATGATATTTATAATTCCGTTAGGCTGTGATTCGGATAATGGCTCGGACCACGATGACGGGAATGCCAAATCGTTTAGATTCGGCATGCATTTTGACGCATCCGGGACGGAGGATTTTATTGCAAAGACGTCTGATCCTGAACTCATCGATATAATCGCCGCCGAGTTGGAGAACCCGCCGTACCAGCGGTTTCTCCATATTCATGGCCGCATTGAACGGGGAAATGACGGCTATAATCTGAATTGGAGCTGGCATTTTGTTTCCGGTGAATGGGATTTGGCGGAGATGTCCATTGAGGTGTGTGACGGCACGCCCAGCTATGTGGAGGAGAATCTTGATGAATGGCTGTCCATGCAGGATTCGTTTTGCCCCTGGGATTCCTATGTAAAAGAAGAGGTGGTCAATGAATGATGGATTTGTGAAAAGCAGTGCTGCTGAAAATATTGACGACGTTGTGCAAAATCAAGCCAAAAACGGGGAACTCCCCTGCGCTGTGGCGTTTGATATTGCCGACAAACTGAAGATATCTCCGGCTGCAGTCGGCGAATGCGCGGACCGTCTGAAAATCAGCCTGGTCAAATGCCAGCTCGGGCTGTTTGGATATATGCCGGAGAAAAAAATCATTAATCCGGCGCTCCATGTGGGATTGGACCTTAAAACCGCCATTGAAGCGGCTTTGGTCAACGGCCGGCTGCCCTGCGCATCCGCCTGGGCTATCTCGAAAAAGTTTAAAATCAGAAAAATGGATGTCAGCAGCGCCGGCGAGGCGCTGGGAATCAAGATCAAGCCTTGCCAATTGGGGGCTTTTTAGCCGGTTCGGATGTCTGAATGAATTATCATGTTCAGGCAATTTTATTCGTTTTTGAGCATGAGAATTGTCAAATGCTGTAAACACAAGACCTGTAGCGTATCGTTTTGTATAACCCTCAAACCCATTTAAGGAGATCGTTATGAACAAAGAAGATACCGGTAATTCCCCGATAGTATTTGGTCGTCGCGATTTTCTCATTGCAGCGGCGGGCACAGTCGCCGCGCTTGCCATGGGCGGCTGTTCAAAAACGTCCCAGGCATCATCACCCCATGCGCTACCCCCTCTTCCTTATGCCGAGAATGCGTTGGAACCGGTTCTAACGGCCCATACGATCGGCTATCATTACGGCAAACATCACAGGGCTTATGTGGACAATCTCAACAAGCTCATAGAAGGAACGGAATACGCTGATCTTCCCCTGGAGAAGATCATTGCCGGCGCCGCCGGGAAGATGGAAAAAGCCGCCATCTTTAATAATGCAGCGCAGGTCTGGAACCACACATTCTACTGGAAAAGCATGACGCCAAAGGGGGGAGGCGAACCCCCGGACGCCCTGAAGCAGAAAATCCAGGCATCTTTCGGCAGCGTGGATGCCTGCAAGAAGGAGCTTGCCGGTGCAGCCGTGTCGCAGTTCGGGAGCGGTTGGGCCTGGCTTGTTCTGGATCAGAACACTCTGAAAGTGGCGAAGACGGCCAATGCGGAAGTCCCTTTCACATCCGGCATGAAACCACTGCTTACCATTGATGTATGGGAACATGCCTATTACCTGGATTACCAGAATCGTCGCGCCGACTATGTCAATGCGTTTCTCGACAAGCTGATCAACTGGGAGTTTGCCATGCAGAATGCCGGTTGACGGCGGATTCATTCCGCATAATCTGCCATTTTTGGGCTGGGGATGAACCGCCCTCTCTATAAATCATTCCAATTTATAAGGGGAGATATGATGCGCCCTGATAATCTGATTCTTTCCGTCGACATCGGCACCACGGAGATCAAGGCTGTTCTGGTGAGTTCCGCAAAAGGATATCTGGATTCCCGGCAGGTCCCATGCCCGTTGATTTACCCCGAAAGAAACTGCGTGGAGCAATCGCCAGAAGAAATGGCCGATGGCATCTGTTCAACGATCCGCGAATTGCTGTCGGCGCATCCGGATGCGGTTGAGCAGATTGCGGGATTAACCTTTACCAGTCAGATGGGCAATACGCTCCCCGTGGACTGCAATGGGCGGCCGCTCATGAACTTTTTTTCGTGGATGGATGAGCGGGCTGTAAAATTCACCAATGATGAGCTTTATAGAGGGCTAATCCGGATTGAGGGCCAACCCCTGCTCATGATTTTAAACTTTTTAAGGATTTCAGGCGGCGCACCGGGAAAGAACGGCAAGGACATACTCTGCAAGATGGCCTGGCTGAAACGGTTTCAGCCGCAGATCTATGAGAAATCTTATAAGTTCTTTGATGTCAAGGATTATGCGGTTTTTCTGGCCACCGGCCGCTTTGTCACTTCATACGACATCGCTTACATTACCTGGCTCATGGACACCCGTCAAAAAGATCAGTCAAAATGGGCCTGGTCGCCGGCCTTGAGTGAAATGGTCGGGCTTAAACTGCAGCATATGCCCGATTTGAAAGCGTCCACGGAAGTTGCGGGCAACGTGACATCAGATTTTTCAAAAAAAACCGGCCTTCCTGAAGGGCTTCCGGTGATCAACGGCTCCGGAGACCTTCTCACATCTGCCATCGGCTCCGGGGCTATCGCCATGGGGGATTTGCATATCAACATCGGCACTGCCGGGTGGGCGGCCACCCATTGCGCGGTGGCCGCCGTGGACATCAAACATTATGTGGGCACCATTGCTTCAGGTATGCCGGGAAAATTTCTTTTGTTGAGCAAGCAGGAAACCCTCGGCGGAGCGCTGGACTGGGTGAAGGGAATGCTGTATCCCAAAGAGTTTATAAAAGATACGCCCAATGCCAAAATCTATGCGCTGATCGACGAAAGCGCCGGCCAGTCGCCGCCGGGCGCCAACGGCGTATTGTTCACCCCCTGGCTGCTGGGCGAGAGATCGCCGGTTAATGATGCGAATTTAAGGGGGCAGTTTTTCAACCTGGGCATGAGCATCAACCGGAACGATCTGTTGCGGTCTGTATTTGAAGGGGTGGCATTCAATATCCGATGGGGCATGGAATACGTGGAGGCCATTTCCCGGAAAAAAACAGGCAGGGTCAGCGATGAAATCCGGTTTATCGGCGGGGCATCCAAAAGCAAATTGTGGTGCCAGGTGTTTGCCGATGTGTTGCAGCGACCGGTGGTCCAGATGGGTAACCCCCAGATGGCATGCGCCATGGGCGTGGCGGCCATCGCCTTCGTGGGGCTGGGCATCTGGAAAGATTTTGGAGACATCGACCGGGTGTTGAAAAAAGTTCAGGTGTTTCAACCCAATAGGAACAATAAGGAAATTTATGATAAGCTCTACCATCAGTTCCGGGCGTTGTACCGGAGAAACCGCAAGATATATGTTCGATTGAACGCATAGTCTAAACTCAATATCAATGCCTTTATCTTAGCCAAATGTATGCGTCAAAGTTCCTCTTTTAAAAGGGGGATTTCGGGGGATTTTACGATGTGCCATGAAATCCCCCAAACCCATTTTGCAAAAGGGGCTTAAGTTCATGGCACAGACTTCTGACTCCTTGATTCTTTGAAACAAATTGACCTTATCTTGATAAATTTGAGGAGCACATGGAATCTAACAATACTCCCATCTCACGCATCGTCTTCTGCGACTTTGACGGCACCATCACATCCCAGGAATCCCTGGAAGGCGTGTTCAAGAGGTTTGCGCCGGATCTATGGAAGCCTGTCAAAGAGGCAATGATGGCCCTTGAAATCACCATTCGCGAGGGTGTGCGC
The DNA here is from genome assembly GCA_025453995.1 of Desulfobacterales bacterium. GTDB lineage: Bacteria > Desulfobacterota > Desulfobacteria > Desulfobacterales > Desulfosalsimonadaceae > JALOPH01. The sequence goes on from JALOPH010000080.1 coordinate 19,907, forward strand.
CGGGTTCTGGAATCCATTCCATCCGAACGCTATCCGGAAATTCTTGAATTTGTGCGGACAATTCCCATCCGGCCGGGGTTTGAAGATATGCTGGATTTTCTGGATGAGCAGGGGGTTCCGTTCGTCATTGTCTCGGGCGGCTTGCGCGGCATGGTGGATGCCCGGCTGGGAAACCTTGTAAAACGTGCGTATAAAATATTTGCTGTGGATGTGGACACCAGCGGAGAATTCATTCAATTAAAATCCGATTTCGAAGGGGATACGGAGCTGGTGGCCAAGGTGGACGTGATGAACCTGTTTGACGCGGCTCAGCGCGTCATGATCGGCGACGGGGTCACGGACCTTAATATGGCTAAAAACAGCTCGGTGGTGTTTGCCCGCGATAATCTGGCTTTGTTCTTAAAGCACATGGGCGTCCCCTATAAAGAATGGTCTGATTTTTTTGATGTGGTCAAAGAACTTAGACTTTTATGGGAAGTAAGATAACGATTGCCTGATTTCGGAAATAATTCTTAGAACGCCACAGGTATCCTGATCGCGCCATTAACCTTTAACGCGCAGCGCCGCCGCGCTCCAAGCGGTCAGGTTGCACCGGATGTTTACAGATTTTAATAGTCAATTAGTTGTAACTTTTAACGAGTGTCTGAACGGAAAGAGCAGATTTTGGTCAAAGACAAGGCCGCAGGAATTTTTTGACCGCAGGCGTAGCGGCGCTACGTCGAGGACCAAAAAATTTCGAGAACGCAGTATTT
>JALOPH010000264.1 GCA_025453995.1 Desulfobacterales bacterium
CGCGTGCGTCTCCTGCCCCATAGGCTGCAAGGACATTGTGCGCATCCCCGACGGACCTTTTGAAGGTCTGACCAAACACACCAGTTCGGCCATCAATCTGTTTGCACCCATGATGTTTGGCATGAAAAATCCCTGGGACGCCGTCAAACTGGTGGCTGATCTGGATGATTTCGGCATGGATATGTTTGAGTTTTTCGGATTGCTGGCCATGACCCGCGACTTAGCCTCCGAAGGCGTCATAAACCTTGACGCCGATGAGCCGGAGATCGATTTGGCATCAATAAAATCAATGATGTCCTGGGCGGAACGCATGGCAATGCGGATGGGAACGGGCGACATCCTGGCCGATGGATTTATCGCAGCCTTAAAAAAATTCGGGCCGGAGGCGGAAAAGAGAGCGCCGGCTTTGATCAAGGGGATGCAGCCCTATGCCGGCCCTGGCGCGGCGCTTCCCTGGGACCGGTTCGGCACCATGGAACTTGGTCAGGCACTGGACCCCCGGGGACCGCATGTGGGGTCCGGCGGATCACCGACGTATTTCGCGCTGCGGCCTCTCGACACGTTTCCGAGGCACCTCACCCGCATGGGTATTCCAGATGATGCTGTTGAGCGAATCCTCGGCCCCGGCCGAAACGAGCTTCATGTGGGCCGACTGTTGCGGTATTCCCACGCATGGTTTGCCATGCTGGGGTCTTTAGGGGTCTGCGCCAGGGGACAGGTCAACCGGTTCTACCACGCCGGTCTGTGCGCCGAAGCGTATGAAGCCGCTACCGGCATCCCGACAACCGCATCTGAATTGCGCGAACGGGCGGATCGTGTCTGGACAACCTTGCGGAGCATCAATATCCGGGAAGGGATGGATGATGCTACGGCAACCTTCCCTGACCAGTGGTTTGGCGAAACCGGGTTCAGGGATTATCTGACCGGAAAACCGCTCACCCGCGATGAGGTCGAGGGAATGAAAAGAGAATATATAGAGGAATGGAAATGTCTATCGCCCAAAACAAAATGAACCGCCGGCAATTCTTGGCCGCATCAGCAGGCGTCGCTGGCGCGGCATTGCTCCCCGGATGCGCTCACAGCAACAACGGGCTCTATATCGCTGATATACAGCAGATGCCGGTTCTGAATAGATATGCCCCAAAGGCCAGCAGTTCATGGATCGCCAGAGGAGAACACCAGAACGCCTATGGCCTTTTTAAGAAAACCATTGAGGCAGCCACGGATTTCTCATGGCTCTCTCCGGGCGACCGCGTCCTGCTGAAACTTGCCCTCAACAAGGGCAACCCCTATCCGGCCACCACCGATCCCTGGGCAATCGCATGCATGGTGAAACTGTTAAAGGAAAAAGGCGCAGGGAAAATCTATGCCGGAGACCAGAGCGGGGTGGAATCCGTTCTCTGGACCGCAAACGACAAGAGGGGGTCTTCAAGGGAATGCTGTGAAAGCGCGGGTCTTCTTGCTGTCATAGAAGAATCCGGTTCAACACCCCTCTTTTTTGAAGAACAGGGATATGATGCTTACATCCCGGCCGTTCCTGAAGGAGACCACCACTGGGTTTCTCCGATATGGGTGACAGGAACGGTCAATGAGGTGGAACATATTATTTATCTTGGCAGAGTATCGTCTCATGTGCTCGGTGACGCCACGCTTGGATTGAAACTGCCGGTGGGTTTCCTGCGGGAGGACAGCCGGATGGCGTTTCACCAGGGCGGAGAAAATTTTTATGCCATGTACGAGGAGATCAACCAGATTCCCCAGATAAAAAATAAATTCAGGCTGGCTGTTTCTTCGGCGCGATCGGTCTTTTCGCTCTTCGGGCCGGACAACGGCCATGTGGCTGAGCCTGACTACGGGCTGCTGATCGCGTCGGAAGACCTTCTGGCCCATGAGATGCTGAGTTATGCATGGCTGCAATGGACCCGGGAATTTGAGACTCCCTTTTACTCCCACGCCACGACCGGGCGCATCACCGGTTGGCGCTCCGCCATCAATCAGGGGTTTGTATGGCACATATGGGACCCTGAAAATAAAACGCCATCGATTCCCTTGTTCAGGGCCGGGAATATCTACAGCCACCCGTCTGTCATCAACTGCATGAAGCGAATGGGCGGACGGCCCAAAAATTTTCAATGGGAGCAGGTGAATCTATGTCCCCAAAAGGGAATCATGGAATATCTCGAAAAAACAGTAACGCCCGCCTGACCTGGATGGATATGCTCCATCATGGCGAATGTGCGGTAGGAGAGATTGCAGAAAAGTTGATTCCAAGCCACCTTAATCAGGAGAACGTTGATGTGGAAATTACGGATTGACAAAATGATCTCATTGCCAGTTTGCATTGCATTTGCTCTGATGCTCTTTTGCGGCCGGGATCTTTTTGCTGTTGAAACCCAGAAATCGGATTATGATGTTGTCGTCATCGGCGCCGGGCTGGGAGGCCTTTCGGCCGCGGCCCATCTTGCAGTCAATAACCTGAAAGTCCTGGTTCTGGAACAGCATGACAAGGTCGGCGGATGCGCCACCAGTTTTGACAGGGGGGAATTTACCTTCGACGCCAGCCTTCATGAGATGGCCGGCGGCGGTCCGGGCAAAGAAGATCGCGGCCTCTATCAATTGCTGAAAATCACCGGGGTTGACAAAAAAATTGAGTTTATCGAGCTTCCTGATTTCTACCGGTCCATTTTTCCCGGCGTGGACATTACCCTGCCGAGCAACTGGGAGGGATTTAAAAATGCCCTTAAAAAACAATGGCCCCAGGAGTCCAGGGGGATTGATCAGTTTCACATCACTTGTTCCAGGACGTTTGACGACCTGATGGAACTCAGGGATCTGTTCAGATACAAGATGCCCAGGGCGCTTCTGGTTAAATCCATGGTGCCCCTGCGTCAGCCTGCGTTCTTCCGATACAAGAACAAAACCTTTCAGGACGTTCTTGACGAGTGCTTCCAGGACGAGGATATCAAGGCTGTGGTATCCCAGTTATGGGTTTACTACGGCGCACCGGTGCCGTTTCAAAGCGCGCTCATCGGATTGGCCGCCACCGAATCCTATCTCTCAGACGGCGTCTGGCATATTAAAGGAACTTCCCAGGCCCTTTCAAATGCATATGCCGAGCGTATCCGTGAACTGGGCGGCGATGTAAAAACCAATTCCCGCGTTTCCCAGGTCATTATGGGAAACGGCAAAGCTACCGGCGTCCAGACGACCGACGGAAAAACATATTCATGCCGGTATGTCGTTGCCAACACAGATCCCTTTCAGTTGACTTTTGACCTTGTGGGCGGGGAATTTTATCCGGAGTCCTATATTGAAAAATTAGACAGCCTGCAGCCGGCCAATTCCCTGTTCGGCGTTTACATGGGCTTGAATATCGACCTTGCCGAACACGGCTACAAAGATACTGAAATATTCTACAATCCCTCCCGAAACACCATCCAACTGCACGACAACATGATGAATGGAAATTTCAAAAACGGCCCGGTGGCCATCACTCTTTATTCCAATTTCGGCGACCCCGTCTACGCGCCCAAAGGCAAATCCGTGGTCACGCTGACTGCCTATTCCGACTATGATTTCTGGCCGGAAGACAGGGCCGAATATTACGCCCTGAAAGACCAAAAAGTCGATGAACTGATCACTGTGGCCGCCAAAGTGATTCCCGAACTGGCCAACCCCGAATTCATAGAGGTTAAAGAAGGATTTACACCCCGGACGCTCAAACGCTACACCATGAATAAAGACGGGGTAGTATATGGCTTCTATCTGTCACCGGAGCAATGGCAGAAAATCCCCAACGACACGCCCATTCCCAACATCTTTATCGCCAGCAACTGGTCCCAGGCCTGGCACGGCATGGGGTCGGCCCAGATCAACGGGTGGCGGGCGGCAAGGCTGATTCTCGACAAAGAAGGCATTCGGTGAGGTAAAGAAATGGCATATTTTGGCCCAGGCCTTCGTTCTCGGATTTGTTTGATCCTCAACGTAGCGCCGCTACGCCTGCGGTCAAAAAAATCCTGCGGCCTCGGCCTGAACCAAAATCTACCATTTCCGAAAACCACTGATTGTGATAATTTGTAAGTATAAAAGAAAATGAAATCTTCAGCGTTCGTCCGATGGAAGCGGCTTAACCTCAGCCCTTTCAACCGATTCCACTGATCTTAAGATCCAACCCTGCGTTCCCACGCGAGAGCGTGGAAACGCAAATGTAAAAGATTAAAAATTACAGGAGGAATTGTCATTGACAATTCCTCCTGTAATTTTTATATTCCAAAAAAACGATATGGAGGCTCCATGAAACCTTTTTTAAAAGTTATGAAGGCATTGTCCGACCCCAGCCGGGTGAAGATTATGAAAATGCTTCAGCGCCGGGTCATGTGCGTGTGCGAGATCCAGGCTGCGTTGAAAATTGCCCAATCCACCGCCAG
>JALOPH010000081.1 GCA_025453995.1 Desulfobacterales bacterium
AGTAATATTTTCATTGTGTGTTTCCGCAAGAAAGGTAGAAGAAATCTGGATATTTTTCCAATGAAAAAACATCTTCCACAACCATCAGGTCTGGATTTTCAGCAAGCAGAATAGAAGAGAGTTTCGAATAAATTAAATTTAGCCGGTCCTGAAGACTGGACCGAGATGATGTTTTGACAGTGCCGAAAGAGTATTGTTCAACCAAAAGGCCCGAACCGCTGACAACCGCAATGCCTGTCGCCGCTAAACCGGGGTCAACTCCGACAACTATAGTCATTTTATTTATGATAAACCCCGTTGGTATCTATGGAATCTGCTTGATATGCTGTCTGGCCGCATCCGCTTCGCTGGATTCAGGGAACCGTTTGATTAATTCGTTTAACACAAGCTTGGCATTGGCATTTTCGCCAAGTTTGAAAAATGATAGACCCTGCTTCAGGTAAGCCGCAGGTACTTTATTCCCTTTTGGATACTTTTCAATAACTTCCTGGTATTCGAGGATGGCCTTTTGATACCATCCTTCAGAAAAATAGACTTCTCCCATCCAAAAGCGGGCATTGTCTGCTATGTTGGATTTTGGATATTTAACTAAAAACTGTTCAAAATACTGTCTGGCCACGTCAAAATTCTTTTGATCATAGGCGTCTTTGGCGAGCCGGTATAATTCTTCTTCAGACATGTCCCCTTCGACAGGAGGAGGAAGAGCAGACGCCGCTGGTGAAGGCAAAGCCTCAGCGCCTGCTCCGATTCTGGAGTCCGTCTGTTGCTGAGATGCCGAGGCTTCAGGTTGGCCGGGTGCGCGGCTGAATGCCTCCCGGAAGCTTTGCATGGAATTGTTCAAGGCTTGATTTTCCTGATTAAATTTATAGGCGGTTTCATCAAGCCTGCCGTTAAGTTTCTGGATATTCTCCTTTAATTGATAAAGTTCAGCGTCCTGGCCGGCGTACAATTCCTTCTGCCGATCCATTTCATTTGTCAAATCCTCTATTTTTGATTTGAGGTTTGTATTCTCCGCTTCAACATTTGAAATACGCTTCTCGAGTCCTTTAATATCCGTCACCGATGCACATCCGATGAATAAAACAAAGACGCTGATAACTATGATGTTTGTGAAAGGTTTCATCTCATATTCCCGGAGTCATTAACCGTTTCATCAAAAAAAACAGGTTGTTGAAAAACTAAGCACATGCCCCCAAAACAGCGAAGCATGATATATTTAAACTCATACACCCTTAAATGGTTGTTCCATTTAAAAATCACGCTGCTGGTCTTTGAGACCCAATTCTTCTGTTTTCCAACAACCTGTCGAATAAAAAGATCGTTTTTTTTAAATAATAAACATCCTGATTCAACCCATTCCAATCATCTTCAATCCATGAAGCTGATCAAAAAGGAGAATGCATGGATTAATCAACCCGGAAATGACCGCGTCGATTCTTAGCCCAGGCTGCTTCGTTCTTTCCCGGGTCAACGGGCTTTTCTTCGCCGTAGCTGATTGTCTGAAGGCGAGATTTGTCTATACCGGCATTGACTAAAAATGTCTTGATGCTCTGGGCTCTTCTTTCTCCCAATGCAAGGTTATAAGCTTCAGTACCGCGCTCATCGCAATGGCCTTCTATCGTTACTGAAACTCCGGGATTCGCCTTCAAAAAATCTGCTTTATCCTTTAATGTCGCCTTTGCATCCGTTCTAATGGAAGCGTCATCAAAATCAAAATAGACATCTTCATTGACAAACTTCTGCATGGCGGCTTTTTTCAACATCGCCTCTTGTTCCGCTTTCCTTTTTGCTGCCAATTCATCTTCAGAAATCCCTTCCTTACCGGCAGTTGCCGGCTCGGTATCAACGGGTTTCTTTTTGCAGCAACCGGTTGTAAACACAAATCCCATTGCAAAAATTAATACCAGAATTTTAAGCCACACCTTTGATGATTTCATTTTTCTTCTCCTTACCCTTGTTGAATTTTAAGTTTTCACGACACAACATTACATTTAATGATGACCCGACAAAAAAGCTGTTATCACGCCCCGCTTATGGCCAAAAACAAACGATCTTATCTTTCCCCTTAGCCTTTTAAAAAAACAGCCATAACGCATTGCGTTATAACAGACTTTTTGCGAACCATTCAATTTTCTAAGTTTTGCATTATACTTGAGAGAAAAAGACAAATGCAAGAAAAATCCTACAAAAATTTTTTACTCTTAATTCTCACTCATCGGCGGCGACCACGCCGGGGAAGTCTGCTCCCCTGAAAGATCGAGAAGGTTCCTCTGGTCTGTTCCGGATGCGGTCATGACATAAACTTTTGACTTGCCTTGACGGGAGGATGCAAACGCGATAAGGGTGCCGTCCGGCGACCAGCAAGGCGCTTCATTATTTCCGGAATTGTAGGTTAACTGGGATGTTCTTCCGCCGCTGATATCAATAACATAAATATCAAGAACGCCGCCTTTCATCCCGGAATAAACAATGCGGTCGCCCGCTGGCGACCATTCGGGTTCCGTATTATATGCGCCTTCAAAGGTAAGCCTTTGCACATTTCCGCCATCCAAATCCTGGATATAGATCTGAGGGGACCCCTGGCGTCTCGATACAAAAGCCATTCTCTTTCCATCCGGCGAAAACGTAGGTGAAACGTCGATTCCCCAACTGTTTGTAAGCTTTTCCTCCACTTTTCCCGAATCGTTAATCAGATAGATCTCCTCATCTCCTTCAAAGGAAAGCGTGGCTGCGATGAGATCTTTTCCCGGAACCCAGGAGGGGGTGATATTAATGCCTTTATAGGCGATGATATTCGCCCTGTATTTATTCAGATTCGTGATATAAATATCAGGTTTGCCTTTTTGATATGATGTATAGGCGATCGAAGAACCATCTGAGGACCATGCCGGAGAAAGAGTTATAGACTTGGTCTGAGTCACCCGCTGAGGGTTATGACCATCAAAATCTGATATGAAAACCTCTTTGTTGCCGGTCGTTGTTGATATAAAAGCGATCCGGCTTTCAAAAAGCCCGCGTTTGCCGGTTAGCAGGTAAATAATATCACTGCAAAACCGGCGAACCATGATCCGCTGATCGTTTAACCCTCCTTTATACCGTCTTCCGTAAAGCAGCTGCCCTTTATATGTATCCATTAAGCGGAATTCCATTTGCAGGGTATCACTTTCAATTGTTATTCCCCCGGTGATCAGCAGCTCCGCGCCGATATCCGTCCAGTTTTTAAAATTGAGTTCAACGGCTTCAATCCCCTTTTCCTGGATGTCCTCTAAAAATGCGAGCCGGTCGATCATCTTGAAGTACCCAGTAAAATCAAGAGATTGTGTCATTAAATCAGATGCCTCAACTGAAATTTCCTTTTCTGCGGCAGTATTGGACATGCTTTTGAATACGGGGACTGCAGTGGGTATTTTATTTAAAAAAGGATTGCTTATGTTAATATAATCATAATCAGCCCAGCTGAGGCCGGGATTTGATGATAAAAACAGAATAACAGTTAAAACTGATGCAGCTGAAGAGATTAACCGATGCATTCGCATATGCTTCCTCAATATGATGCTTAGTGAATATTAACAAAATCCATGCTTACTGATCCAGTCCAAGGGGCGTAAATCCCAAGACAAGATGATAGTATGACAGACCCGGCGGCAAAGGGGGAAGCGGGTTGGATTTCATGATAGTTTTATAAGCGGAATTATCCAGATACTCATTCCCGGACCTTTTTTCAAACCAGATATCCGTGATATTTCCGTCAGGCAAAATCTTGATGATCAGCCTGCTTTCAAGGCCTTCCGTTGCGCCTGCCAACTTTTCAGAAAAAACCCAATTATTCTTCAACAGGATAGATACTTCTGCCTGATAAATTTGTATCGGTGTCAATCCGGCGCTATATCGACCTCCTCCCGCTTGGGATCCGGTTCCATATGCCAGTCCCCTTGTATCGGTTTTCACTTCTTGTTTGAGTTTTTCAAGCCGGTTTGCCAGTGTAGGCGGCGGAGTGGCTTCCGATTGATTTTCAATTTGTTTGACTGCATTTTCAAGGACTTTCTTCGTATTTATGCTCTCTTTTTTTAGAGACTTTTTGACCTCGGGTTCAGTCTTTCCAGGCTCCTTGATGACAAAATCCGAAGGATCGATATTCTTTTTGGCAGCTTCCTTTACCGGCGCCTCAGTCTTTTTTTCTTGTTGTTCTGGCGGCTTTTCAGGCGCCCGGGCGATTTCAACACTATCCTTATTCCCCCGGGGCGGCGGAAGCGGTAAATCGGGATTGAGAGCCACAAGATCCACCTGAATGGCGGAAGGCGGGTTGATCCGCCTGAATGAAAAATTGGGAATATGAACTAAAACAATTAGAGCGAAAACACAAATATGGCTTAAAAAGGACAGGCCAAAAAAAACAATAAAGCTTCTCGGCTGATTATCGAAATCCAAAAATATGCCTGAAACTGACTTCATAAATTTGACAGCTTCCTGTTTATGAGCCTTTCTTACTTGACTTTTCTTCTTGTTCAACCGGTTGGGTGACCATGCCGAGCTTTTCAACACCGGCACCTTTAATTTCTGACATTGCTTCAACCACTTTGCCGTAGGGAACCCCTTTATCGGCCTTCAAAAAAATATCCCTGGACAATCGATTTTCGAAGATCTTGGTGAGCTTTTCCTGAAGCAAATCAATTTCCACTTCAGCTTCATTGATTCTGATTTTACCGTCTTTATCGATACTGATGATCAACTGATCCTCTTCAGAAGGAAGACTGTCTGAATGTCGAACTTCGGGAAGCGCTACATCAACGCCCTGCACCATCATCGGCGCCGTAACCATAAAAATAATAAGCAGCACCAGCATCACATCCACAAAAGGCGTGACATTGATATCAGACATCAACGAGCTGTTTTTTCCATTGACCATCATTTTGAAGTCTCCCGAGACAGAATCAAATCTCTTTCTATGATATTCAACAAGTCGGCGGAGAAGCTATCCAATTCCGCTTCAATAATTCTTATTTTTTGTGTGAAATAATTAAACGCGATAACTGCAGGAATAGCGACCGCAAGCCCGGCGGCAGTCGCCACCAAAGCTTCCGAAATGCCGGGCGCCACCGCAGCAATGCTGGCAACACCTTTTTTATAGGCAATACTGTGAAACGAGGTCATGATACCCCAAACAGTGCCGAAAAGTCCGATAAAGGGAGCGGTATTCCCTGTAGTGGCTAAAAAAGGGACCAGCTGAATCAGGCGAACACTTTCGTTATTGATGGATCGGTGCAAAGCCCGCTTGACATTTTCAAACCCTTTTATGCTTTCTTCAACAATATGGGATTTGCTTCCGTCTTTTGAGCCAGCGTCGTCGGGCATTTTCTTCAACTCTTGATAGGCAATCCGAAAAACTCTTGCCACCGGACAAAACTCAAGCTCTTTTGCCTGTGTGAAAGCTTCTGTGAAATTTCTTGTTTTCCAGAAATATTCAACAAAAAACGCCGATTCTTTATAAGCCCTACGGATTTGTATATATTTTATAAGGATAATTGCCCAAGAGGAGACAGAGAACAACAAGAGCAACAACATGACGAATTTGACCATAAGCCCAGCGCCCATTATCATCTGCACAACATCAAGTCTTTCCGAGACCATATTCCTCCTTATACCGCCTTGCCAAAAACGATTAAATCAAAACTAACTCATTGGTTTATTTGAATTTAGTATAAATTAATGACATTCACCGCAAGAAATAGAATTTTATACCCGTAATTATACAACATCTTGTGCAGTGTCAAGATAAATACCCTTGATCTGCTACATATTTTTTGTTTTTATATCATTCTTTCTGTCCAAACTTAAAATATAAAAAACGCCCTCATGCGATTTCGCATAAAGGCGTTTTATATTTTATATTCGGTTTGACAGGTTGCCGGCAATTACATCATGCCGCCCATACCTCCCATACCTCCCATGCCGCCCATACCGCCCATGCCGCCCATTCCCGGGGCTCCGCCGGGCATTCCCGGTTCCTTTTCTTCTGGTTTTTCTGCGACCATCGCCTCTGTTGTCAGCATCAGTGAAGACACACTGCCCGCGTTTTGCAGGGCAAATCGAACCACTTTTGTTGGATCAATAACGCCGGCTTCAATCAAATCCTCATATTTATTGGTTTCCGCATTATATCCGAATGAACCCTGTCCGGACTTGACTTTATCAATGACCACAGATCCTTCAGAACCGGCATTATTTGCAATTTGACGAAGGGGCTCCTCAATTGCCCGCATCACAACTTTGACACCGAGTTTCTGTTCAGCCTTTACCTTAATTTTATCTAAAGCATCCATGCATCTCAGAAGGGCAACGCCGCCCCCAGGCACAATGCCTTCCTCAACAGCCGCGCGGGTTGCATTTAGCGCATCCTCAACTCTTGCTTTCTTTTCTTTCATTTCAGTTTCCGTGGCTGCGCCGACATTGATCACGGCGACTCCGCCGATCAGCTTGGCCAAACGTTCCTGAAGTTTTTCCCGGTCGTAATCGGATGTGGTTTCATCAATCTGAGCCCTGATCTGCTTGACCCGGCTTTCCAGGGTCTCCCGCGACCCAGCGCCGTCAACAATCGTTGTGTTGTCTTTGTCGATGGAGATGTGTTTGGCTCTTCCCAAATCATTAATAGTGATATTGTCCAACTTGATGCCGACATCTTCGGACACCACCTGACCACCGGTTAATATGGCTATGTCTTCCAGCATGGCTTTGCGCCTGTCGCCGAATCCGGGGGCTTTTACTGCGGCGACATTTAAAGTGCCTCTTAATTTATTTACGACCAATGTGGCCAGGGCTTCTCCTTCAACATCTTCGGCAATAATCAGCAAGGGCCGTCCCATTTTAGATATCTTCTCCAAAATCGGAAGCATGTCTTTCATGTTGCTGATTTTCTTTTCATTGATCAATATAAATGGATCATTTAAATTAACCGTCATTTTATCCGGATCAGTGATAAAATATGGAGATATATACCCTCTGTCAAACTGCATGCCTTCAACAACATCCAGAGTTGTTTCCATGGATTTGGCTTCTTCAACCGTAATGACGCCCTCTTTCCCGACTTTGTCCATAGCTTCAGCGATGATATTGCCGATGGTTTCATCATTGTTGGCCGAAATCGTTCCGATCTGGGCAATCTCACGGTGGTCGGTGGCAGACTTACTCATTTTGGCAAGCTCTTTAACCGCCACTTCCACTGCCTTATCAATGCCTTTTTTGATAGACATGGGGCTGTTGCCGGCGGCAACAAGTTTCAAGCCTTCCTCATAGATGGCGCGCGCTAAAACCGTGGCTGTTGTTGTGCCATCACCCGCCATGTCACTGGTTTTGCTGGCGACTTCTTTGACCATCTGAGCGCCCATGTTTTCAAACTTGTCCTCGAATTCAATCTCCTTGGCCACAGTAACGCCGTCTTTGGTTACCGTAGGAGAACCCCATGATTTGTCGATGACGACATTTCGACCCCTGGGGCCGAGTGTAACCGCGACTGCATCCGCGAGTTTTCTCACGCCATTGAGCATTTTCTCCCGGGCCTTAAACCCGTATTGTATTTCTTTAACTGCCATGTTCATCAACCTCCAATCGTTTATTCGATAATTCCTAAAATGTCATCCTCACGCATCACCAGGTGCTCTTCTTCATTAATCTTTATTTCAGTTCCAGCGTATTTTGCAAACAACACGCGATCTCCTTTTTTAACATCCAGCTCGATTAATTTCCCATCCTCTCCGCGTTTGCCTTTTCCCACTGCAATCACGATGCCTTCTGCTGGCTTTTCTTTAGCAGTGTCAGGTATAATGATTCCTCCCTTTGTTTTTGTCTCTTCTTCAACCCGTTTAACCAGGATACGGTCTTGCAAAGGTCTGATTTTCATATTCTATATTCTCCTTTTCTGATGTGAATTGATTGAAAATTTAAAATTCTGAATGGGAATCAAGTCATTCAAGCATATTATTCAGAATCTTTATTATCTGTTTTAGGGGATGTGGCCGGTGTTTTCTCCTCTCGTTTTTTGGGAGGAGAAGGGGAATTGGAAGATTTTTTCGCGTAATCAGTAGCGTACCAGCCTGATCCTTTTAAATGAAATGAGCTTTGCGAAATCAATCTTTGAAGCCTCCCTGAACACTGTGGACATTTAGCTATCGGCTTGTCAGATATTTTCTGAATGATTTCATGGTGCTTACCACAACCCGTACATTCATACTCATAAATCGGCATAATTTGCTCCTAATTTTTTAATATCGCCTTATATAAGCAAATACAGTGTTAAAAATATGGAAAAATATAGTCCATGTTTCTCGGATGTCAAGGTTTAATTACAATTTTTTTTATGAATTCATGATGTCATGGGGCGGACTCCGCCAATTCTCATAAAAACTCAACACCGGATTCAAGCCTTCAAGTGTAATTCCGCTTAATACTTCGTGTGTCTTCGCGTGCACCCTTATTTCTTCAGCCAGTCTTTCATTCACGGAAGCATCAAAATGCTGAAGAAAATTTCTGAATCGAATGATATGAATTAATTCATGACTGACAATATACAAAACAAATGCCATGAGATTTAACTGAGAGTTTTGGTTTAGAGCTGAAACAATTGCATGATCCTGCAAACACACTTTATAAAAATCTTTTACGGAAGTATCCAACAAGGCGCCTCTCTTTTTTGCAGCGTATCGGACAATCTGGGCGAAGTGATCCGCAACAATTTCATCAGAAGAAAGCTCTTGAAGTGTTTTAACATCATAATTTAAGCGCAACAATTGACTTGTGGAAAGCTTATAATGGTCACTTACCAGTTCTTCCGCCAATTCGACAGACTGGTTAACAACCTGTATTTCTATTTGATTGAAACACCGGAATTGATGCATCCAAAAAACGACCTTGTCTTAATTATAAAAAATTTATAACAGAAAGACCGATTTCACTGATTAAACTGAATCCTCAAAATTGTCGATGTGAAAATCATTACCCAAGCAACGACCGGGGATCGATCGGGTAAAAAAAATGTTGGACATCTAAATTTTAATAATGTTATATATTTTTTTTTAATTTGCAAACACTTTGAAATAAACCTTAATTTATTCAAAAATCCGTGAGGAGGTGATCTGTTGGGCAGTGTGATTAAAAAAAGACGCAAAAAAATGCGCAAGCATAAGCACCGAAAGCTGTTAGCTCGGACACGGCACCAAAGAAGGAAAGGCAAGTAAATGAATCCGGCAGGCTTGGCAGATAAGAGAACCGGTGGATCATTTAATATTATCTGATCCGCCGGTTCTTTTTATTTAGCGGTTTCATGCGAAAAACCCTTCATGTATTTCATAAACTCTGAATCCATTGAAATAACCAGTTTGCTTTTTTCGCTTAAAGAGTTCTTATAAACATCCAACGACTTGGTAAAGGAATAATATTCCGGATCCATGGTATAAGCTTCAGCATAAATTCTCGTTGCTTCGGCATCCGCCTTCCCTTTGGTCTCCTGGGCGGTTCGATAAGCCTCCGATTGAATCCCCCGCAGATCCCGCTCCTTGTCTCCTGCGATTCTCTGGGCTTCCCCCTGCCCTTCTGATCGAATCTTTTCAGCCATTTGTTTCCGTTCTGCGATCATACGATTATATACCGAATCCCGCACTTTCTGCACATAGTTGATCCGCTTGATCTTTACATCAAGCAATTCAATTCCCAATTGTTCAAGTTTGGGCCTGGAAGCTTTTATAATTTCACGGGTCAGTTCCGCCCGGCCGGTTTGAACAGTATACACGGAGGGAACCGCTCCCGCATCATCTACCATATCGGTCAGATCCAGCGTTGTCATTTTCCGGTTGCTGTTTCGAACCGTTTCAATGAGTTTATGCGAGGTAATCGCATCCCTCACAGCAGGATTAATGATTTCACTGAGCCTGCTCCTCGCGCTCTCCATATCGGTGACGATTTTAATAAACGCAATAGGATCAATGATCCGCCATCTGGCAAACGTATCGACCCATATATAGGTCTTGTCATTGGTAATGATCTCGCCGGGTTCTCCATCCCATGCCTGGATATTTTTCGGAAAAACGTTAAGCTGACGAAAATAGGGAATTTGAAGTTGCAGTCCCGGCCTGGTGATCGGGTCTCCCACCACCTCCCTGAAACGCGTGATCACCACCTGTTCCGTTTCATCCACCACAACAGCAAAAGAAAAAAACATCCCGAAAATCAAGGCAAGTGCAATCATAAAAAGTGAAGATATCTGTTTCATTTTTTTATATCCAACTTTTCTCCCAGGTTAAGCAGCGGCAAAAGATTCTTCTGTTCTGAATCAATAATATAAATCTCGCCTATGCTGGGGAACACGGTCCCTATCGTTTCAAGATACAGCCGGCGGCGGGTCACATCTTTTGACTTGGCGTACTCCTGATATTGCTCAGTAAAACGTGCGGCATCGCCTTTTGCCTGATTTACCCTTTCCATCGCATATCCCTCGGCCGCGAGGACAGTTTGCTCGGCTTCGCCTTTTGCTTTTGGAATTACCCGGTTATATTCTTCCCTGGCCTGGTAAATAATTTTTTCCTTTTCCTGAACCGCCTGATTAACTTCGTTGAATGAATCCTGAACCGGTCCAGGCACATTAGTATTTCCAAGTTCAACTGTTACGACTTCTATTCCGGTTTCCGCTTCATCAAGATCCTTTTGCAGTTTATCTTTGGCTTCCGCCGCAATTTCGGGCCGATTGTTGATAACTTCATTGATGCTTCTGTCGCCGACAACCAACCGCATGGAGGCTTCAGACATATCTCTTAAAAACTGCAAGGAGTCTTGTACTTTAAACAAATATTTATAGGCGTCCCTGATTCGGTATTGCACAATCCAGGGAACCACGCCGACATTTAAATCTCCGGTCAGCATTAAAGATTCATCAATATCTTCAGACGAAGACGTAAACCTTGAGAAATCTGATGAAGAAGTGCTTAGTCCAAATACTTCTTTTTCCACCTTTTTTGACACTTTGGTCACTTTTTCGATTCCAGCCGGCAACTTGAATTTCAATCCGGAAGTTTCGGTTCGAACATATTTCCCGAATCTCTGAACAACCCCGACTTCGTTGGTATCAACAGTATAAATCATGGATGAACCGAAGAGAAGAACGATCAAACCAATGAGAAGAATCACCCACCCGCCTGGAAAATTGAAGTTTTTGAACTTAGTCATAACCTCATCCATCTGGGGCGGTTTGATGCCGACGTTTTTCGAATCGCGATCTTTATGCCGCTGTTGTAATTTATCCCAATCCCAACTCATAATTTTTTCCCCGAAACATTTATGGAATAATGCATTCTGCAACACATTTAAAAAACATGGCTTTTCAAGTCAAGCAAAAACGTCAGGTAAAAATATGAACCGTCTTCAACTCATGCAGGCAACGCACGCCTTGACACATGAAAGAAATCCCGGTTATATTAATGAATATGAATCAGAAACGCCCATCCCAGCCCAACTTTACGCATATCAAGGATTTGATTGATCAAATCATCGGCAATTGTCGAATTTGCGACAACTCTGAGTTCATCGAGATCCAAAGGATCTGGGCGGATAAAATCAGGGCCGATATTGCTGAAAATGCCCATCCTGCAGCCTTGAAAAATGGGATTTTATACATCCATGTCAAAAGTCCAACGCTTATCCATCAACTCCGGTTCATGTCCGAAGGAATCAAGACCCTCATGAATAATGCGCTGGGTGACGACCGGATTTCGGGAATAAAATTCAAAATCAAATAAATTCAAACCTGCCATGACTCCGAAAATAACCCACGATGCATTCTTAAACGGAAAACTCAAAGTCAAACAATCAAAATCGGGTTACCGTTTTTCCATTGATGCAATTCTTCTTGCAAACCTTACAGAATTAGAATCCGGTGCTCGCCTTCTGGATATCGGCACCGGATGCGGGATCATCTCCCTGATTCTGGCGTATCGGTATCCGGAAAGCACGATAGTCGGCATTGAAATCCAGAAAGAACTGGCCGATATCGCCATGTCGAATATAGCCGATAACAACATGCATCACCGTATCCGCATTTTAAACTTCGATGCTAAACAGATAAACCCTTCACTGATTTCTGGTCGCGTCAATACAGTCGTCTGCAACCCGCCCCATCGGGAAACAGGTTCCGGCAGAATCAACGCCAACGACCAGCTTGCGATTGCGCGCCATGAAATTGCCATGACCCTTGAAGATCTGATCCTTACCGCAGAACGGGTTCTTTGCCGGGGAGGGAAATTCCTCACGATCTATCCGACCCGTCGCCTGATCAGCGTTTTAAATTGTATGCGTACGTTAAAAATTGAACCCAAAAAACTGTGCATGATCCATTCGAAATCTGGCACGAACGCCATTCGATGTCTGATTGAAGGCGTCAAAGGCGGAAAGCCCGGCCTAACTGTTCTTCCGCCCTTAACGATATATAATGAAGAGGGGGCCTACTCCGATAGGATTAAAAAAATGTTTTCACCTGTGTAAATATCGAGTTTTTAATTGACACCAATTTTTAAAATAGATATGTGACCTAAACTTATCACAGCATTCCGCTGATAGTGAACGACTTTGAATTTATATTTTATTAATTAATAATTTTTTCCAGTAATGGAAGCAGCGGTGGCGGTCCATGAGGGGAGAGGTGGCCGAGAGGCTGAAGGCGCCGCTCTCGAAAAGCGGTATTCCGTGAACCCGGAATCGTGGGTTCGAATCCCACCCTCTCCGCCAGAGTGTTGAATATTGCTTTATTCAATTCAAAACGCGATCATGCACCATAAAATTTGAGACAGCGGAGAGATGGCCGAGAGGCTGAAGGTACACGCCTGGAAAGCGTGTGTGTCTGAAAGGGCACCGAGGGTTCGAATCCCTCTCTCTCCGCCAAACATTATATTGCCTGACTGTTTTTCTCTCATTCCTTTTATGCCCACAGCCGGTTATTTCCATTTTTTTTGTTGAAAAAAAGGGTATTCACTTTGATAATGACTGGAAAAATATACATCAACAATCAGTCGAAATCATTCTATGGGCTATAAGGTTTTATCGCTTAAATACCGGCCTCAGACTTTTGAGGAAGTCGTCAAGCAGGATCATGTCACCCGGACGCTAAGCAATGCAATTGTTTCCGGACGGCTGGCCCATGCGATTCTTTTTTCCGGACCGCGGGGCACCGGAAAGACAACTATTGCACGGATTTTGGCCAAATGCGTCAACTGTGCGACCGGCCCGACGCCTTCGCCAT
>JALOPH010000265.1 GCA_025453995.1 Desulfobacterales bacterium
CAGTTAAAGGAGTATCTTTGACATTGAATCCATCACCCGGCAGCTGGATGCAATTGAAAAAAAGATGGCTGCCGCCAATTTCTGGGATGATCCGGAAACCGCTAAAACCGTTTTGAAGGAA
The DNA here is from genome assembly GCA_025453995.1 of Desulfobacterales bacterium. Classification (GTDB taxonomy): domain Bacteria; phylum Desulfobacterota; class Desulfobacteria; order Desulfobacterales; family Desulfosalsimonadaceae; genus JALOPH01. The sequence goes on from JALOPH010000265.1 coordinate 122, forward strand.
CGGTCCTCACTTAATGCAAAAGTCGACCGCTGGAAAGCCCTTTTCAAAGAAGTCGAGGAGTGCGAGGTGCTCCTGGATTTGGGCATCGAAGAATCTGATACCGCCTCCATTGAAGAGGCAGGCCGCATGGCTGTGGCCATTGAAAAACGACTGAGCTCCTTTTCGCTGGAGCTGATGCTTGACGGGGAGGATGATAAAAACAACGCCATAGTATCCATAAACGCCGGCGCCGGCGGCACCGAAGCCCAGGACTGGACGGAAATCCTGTTTCGCATGTATTCCCGCTGGGTGGAGCGAAAAGGGTTTAAGTTAAATCTCATCGATCTGCAGGAAGGTGAAGAAGCCGGCATTAAAGGAGTGACCTTTTCCGCGTCAGGGGACTATGCATTCGGCTACCTTAAGGCCGAAGCCGGCGTCCACCGGCTGGTGAGGATCTCTCCGTTTAACGCCAACGGCAAGCGGCACACCTCATTTTCATCGGTCTTTGTCTATCCTGAATTAAATGAAGAAATCGTCATTGAAATCGACGAAAAGGACCTGCGCATCGACACGTTCCGGGCCAGCGGCTCGGGCGGTCAGCACGTGAATAAGACCAGCAGCGCGGTGCGCATCACGCATATCCCCACGGGGATAGTGGCCCAGAGCCAGCAGGAAAAATCCCAGATCCGCAACCGGGAGCTCTGCATGAAGGTGCTGCGGGCCCGCCTTCACCAACTGGAAAAGAGCAAACAGGAAGAAAAGCTTCAGGCCATGCATGACACCAAAGGGGATATCGCCTGGGGAAACCAGATCCGATCCTATGTCCTCCATCCCTACCAGATGATCAAAGACCACCGGATCAATCTTGAAATCGGCAATGTGGACCGGGTACTGGACGGCGACCTGGACCCGTTTATCGAGGGAGTGCTGCTTTCGGGGAAGAATTGATGAACCCGGTTGACATTATTAATGAATTCTACGCACCGGGATCTCTTTCCCGTGAGATCCTGATCGTCCATTCAAAGGCTGTCGCTGAAAAAGCTCTTTCCGTGGCCAGTTGCGTTTCCCATTTGAATCCGGACCTCAGTTTCATCGAGGAGGCGGCCATGCTCCATGACATCGGCATCTTATTCACCGATGCGCCGTCCATCGGGTGTAAAGGAAAGCATCGCTATGTATGCCACGGTGTTCTGGGCAGAAAGCTCATGGAAGACAAAGGGTGGCCGCGCCACGCACTGGTGTGTGAGCGACATGTGGGGGTCGGGTTGACGATTGAGGAAATCAAATCCCGGAATCTTCCACTCCCCTTCAGGGACATGGTTCCGGTCACACTTGAAGAGCAGATTGTATGCTATGCGGATAAATTTTTTTCAAAAAAAAACAGCAGCAACGGCAAAGAAATGCCTCTGGATGACGTGCTCAAGGGCCTTGAAAAATACGGTTCAGACAAAGCCCAGCGGTTCATGGAATGGGCGAAACTGTTCAAGTAAATAAGCCTCGAATTCAACTTGAGAGTTTTCATCTTGTTTATCGATTCTTGTGAATGGATAAGCATAAGAATCCAGAAGCCAGGAGGCAGAATTCAGAATAAGAAAAAAAGTCTTTACACTATTCTGGCTTTGGGCTTCTGAATTCTTTATTTAAAAAAATTGATCAATCATATGGATTCATTATTGCACTTCAAAAACCGGTTACGATTCTATTTCATCACCGATGATGCTGCGCAGGGGTTAACAGCGCTGGACCAGGCGAAAATCGCCATCCAATCCGGCGCAACCGCCGTTCAATACCGGAACAAATCCTTTTCTTTGTCTGACTTTGCAGAAGCAAAGGAAATCCAGCAGTTATGCAAAACCAATCAGGTCCTGTTCATCGTCAATGACGACATTCTCCTTGCGAAGGCCCTTGATGCCGACGGCGTTCACCTGGGCCAGAAGGATGCGGCGCTGCATATGGCAAGACAGATTCTGGGTTCTGGCGCTATTGTCGGGGCGTCCGTTTCCACCCCTGAAGAGCTTCATGGAACCGATCTTACGGACTGCGATTATATCGGCGCGGGGCCTGTTTTTCCCACCGGCACCAAGGCCGATGCCAAAGATGTGATCGGTTTGGCAGGACTCAGGCGCATTATAGATCTGACGCCGCTTCCGGTGGCGGCCATCGGCGGGATTAAGGCGGACAATATCGCCGGATGTTTTGCCCAGGGGGCTGCGGGTGTCTGCATGATCAGCGCGATTTCACGCGCCGATGATCCGCTGCAGCGGGCATCCGGGATTGCAACAGCCTGCGGGTGTTCTCCCCGTGCGCTGGCAGCCCCCTGGCAGGATGAATTCAAGCTTATTGACAAAATTTTAAGTGTTCCAAGCCGTCATGAATCCTTCGATGCGATTATCAAAGCCCCGCCCGGTGATGACGCGGCGCTGCTCGCATCCATCCGCAATCCGGTGATCACCACAGACACCCAGAAGGAAAACTTCCATTTCCGGCTGGACTGGCAGACGATGGAAGAGGTCGGCCGAAAATCCGTTGAAATCACCTTCAGCGATCTGGCCGCCTCCTATGCCCGGCCCTTGGCCCTGTTTGTCAACCTCTCCATCCCTTCCCATATGACCGATGAAATGTTGGAATCACTTTACAAGGGAATCAGCGCCGCCGTCAATTGTCACGAGGCGGTCCTTGGCGGAGGCAACATTTCGGCTGGCTCTGAGTTTTCCATTGACCTGTTTGCCGTTGGCGAAGGCGACCCGGATATCTTTCCCTTAAGGTCTGCCGGAAAGCCGGGCGATGGATTATACGTCAGCGGCCCCATCGGTCTTTCACTGGCCGGACTTTCCTGCCTGATGGCCCGTAAAACGGGGTTTCCGGAATTGATCAGAAAATTTATCGAACCGACTGCGCGGTTTGACGCGGCTCAAATACTGGCAGCACACGGCGTGCGATGCGTGATGGATATCAGCGACGGACTGGCCGGAGATGCGGGCCATATTGCGAATGCCTCCCATGTATCCGTTGAATTTGATCCGGCCGGATTCAAGATCGACTCTGTGCTGGGAGCCTATTGCCGCAGTGCAAACCTTGATCCCCGGATGCTCATGCTTTCCGGCGGCGAGGATTATGAACTGCTGTTTGCCTGCCGGCCTGAGGTATTTGAAAAAATTAAGGCGCATCTTCCGGAAGCATTCTGCGTGGGAAAGCTTCTTCCATATAGCGGCCGGGGGTTTGTCAATCTTCCCGACGGCATCCGATCCTATCAGCATGGGGCGGAAAAGAAATAACTGAAGTTTAAAGTGCCTGAAGCAATCTAACGTGCTTAAACCAATTGACTTTAAACCATTTTAAAAAGCCGGGGCGTAGAAATAATTACGAATTACAATGAAAGGCAAGGCTGTAATTAATGAAATTTTGTGAAGCCAAACAGGGACGAACTTTTATCCTCCGGCTGGAGGATGGCGATATTGTCCACGAATCCATCGAGGCCTTTGCCAAGGCGCATGGCATTCATTCTGCCGCGCTGATTATTCTGGGCGGGGCTGATGTGAAAAGCCGCCTGGTGGTTGGCCCAGAACAAGGACGGTCGGAAAAAATTGTGCCCATGATCCATGAATTGGCAGATGTGTGCGAAGTATCCGGAGTGGGAACAATCTTCCCGGACAAAGACGGCCATCCGGTCCTTCACATGCACATGGCCTGCGGCCGAAACGATCAAACCGTCACCGGCTGCGTGCGGGCCGGAGTGAAGGTCTGGCATGTGATGGAAGTGGTGTTGTTTGAACTGACCGATAACTCGGCCACGCGGTTGCATGATAACATTACGGGTTTTGCTTTATTACAACCGCAAACATAATATATTGTTGAGGGATTAATAACTCTGAAAGAAATTCATGGAGCAAATAATTGAAAACCGCACATAAAATAATTAATGGCGACAGCCGACAAATGAATCTTGTGCCGGATAAATCTGTTCACCTGATCATAACCTCTCCTCCATACTGGCAGTTAAAAGATTATGGCTCTGATGGACAGATCGGCTTTCATGAAACTTACGAAAGCTATATTAACAATTTGAACCTTGTATGGAAAGAATGCCACAGGGTTTTGAGTCCGGGTTGTCGGCTTTGTGTTAATATTGGAGATCAGTTTGCCCGTTCTGTTTATTACGGGCGGTATAAAGTTATTCCAATCAGGACTGAAATCATCAAATTCTGCGAGACAGTTGGTTTTGACTATATGGGCGCAATTATCTGGCAGAAAGTTACAACGACGAATACAACTGGCGGCGCTACCATCATGGGAAGTTTCCCTTATCCTCGGAA
>JALOPH010000266.1 GCA_025453995.1 Desulfobacterales bacterium
CTTCAAAGGCGTGGTCCCGCTCCTGATCGCCATGATCATCGCCACATTTCTCCTGATCCCCTTTCCCCAGATCGCGCTCTTCCTGCCCGGCTTGATCCGATAAACGTCCCCTAAATTTGAATGGCTGCGGAAAAAACTCCAAACGCAAGACATGCAAATCTCGAGGAATGAGGCGTATTCAATATACGTTAAATGACGAGAGATGAAGCATAACGCAGCAGCCAATTTCGTTAACTTAAGCCCCCCTTTCGCAAAGGGGGGTTGGGGGGATTTCATGTAAAGATTAAAATCCCTCTTAATCCCCCTTTTTCAAAGGGGGACTTTAAAGCAAGCCTTTGTTTACGGGAATGACATTGACGCAGCAGTTGGAATTTCAAGAAGCCATTAATATTTCATGTAATGGAAAGGCTCTATGGTCGCCAGCGCTTCGGCGCTGAGCATTTTGAAATGATTGTCTTTCAGCAGCTTCTGGGCGGATTCCGGGTCGGAAACATCCACCACAAACACTGCGGTTTTGTTGCTTTCCAGGACAAACCCGTAGGCGTTTTCAATGTTGATGCCTTGTTTTGCCAGCAGATGGACCAGTTTGTCCATGCCGCCGGGCCTGTCGTCAATGATCACGGCGATGACCGGCTTGAGGTTCGATTCTATGCCTTCTTTGGTCAGGGCCTTCTGGGCCAGCCTGGGGTCATCCACCAGGATATTGAAAAACCCCCGCTGGCCGAAAGACGATATGGTGATGGCCCGGATATTGATCTTTTCCCTTGTCAGAACGCCCGATACTTGGGCGAGTTTGCCCGGTGTGTTTTCCGTGGGGACGGTCAATTGGTACGCAATCATACTACCAGCCCCAGGTCAGATAATTATGAATTGAATTGGCGGATTTCCGACCCGCTCCCATGGCCAGGATCACCGTGGCCGAGCCGGTGACAATGTCCCCGCCGGCCCAGACCCCTTTTTTAGTGGTCTTGCCGGTATCCGGGTCCGCCACAATGTACCCCCATTTATTGAGATGAATGTCCGGATCGGATTTGGTCAGCAGCGGGTTTGCGCCCGCGCCCACGGCCACAACTGCCAGGTCGCAGTCCAGGATGAATTCCGAGCCCTTGATGGGCACCGGACGTCGTCTGCCGGAAGCATCGGGTTCGCCCAGCTCCATTTTCAGCCCTTCCATCTGAATGAGCCGGCCTTTTTCATCGCCGATAAACCGCACCGGTGCGGTCAACAAGTAGAATTCAATGCCTTCTTCTTCCGCGTGATGGATTTCCGCGGCACGGGCCGGCATTTCAGCTTTTGAGCGCCGGTAAACGATCCTGACCCTGTCCGCGCCCAGCCTCATGGCCGTTCGCGCCGAATCCATGGCCACGTTGCCTGCGCCGAATACCACCACATTCTTTCCTTTAATAATAGGGGTGTCGTATTGGGGATAAAGATATCCCTTCATGAGGTTGGCCCGGGTGAGGTATTCATTGGCCGAATAAATGCCGATGAGATTTTCTCCCGGCACGTTCAGAAAACTCGGCAAACCGGCGCCCACTCCCACAAAAACAGCGTCATAGCCCTGCTCAAAGAGTTCATCGAGACTCACGGTGCTGCCGACCACGGTATTGCACTCGACTTTTAAACCGAATTTTTCCATAAACGCGATTTCAGAGGCGACAATCTCCTTGGGCAGCCTGAATTCGGGAATCCCGTATACCAGAACCCCGCCGGGTTTGTGGAATGCTTCCAATATGGTCACATCATGGCCTTTAAGCAGCAAGTCGCCGGCAACCGTAAGACCCGAAGGACCGGACCCCACCACCGCCACTTTTTTGCCGGTCGGTGACTGGGTCTTGGGGAGCTCGCCTGATCCATGAAGCCGCTCCTGGTCGGCCACAAACCGTTCCAGGTTGCCGATGGCCACCGGAGCATCCTTCTTGCCGACAATGCATTCGCCCTCGCATTGTATTTCCTGGGGACATACCCGGCCGCATACCGCCGGCAGGCTGTTCTTTTCCCAGATTTTCCGAATGGCGCCTTTAAAATTCTTCTCGACAATCAGTTGAATGAATCCGGGAATATCGACCTCCACCGGGCATCCGCTCACACATGAAGGTTTTTTGCATTGAAGGCACCGGGATGCTTCCCTGATTGCTGTTTCAGCATCATACCCCAGGGGCACTTCGTCAAAATTTCTGCGTCGAATCTCAGGTTTCTGTTCCGGCATGGACTGCCGGGGCGTTTTTTCTTTTTTGGATGTCTGTTCAGCCATGATTCCCTCCATCAAATCCGTCCGTTCCAAAGGTCCAACTCAAATATCATACGCAACTATAGCGCATTCTTATTGGGCGGCCCTTATTCTGCAAAATTCATCATATGCCTTCCGCTCATCTTCTTCATAGGCCCGAAGCCTTTTGATCAGGCCGTCAAAATCCACCTGATGCCCGTCAAACTCCGGTCCGTCCACGCAGGCAAACTGGGTTTTGCCGTCCACGGTGACCCGGCATCCGCCGCACATGCCGGTGCCGTCGATCATGATGGGATTTAAGCTGACTAAAGTTTTGACATTAAATTCCCTGGTCACAACAGACACAAATTTCATCATGGGAACCGGGCCAATGGCCACGGCCATATGCACAGGACTGGATTTCAAAACATCCTTCAACGCATCGGTGACAAAGCCCTTTCGTCCATATGAGCCGTCATCCGTGCACACATGAAGCTCGTCGGACACCGCGCGCATCTTGTCTTCCAGGATCAGCAGATCCTTGTTGCGCGCGCCGATGATGCTGATGACCTTATTGCCGGCTTTTTTGAATCCCCTGGTGATGGGATACAAAACCGCAATGCCGGTCCCCCCGCCCACGCACACGACAGTGCCGACCTTTTCAATGTGTGTCGGCTTGCCCAGAGGGCCGATCACATCCTGATAGGCGTCACCAACCTGCAGGGTTTTAAACAGAGCGGTGGATTTCCCCACCACCATGTATATAATGGTGATCGTCCCCTTATCCTTGTCAATATCTGAAATGGTCAAGGGTATTCTCTCTCCGGTTTCGTTGGCTTTGATGATGACGAACTGACCGGGCTTGGCTTTCGCGGCAATTTTGGGAGCTTCAATTTCATTTAAAATAACGGTTGCGCCCGCCATTTCTTCTCTTTTAACTATTTTAAACATTAGATACCTCCACCGACATTTATTTTCAGAAGAGTGTTTTCGACATTTCACAATTTTTGGAAGAAAAAAATTTATATACCTTTTCTTAATTGAAAATCAACTTTAAAAAACTACGGGAACATGTCTCACGGAAAATAAGGCCAACCTGATGAAACAGTCTTTGAGTACAAAATATTCTTCTTTTATTCGATTTTTTATAATAGAATAAATTCCAGCAATCAATAAGTCCATAAAACCTTATCAGAGTCAGCGTGGAGTTAAGAATGAATATCGCAATCGTCGGTGGCGGTTCTAAATGTCTGTATTTGATGAATTTCATAACCACCCATCAGTTTCATGTATTTTCACCCAAAATTGTCGCAGTGGCGGATATCAACAACGGTGCTGTCTGTCTGACGGAAGCCAGAAACAGAGGCCTGTTTGTGACCAATGATTACAATGATTTCTTTGACAGGGAGGATATTGACCTGATCATCGAACTCACCGGGAATCTTGATGTTTACAATGATATTCTGGCCAAGAAAAAAAAGAACGTCCGGGCCATCGCCCATACCACCGCGCTTCTTTTCTGGGAGATTTCACGCATATCCCAAAAAGAGCAGGAAGCCCGGATGAAGCTCCTTGAATCCCGGAACATATACGAGGTGATGATCAACAACCTGATTGAAGAAGACACCATGGTGATCAAAACAGACTGCACCATATCCGACATCAATGATTCTCTGTTAAACAGGCTGGGCCTCAAAAGGGAAGACGCCATCGGCCATTTCTGCTATGAGATCACCCATCATCAGGATACGCCGTGCGACGGCAGCCTTCACCCCTGCCCGTTAAGCCAGACGCTCGCCACCGGCAAACCATGCAAAACCACCCATGTCCACTTAGATAAAAACGGCAATGAATTGTATTATTCCATATCGTGCTACCCGTTTATGGAAAACAATGAGGTCAAGGGCGTCATTGAAATATCCCGGGATATCACCAAGGAAATCAAAAGCCAGAAAACCATGATGCAGCAGGAAAAGCTCATGTCCATCGGCCGGCTGTCAGCCGGCATCGCCCATGAAATCAACAATCCGCTGACCACCATCCTGACATCGGCCATGCTGATCCAGGAGGATCTTGATAAAAAAGACCCTATATATTCAGAACTGGAAACGATTTCAAAAGAAGCCCTGAGATGCCGCAAAATCGTCCAAAGTCTTCTTGATTTTGCAAGGCAGACCTCGCCGATGAAAAAA
>JALOPH010000082.1 GCA_025453995.1 Desulfobacterales bacterium
GGCCAGTTCTAAATAATGATGGTTTCAGGCTCAAAGACACCAGCACCCCTGGAACCGGATTGCCGTTGGTATCTGCCACCAGCACAGTGACCGGGAGTTCATATAGTGTTTCATCTTGAGCAGACGTTATGACAGTAGCAGATCCAATCGCAATATTGGCAACCGCTCCGCCGATCGTAATCGCGATGGTATCTTCTTTATAAGCATCGCCAGACCCGTCGGCTACTGCAATTCCAAAACCGGTGGTATTACCTGCCACCCCTGCGTCAGTTACGTTCCCGCAAGTTTCAGCGGTAACTACATTTGCTGCTACAGAGGCCTCAAACCCTGGCGTAGAATTAATGGCTGCCCTGGTTGCAGCAGCCACTGCATTGGCAGAAGCATTTGTTGCAATATTTACTTCGATTCCGGTGAAAGCGGCCAGTGCAGGAACAATCGTGCCAGGATCCGTACTGCCATCGGCAACATCATACCAGACATAATAATCATCAGTTGCCGAGGAAAGGGTGAAATAATCACCACCCAGATTGCCGCCGACATCAGCATTGCATGTAATTGTGATGACTTCCGGCGTGCAGGCCGCAGGGGTTGCCACCCGGGCATGAACCACCACTGCAGATGACGGAGCGCTTCCGGTTGACAATGTCCCGGAGGTGAAGGTGGATTCAGCGATCCCGGCTGAATTGGTAATCGCAGACACCGGAGTCAGATACTCTCCACCGCCGGTTGTATTGGTCAGGTAAAAATCAACTATAGCGCCACCGACCGGTGAGCCAAAGCAGTCATAGACCTTGGCCTTGACCACAAGACTGTATTCCGTTGTTCCCGTGCTGGGTAGAATATTGGTCTGGGAAGCGTCTATAACAATATTGCACGCCTTGCTGGCAGGATTGTAAAAAGAGATCTGGGCAAAATCCATTATTGTCGGGTCATCAAAGCTATAGGCCTGAATCGTTGCCGTGCCGGCTAAGTTCGAGGAAATCGGCACCGTGATATCATCATTGGCTGCTGAAAGCTGACGATAAACCGTGTTGGTCGGTGATCCTGTCCATGTGCCAAATGAAGTGGTTAATACAATCCATTGCCCGGCAAGCAGGCCGCCCGCATGGACTGTCACATTAACTTCCGAACCATCGGCCGGGGCCGAGTACGGACTGGTGCTTGGGGCGGTTATCCGGAAAATATCGACCGGATCACCAAGAACATAGGTTCCTTCTGCAGATGTGTTCAGACCATCGGCCGAAACGGTCGCTGTCCCGGCGTCATCCGCGGCAGTCAATAGCAAAGAAATTTCCCCGGCATAATTGGTGGTATAATCGCCAGCCGCCGGCGTCAGGGTGGCATCGCTTGCTCCGGGATTAAAGGCAATGGCAATGCTCGCATTATAAATCGGAATGCCGCCTGCATCAATTGCCTTTACGATAATTTGCTGCGTATCGAAGGGAGGCCCTCCCACACTGAGCTGGGCGGTAGCCGGCGTAAGGGTAAGCTGGGTTCCATAAAGCACGATCGGAATCGATGCGGACAGCGCATTAATGCTGGCGGTTATGGTGACCGTATGGTTAAATTTATCAGGCCCGGAGCTGAACGTTATAATGGCCTGGCCACTGGCATTGGTCACAACATTTGCCGCACTGATCTGTCCGCCGTCACTGGTAAAGTTAACGGTGGCGCCTGCAACGGGCGCATTGTTTTCATCCAGCACAAGCGCTGTAATTGTTGCTGAATCCGAACCATTGGTTTGAACGGTTGTCTTGGTCGTGGATAAAGACAGACTTTCTGCAACAGGAATGGTTGTTTCGGTCATGATGACCACCACCGACTGGGAAAGACCGCCATAAGTGGCTGTTACTGTGGCGGAACCAGGGGAGACGGCGGATATCAGTGATGTGAGGATGGTGCCGCTGGCATTGGTGATCGGCAATGTCACCTCAAAGGGAAGAGGCCCAGGGCCATCCGGGTCTTCACCGCCGGGAAAGGTTCCCAATGTGGTGGCAAACACAACTTCGGTGCCAATGGGCATGGGGTTGCCATTGCTGTCCCTCAGCGTGGCGGTGATGGCCGATGAGGTGGCCCCGTCAGCCGGGATGCTGGCCGGATTGGCCGTCAACGTCAGACTGCCGATGTTTCCTTCCAGAATCGGAATTTGAATCGCCTGGGTCAAACTTCCGGCAGCAGCGGTGACAGTTGCAATGCCGGGGTCTGTTCCTGCGATCAGCGCAGTAATCACTCTGCCGGATGTATCAGACGTATACACTGTAATCGCTGTAGCGTCATTCGTAAATACGCACCCGTCAGGACCAATTGGACCGGTCACTGTAAATGTCACCGGCGTGCCGGCGGGCACAGGATTGCCCAGGTTGTCTCTCACCACGGCGGTAATGGCCGAAGAACTCAGGCCGTCAGCGGGCAGACTGGTCGGGTTGGCGGTAAGGGTAATGGAACTTACTGCAAGCGAATCATCAATAATAATGATATAAAGCAGTTGAGAAACCCCGCCGCAAACCGCCCTGATCTCCGCCACCGTGCCGGGGGGAACGGGTCCAAGGGGCGCGATCAGGGAAGTGATGATGGTGCCGGTGTCATCCAGGGTGGTTAATGTTACCTGGCTGGTGATGGGGCCGCCGGCGTCCGGATCGGTACCTCCCGGAAATGTTCCCACGGTCGTTGAGAATGTGATGGGCGTGCCTTCGGGCATGGAAAATCCTGCGGTGTCAAATACCTTGGCGGTTACCGCGGTGGAGCTGACGCCGTCATCCGGCAGGCTGGTTTTAGCTGATGTCAATGTCATATAGCCCACGTTGCCGGTGGGGATGGCGACCGTTACGCAGGTTGTGGCCCGGACGGAACTGTCGCTGGCCAGGGTGGCCCGGATGCGATCGCCCTGACAGCAGGCGCTGCAACCTGCCGGGATAATAACCCCGGCTGTATACTTGATCGTGACCCGGCCGTTGGTATCGGTGATGCCCTGAATGGCGTCTAAGGAAGCCAGGGTATTATTTTCATAAATATTAAAATACAGAACTTCGCCCACCACCGGCTCGCCGACCGAATTGCGAAGCTCTGCAATAATGGTGGACTGCCCGCCGGGCAGGACGATATCCGGCATGGCCGTAAGATACAAGCCGGCGGCCCTGCCCGTGGTAAAAAGTACTTTGGCCTGTCCGATAAATCCATTGGCATTGGCCGTCACGGTGGCGGTTCCCCAAACCGTGCCCGAAGTCAACTTGATTTGCGCAAACCCGTTCTGATCTGTTTTTTCCTGAGCGCTGCTCAAGGTCCCCAGGGTGGTTGAAAAGTTCACGGTGATGCCCTGGGCCGGATTGCCGGCAAAATCGAGCACCGTGGCCCGGATGGCAACGCTTGATTTCCCGTCTGCCTCTATGGATTCCGCGCCGGCGATGACGGTAATTGATCCGACAATAATGGCGTTTTCATCCACGTCAATGGTGACTGTTTCAGATACGCCGTTGTTGACCTTGGCTGTAATTTCCAGGTCTTCGGTTCCATATGCGGCGGTCCAGTCAAACCGGTACACTCCGTCTTCCGCCTGATCGGGGGTCAACTCGGCTGAATCAATGATCGCAGGATTGCCGACTTTTCGCACCTGCAAAATCAGCCGCTGATCATCGATCCGGTTGTTGTACTTGTCCATTATAATAGCGGCGGTTTTAAACGCGCCGTTGGGCGGCACCACATTCGGAAACGCGTACATCAGAATATGATCCGCCGGCCCGGGGATAAGCTCAACTTTCACCTCGGCGATGAACCCGTCGCATTCGGCCCTGACCGTGACCGGCCCAGCGATGGTGGTGGCCTGAAGCATGGTTTCAGCCAGACCAAGATCGCTGGTTTTGCCGCTGGCCGGGATCACCAGGCCCGCGGTGGTGGTGAAATTAACGGTCTTTCCAACGGCTTCAGCCCCGTCGATATCCAGAACCGAAGCCCGGATTTTGACCTTGCCCAATCCATCGGCCACCAGTGATGTGGCGCCGGCCGTCAATGAAATGCTGCCCACGACAATGGCGCCCGGATCCACCACGATGGCCTTGGTGGCTTTTAAAGAAAGATCGCTGGAAAGCGCGGCTTGAATAATGTTTTCTCCCGGATCTTTTCCGGCAGTGTAGATCGCCTGGGCTTCCCCATTGACATCGGTCGTATCGCTTAAGGGATTTATGGTTCCCTCGCTGACATTGACCAGTTGGGAAAATACAACGGATTTTCCTTCAACCGGGTTGCCATTGATGTCCTGGAGTGTGGCAAAGAGGTTGCTGGCGCCATTTGGCCTGATGACTGAAGGCGCCGCGCGTAAGGAGATGGTTTTGGCTTCGCCGGCGGTGAAAATCACGGACGTGGTGGCGTTAAGTCCGTTAAGCGAAGCTAAAATGGTGGCTGTGCCGATGTTGGTGCTGCTGACCAGCATGACCGTGGCTTCGCCGTCCACATCGGTAATGGCTGTGGTGGTCTTTTCAGTAATTCCCGGCAGGGGATTGGCAACCATAAAATAACCCAGGGAGGTGTTAAACTTTACCGTGGCGTTGTCTTCAGGGTTCCCTTTGGCGTCCGTTACTGTTGCTGTAATAGAAACCTGGCTCATGCCGTCCGCGGTAATGGAGGCGCTGCCGGTGCGCAAGGCGATGGTCCCGACCTTGTGCGGGTCAAAAAACTTCACTTCAATTTTCTGTTTGACTTTATTGGATTCCGCCCACACTTCCGCGGTGCCCGAGGCGGTTCCGGAAATCAACTGGACAAGCACTGAACCTGAATCGTCGGCAGTTTTAATCTTATATTCCGTGGAACCGTTTCTGAATGTCCCCAGATTGGTGCGAAAGACAACCGATGTCTGCTCATATACCGGAGTGCCGGTTGAGTCTACCATGGAAGCCCTGATCGTGGTGGATGTTATCCCGTCCGCAGGCAATGAATCCGCATCCGCGCTCAGGCCGATCGTCGCGGTTACGCCCGGTCCGCTGGACCCGCCCGGGCTTCCCGACTCGCCGCACCCTATAAGCATCAATGCAAGAAAACTTACAAGGAGAATCCGAAAAGTTATCTTTGCATACATGTGTCTCATGGAATATTTCCTTTCACTCAATCTGTGGCTTTAATTTTCTATGATTAATTGAAAAATCTCTATTGCTCAATTGTTACCAGATTCTTTTGCTCGAGCTGAACGATTTTAGGCGTCATGAAAATCAGCAGTTCCTGTTTTTCAGTCTTGTTGTTTATGCTTTTAAACATCCAGCCCAGCAGGGGAATGTCTTTCAAAACCGGGAACCCGCTTTCAACTTCCGTCTGGGTCGATTTTGCGACCCCGCCGATCACCACCGTGGCGCCGTCTTCAACCAGCAGAACGGTTTCCGCCTGGTTGATCGACAGTATCGGCTGGTTATCCGGGCTGTATCCCGTAATTTCATCTTTTGTCGTTTTAACCTTCATGGAAATCCGCTTATCCGGAGTCATGTGGGGTGTCACCGTAAGCTCCAGAAGCGCTTCCGCATATTTTGTCGTATTGGTGCCTTCTTCATTTGTCTCAGTGTAGGGCACTTCCTGGCCCTGTTTGATCACCGCTTCCTTGTTATCCAATGTCAATATCTTGGGAGATGAAATAATTTTGCCTTCACCCAGTTGTTCCATGGCTCTCAATGCTGCGTCCAAAACAATAGGAGTCCCCCACGCATCCAGACGGGTGAAATTAAAATCCAGCATGTTGCGCGCCGGGAGATTGGCCGGGATGTTAATCGCGGCATTATATGAATACATGCCGTCAAGACTGTCCTTATAAATATCTTCGCCGCTGACGCCCCATGCGATCCCCAATTCGCGCTCATAATTTTCCCGGACTTCAACAATGCGCGCTTCAATCAGCACCTGGGGGGTTACTTTATCGATTTCATAAATCACCCCTTTGACTTTTTCGATGACTTTCCGCGTATCCTGGATGATGAGTTGATTGTTGCGCTCATCCACATCCACGGACCCTCGCTGCTTGGTGATCATATTTTTGATCTTGGGCAAAACTTCCGACTTTGCCGTAGCGTAGTTGACGGGAATAAACTCTATTTCAATGGGCTCCAGAAGCTTTTTTTCATCTTCTTTGGCCCGGATGGCGGCAATTTTCGCGGCCATCTCCTCTTCTTCTTTTTTCAATTTGGCTGTTTTGGCGATCCGGATAATATCCCCCTGTTCCTTTTTACCAAGATCATTCATCTGCAATATGAGATCCAATACCTGATCCCAGGGTACCGGTTTTTCCAAGGCAATAGTGACTTCGCCTGTTACATCCTTGTCAACCGCATAATTCTTTCCGCTGACCTGCTGGAGAATACGGAACACATTTTTGATATCGGTTTCATAAAAATCCAGAGCGATCTTCTGCCCCGTATATACTTTTTTATCTGAAAGTTCCGGAGGCGCTTGATCTTCAACTTTCACCGGAAGATCTTCTGCTGGCTCTAACACAGACTGTATCACTGGCTTTGAGTCGCCGGGCATTGGGGTTGTCGTTGGCATGGCGGCAGGCGCCGAACTCTGAGCAAGCGTTTTCTGCCAATCCGGCAGCTGGGTCGGATCAACTTTTTTCGGCTCAACCGAAGATGCATCAAAAGAGAGCGTGATGACAGACCCTTCTTGAGCAGGTCTGTAGGGCACCAGTTCCCGCAATTCAATGACAATATCAGTTGCATCGGCATCCGTGGCCTGAATCGGGCTGATCCGGTCAATGGCGCTGGCAAATCGGGTTGTGATCAGGGGGCGGTGCTGGCGGAACTCAGGCAGCCGGCTATTGAAAATTCTCAACTTCAGGGTGCGGTCGGATATTTTGGTTAACTCGTATTCCGCAGGCAAACTTGTTCCCACTATCACAGACGATTTTCCGGAAGTTTCACTTGAAAAATCAAGCCGTTGGATGACTGAAGGTCCTTTGGAAGACGTGGCCTTCGGCGAGCGCTGGGGTTTTGTCTCTTTTACCAATGGCTTATCCGCGCCTTCGAAACCGGATGGAGCGGCCTTGGATCCCGCGGAATCCATCTCAGATGCTGACTGCGATTTTAAAGCGGCTGTTTGTTCTTCTGTAGACGGTTTTGCTTTGGCGGCAAAGAGAATTTCAATATCATTACCCGTCCGCTTAACCTCATATGCCGCATCCTTCTTCAAAACCACTTCCACACGGGCCCCATTTTGATCCGGAGATATGGCGGTTTTAACGGATGCGATAATGTCGCTGTCAGGCGTGTATTGGGACTGCACCTGTCCGAGAGTTGTTTCCGGAAAATAAAAAATAATACCCAACGGATCACGCTGCTTTATGGAAGTATATTCCAACTGCTGGCTGGCGGTCAGAAGAACCCGGTTGCCTGCCCCTGCAGGGTCTGTGCCGGTAAAATTGATACCGGTGATCTGCTTCTGCTCGGCCTTAACCGCAGCGGTTTCCGGTGTGACTTCTTCGGCTGCCTCTTTACCGGTCATGGATGCGCATCCGATCAATAATAAAAAAATCAGTATCACCAGTAAATTGTAGCACCCGATTTTTATCCCCGACATTGTCTTTCTCATATCATGCATTGTTGTTTCTCCAGCTTGTGTCTGAAGTTTTTTATTCCTCATCCGGTCTTAATTTTAACTCAATCTCCCTGACAGCAACCTTCCCTAAAACATCAAGATATTTTTCCTCAACAACCACCCGGTCATTTGCTATCTTAGTGACCTGACCGCCCTTATTCCCGATATAAGTTCCTTCACTAATAATGTACCCTTTTCCGGACGTCTCTTCAATCAGCGCCCGGATTTTGGCCGGCGACACCAATATCCCCGTGAGTTTCAACTGGTCCAAATCGAATTTCTCCAGCGGTGTCTGGGGCGGTCGTATTTGAAGTTTTTCCTGTTCGGAATTCGAGACTTCCGCCTCAGGCACGCGAAGAAACGGTTCAAAGGGGTCCACTTTCCCTTCTCGGGTGTAAAATCGACCGGCAGCCCCCAGAAAAAGTTCATTTTGTTCTTCCGGCGACAACGCTCCTATTTCCTCTGTTGTTAATTCAGATAAATTCGGCGATTCTCCGGATGTGTCTGTCTGTCCCGGCGCGGCTTCGACTATTTCCGCTTGACCGGGTTCCAGTTTTGCCGTGTCTTCTTTTGAAGCCAATACACCGGGTTTGAAAATTTTGACCCTGTTGCTGACATACCTGACGGATTGAGCCGCAACTGAATCATGATCTCCTATCCCAGGCAAAAAACTTCCCAGAATGAATCCCAATAGGATGTAGCAGATAATTTTACGCATCATAGAGCTTCTTCTGTTTTATTGTTGTCCGTTTTCTTGCCTTTTTTCTTTGCTTTTTTTCCTTCTCCGGCGGCAGCAGGTTCTTCAGACGGGGGAGGCGCTTCCACAAACTTGTATGTTTCAGCCGTGCATGAAATTGACAGCTCAGAAGCTACACTCTGGACTGTAGCCGGCGCTTTACCTTTTTTTGCTATATTACGAGCGGATTTGACCGCTTTTATCGGGCTTGACCTTTTTTTTCCTTTATCGCTTCCGGCAACCTTCATTTCAAAACTTTTGATATTGACAATCCGGGACATCCCCGCCACGCGGTCAAAAAACACGCCCAGATCATGAAAGGAGCCGTAAAGATCCATTTGAACTGGAATGACCGCGTAAAAATTTTTCAGGCTTTCCTCCACCGGCTTAAACAATAAAAACGCCAGCCCCGCGTCTTTCCCTGCCTGAGAGATATTTTTTAACAGGGTCGGCACTTCGTCCGTCTGCGGCAACTGCTTTGAGGCGATATTGAACTGGGCCTTTTTTTCTTCCATTAATTTCTGATATTTCTCCAATTCAGCGGCGCTGGCTTTTGTCTGCTTGAGTTTATCCGTTTCTTCGACAATGGCCTTGCTGAGACTGGTTTGCTCCTTGATCTGGGGGATGTATAACAACCATACAAAAAGACCGATGACTGCTCCCACAGCCCCCACGCAGATCAGGATTCGCTGTAACTTTGTGAGGTCGCTTATTTTCTGGATCAGCGGCTCAATAGAGCTTAAAGAGAAATTTATTTTATTCATTCTGTTCCGGCCTCATTCTTTGGATTTGGCTTTTTTCTTTTTCTTTTTTGACTTTTTCCCGTCTTCAGCGGGCGTCTCCTCCAGTTCGCTTTTCACAACCGGCTTTTTACATTGAATCTGAAATTGTTTCATCTCAACGTCAAACTGTATCATTTGCATTGAGCTGGCAAGTTTTACATCCGTAAACAGGCCGCACCGCTCCAGGCGGGTCATGAACTCGGCAATGGTCGTGTTGTCCATGGCAACCCCATCCAGGCCCACGGTAGTGTCATCCACTTTCATTTTGGTCAACTGCATCCGGCCCGCGATCATCATTTCGGTTATTTTGGCCAGCAGTTTCGGCGGTTCTTCCCTCTTCATCTTCAACTGGTCCACCACCTTAATCTGTTTGTCGAGAAGATCCAGCTGTTTCTTGAACTCCTCAACCTGCTTGGCCTTTTCCTCATAAATAGCGACTTCTTTTTTAAGGCCGTCAAGTTCTTTGGATAATCTTGATGTCCGCGCAGACAACAATCCCTGTCCCACCACCAAAAGAACCAGCAGCAAAATAAAAGATAAAATAAAAACCGACACCTGCTTTCGAATGTTCTCCTTGGTGCGCGCTGCCCGATAAGGTAATAAATTAATTCGTATCATTTGTCGTCCAATCTTCTGATTGCAAGCCCCATGGCGATGGCAGCCTGAGGCGCCACCTGTTTCAGATAATCTGAATCATCTAAATGACTATCAATTTCAAACCGTTCAAACGGATTAATTATCTTGACTTCCGCTGATGATTGCAACGCCAGCAGTTCCCTGAATTCCTTCACATTGGCGCCGCCGCCGGACAGCACGATTTGCTTAATCTCTTCATCCGGGTTGGTTGAATAGAAAAAATCCAGCGCCCGACGGATTTCATCGCTCCAGTCGGAGACAACGGAAGTCCGTATATCCTTGAGCTCATCAGCGGACAATTTGTCCGCTTTGTTATTGAGCTTGATTTCTTCAGCCTCGGAAACGGAGCAGTTTATCATTGAAACTATGCGGTTGTTGATCTGGTTGCACCCGAGAGAAACATCCCGCATAAAAACCGACATGTTGTTCTTAAGAATATTGACCGATGTTTTGCTCGCGCCGATATCAATCAATGCCACATTCCCGCCCTTTGCTTCATAATTGAGCTCATAAATATTTTGCAGGGCAAATGCGTCGATATCTATGACTCCGAGATTGAGGCTGGCCATATCGATAAGATTGATATATTCGTTGACCATGTCTTTCTTTGCCGCAACCAGGAGCACGTTCATCTGGTTGGGATTATGCTCGCTCTCCCCCAAAATCTGAAAATCAAGATTCACATCATTGATGTCAAACGGAATATATTGTTCAGCTTCAAAGTTAATGGACTCATACAGCTGTTCTTCGGGCATATTTTGAATGGATATATTTTTAACAATCACCGAATAACCGCCGATGGAAATGGCGACTCTATTCGTTCGGATCGAATAATTATGAAAAAGCTGACGGATGGCATTGGCGACAACTTGCGGGTTCTTCACCACCCCCTCCTCAATGGCGCCAGGCTCAATGTCGATCATTCCGAATTTTTTAAGCGCCCGCCCTTTTTTTCCTTCCAGAACTTCGGCGACTTTTATTGTGCGTGATCCGATATCCAGCCCGACAAGTTGATTTTTTGATCCAAACACCATAATCTTCTAAGCTCGCTAATTAGAGTAAAGAATGTTTAAAATTTGACTTCTTTTCGCAAACAGCGACAATCCGGCCAAATAAAGATACGCCTCCCAAAAGGAAAAAATAATCAAAAAATCTATAACAGGCGAACGGAGTGCGAGAAAAAAACAATGCGGAATTTTTACGGACGGGCCGATGTGCAAGTTTCGGGAGACGGGCTTTTCGTTTCAAAACTTTCACCTACAATCAATAGTCTAAATAATAGGTTTTTGTGCTTTGGGAATCTGTTTACTGCCCGATATTTCAGGCGAATCAAGCAAACCCATTCCAACGAAAATTGAATTATGGCCTATTATTGACTTTAAATTGTTGTTATGTCAAGGAAATAATATGAATTTTTTATTTTAGATGTCCGGGTCGAGGTTGCATACCGGTTAATAACGCTAAAATATTTTTCAAGATTCATATTATCTCCCGATAGACTTCTTAAAACTCCCCTCCCGATCAAGTTTAAAAAGTTCTACCTGCAATCATTCATCTTGATTTTGATTTTATGATACATAAATGATAATGATTTGTCAACAATGATCTCGCCTGAACATCCCGCCTCAGCATTTCTCGGCTTGAAATTAACCGCAAACAGGATTAAGGTTAGCGCCACATTCATAAATATAAATTTTTCAAGGAGAACTTTATCATGCCGATGTCACCGGATTTTAAGCAGCGCCTCTACCCTTTATTAAATGATATCGCACGGCATTTCGGGACGCCTTTCCACATCTACGATGAAAGCGGCATTCGCCGCACTGGACTGGATCTGAAAGCCGCGTTTTCCAAAATCGATGTGTTCAAAGAATATTTTGCCGTAAAAGCCCTGCCGAATCCACGCATCATGGGAATTATGAAGGAAATGGGATTCGGCTTCGACTGCAGTTCAGTGCCGGAGCTTGCCTTAAGCCGCAGGCTCGGGGCAAGGGGTGAAGAGATCATGTTCACCTCCAACAACACCGCGGATGAAGATTTCGCAGCAGCCTTTAAGGACGGAGGGTGCATTTTAAACCTGGATGATATCACGCTGATTCCCAAACTGCCGGCTATCCCTGATCTGATATGTTTCAGGTACAATCCCGGCGACCGACGGACCGGTAATTCCATTATCGGAAATCCCGTTGAAGCCAAGTACGGCGTCAGCCATGACCAGATACTCGATGCCTACAAAAAAATGCGCGACCTCGGCACGGCCCGTTTCGGCCTTCACACCATGCTGGTTTCCAACGAACTCAACTACGATTATATGGTTGACACCGCACGGATGCTCTTAGACCTGGTTGAATGGATATCAAACGAACTCACCATCAGGTTTGAATTCATCAACATCGGCGGGGGACTTGGCATTCCCTATCGACCCGGCATCGCCCCCCTTGATCTTGTCGCTTTGGGCTCCTGCATCGCCGAATTGTTCGAGGTTTTCCAAAAAAAATACGGCTACCTCCCCAAGCTTTTCATGGAAAGCGGACGATATATGACGGGGCCCCACGGCGTCCTGGTGACCCGGGCCATCAATGAAAAAAACATTTACCGGAAATATATCGGTGTTGACGCCAGCATGTCCGCACTCATGCGGCCCGGCATCTACGGCGCGTATCATCACATAGATGTTTTAGGAAAGAATGCCTCTGAATATCCGGTTGAAACAGTGGATGTGGTGGGTTCGCTGTGCGAAAACATCGACAAATTTGCTGTCCAGCGGGAGCTTCCCAAAATCAGCGAGGGCGACCTTCTCATTATTCAAGACACAGGCGCCCACGGCCATGCCATGGGGTTCAACTACAATGCCAAGCTGCGCCCCCAGGAACTTCTGCTCAGACAGGATGGTTCTGTGGAACTGATCCGGCGGAATGAAACCATGGAAGATTACTTTGCGACGCTTTCTTTTGAGGAAAATATTTTTCGCCCTTCGAAAAGCACCTAACGACCAGCTAAAAATTTTTAAATTTCGAATATCGAACAAGGAATTTCGAACCGCAGAAGTAAAAGATGACGCAACACTTCGAAATTCGATATTCTTTGTTCAGCATTCTGCGGTTTATATGGATATCCCCATCTCCTCCCATTCCATGGTCTCTCCCAGCGAAAGGATCTGGGACATCATTTCGCGCATCTCTTCGGGCATCAACTGACCGTATTTTTCAAAATCCTTGGTGAATTCTGCGACCAGCCGCATGGCGCGCAGTTCATACTCCCCGCTGTCTTCGGCTGATTCACGAGGGTTCAATATTTTCGACGGGACAACGCCGCCCGGAAAATCGCGCGTGA
The DNA here is from genome assembly GCA_025453995.1 of Desulfobacterales bacterium. Classification (GTDB taxonomy): domain Bacteria; phylum Desulfobacterota; class Desulfobacteria; order Desulfobacterales; family Desulfosalsimonadaceae; genus JALOPH01. Next base: position 13,048 of record JALOPH010000082.1, read on the forward strand.
AAGGGCAATGGGGTCAACTCCACGATGCTTATAGAAGTTGGCGTCTTCGGTGGCCACTGTTGCCTGGAGCAGGTAAGGCGAGATTTCGCTCAGCGTGACGCGGCGGCGCAGGCCCGCAGTCGG
>JALOPH010000267.1 GCA_025453995.1 Desulfobacterales bacterium
GCCTGTACAAGCGCCCGCTGGGCGAGGGCAAGCATGCGGTGGCGTGCCCGTGGATCGCGGAACACACCACGCCGAGCACGCCACTGTCGACCGATACCGTCGCATGGCAGGCCACCGGCGATGAAAACTTCAGATGCGTCGTCAATGATATTCTCAGATATGTCCGACGGGATATGACTTCTCCGGAAGGCGCTTTTTATTCAGCCACGGATGCGGACAGTCTCACGCCGGACGGCCATAGAGAGGAAGGGTACTTTTTCACCTGGACGCCTGAAGAACTTGAAAGCGTTCTGGGCAAAGACCGCGCAGCCATCGTGACCCGATATTACAATGTCAGCGGCCCGCCCAATTTTGAAGGCCGCTACATTCTTCATACGCCTGAATCAATATCAAAAATCGCGGCTTCTCTCAAAATGGCCTCAACGGAGCTGCTGACGATGATCGAAGAATCACGGGAGCTGCTCTATCAGGCGAGGAAACTCCGGCCCGAGCCCTTGCGGGATGAAAAAATTTTAACCTCGTGGAACGCGCTGATGATTTCTGCCTTTGCCCGCACGGGCCTTGTTTTTGAAGAGCCGGCTTACGTGGAGCAAGCAAAACGGGCTGCGCATTTTATCCTTGAACATCTCTATGTTAACAACCGTATGTTTCGAAGCTTTAAGGACGGATGCGCCAGGCACAATGGATATCTTGAGGATTATGCTTTTTTCACCGCTGCTCTGATCGATCTCTATGAAGCCACCCATGATCTGATCTGGTTGAAAAAAGCCATTGAACTGGAAAGCATCCTGGAAAAAGACTTTGAAGACCGCCAGAACGGCGGGTTTTTCATGACAGGCATCTATCACGAGGAATTGATCACCCGGGAAAAGCCCTATGCTGATACAGCCGTGCCGTCCGGAAATTCGGTCCAGGCGCTCAACCTGATGCGCCTCTATGCGTTTACAACCGATGACACATACCGGCTTCGGGCAGAAAAAACATTAACATCATTTTCATCCATCCTGTATTCCGCGCCGGCTGCCATGTCGGAGATGCTCCTGGCAGTTGATTTCTTTACGGACACGCCATTGGAAATCATCGTGGTGACGCCGGCAAACCGAAAAAATTCCGGACAGCCTTTTTTGCAGGAGCTCAAGAAACGATTTATACCCAACCGGATTCTGGCGTTAATTGATGAAAAAAATGTCGACGCCGCCGCCCGGATCATTCCCCTGGTGACCGACAAATGCGCGGTGGATGACAAAGCAACCGCTTATGTTTGCAGAAAAGGGACGTGCTCACTGCCTGCGACGGAATCGGAGGATTTCATCCGCCAGATTGAGAAATGAAACTTCTTATTTTCCCTAATATTACAGGCGCTATTCCTTCAAGAAATGACATCCCGATCGGGTCATGAAAGTATTGTTTCGGCTTGACCTTGTTTCGCATCGCAGTTATCCATTAGGGTAAATATTAAAAAGGAGATCCTATGACTTTTTTTACGGGCGAACAATATCGGAAGAGTCTAAAAGAATTATCGCCGGAGATATATGTAAGGGGAGAGCAGGTCAAAGATGTTGCGACGCACCCCTTGCTGCGACAGACTATCAACCATATTGCTTCAGGGTATGATTTGTGCCTGGAAACAGAAATGAAAAACCGGGCTGTCGTTTGTTCGCCGATATCCGGGGAAGACATTCCTCGGCTTGCGTTTCACATTCAACAGGAAAAAGAAGATCTGTTTATCAAAGCGGAGCTGACCCGGGAAATAAGCAGCCAGCGCATTTGCACCGGGTGCGGCTCCAACATGCTCTCGGTCACCTGGGCCATGATTCATGACATCGATGCGGCCCATGGTACCGATTATTCAAGCCGGTATAAGCATTTTATAATTAAGCTCCATAAAACCGGATGCCCCCCCTTTGCATGGTGCATGATGGACCCCAAAGGCGATCGCTCGCTGCCGCCGTCACAGCAGCGCCATCCAGCCGATGTGAAGATCGTTGGACGAAAACCCGGCGGGATTGTGGTAAACGGCGCGAAGCTGCACACGACGTTGGGCCCCGGCGCGCATCATGTGGTTGTCGTCCCCTGCAGAGCTCTGACGGAAGCAGATAGGGACTTTGCGGTATCATTTGCTCTCCCCGTTGACACCAAGGGGATTAAAATGATTGCCCGACCTTCGCCTGGCCCATCCCGGGAAGTTTCAATGGAAAGCCCGTTAAGTTCGAGGTTTCTCGGGGTTGAAGCCTTAACGATTTTTGATGATGTATTTGTTCCCGAGGAAAATATTTTCATGTGCGGGGAGTGGGAACAGGCGGTCAATCTTTCATTCTATTTTGCCTCACTGCACCGTCAATCAAAATGCGCTTGCAGCGCGGGGCATTGCGACCTTTTCGTTGGCGCGGCCGCCCTTGCCGCGGATGTAAACGGATTGGGAATGAACATTGCTCATATCCGCGATAAGATTACTGAAATGATAATGGATGGGGAAACAGGGTATGGATGCGCGCTTGGCGCATCCGCCAATGCCCAACAGCACCCCAGCGGGGTCTGGCTGCCGGACCCGCTGATTGTCAACTCCGGACTAAAGACGATCCGTTCGACCATAGGCAAGCATCTTGAGCACCTCCACGACATTGCCGGCGGATTGGTGGCCACCATGCCGACAGAGGAGGATTGGGGCAACCCGGGATTAAAAAAATATATCGACCGATCTTTAAGAGGAAGCGAAAAATACACCACCGAAGAGCGATTGCGGGCGCTTTATCTGGTGCAGGATCTGGCCGCATCCAGAACCACCGGCACCCTGCTGGGATTTACCATCAACGCGGCAGGATCACCCGCCACCAATCAGGTCGTGGTGCGAAGGCTGTATGATCTTGAAAAGAGAATTACATATGCCAAGCAAATCGCTTCTATCCTCAAATAAACCTGTCTTATGCTTCAATCAACCTGACGATTTTAAAAAGGGAGGTGAAATACAATGATACCATGTCGTCAATGTGGGAAAATGATTAGTCCGACAGCCACTACCTGCTGGAACTGCGGAGCAAATCAGGCTTCTGTAGCTGTTCGTAAAAGTTGTCCCCAGTGTGGGAATCGCTTTGACCATGTACGCAATGCGACATGTCCTAAATGTGGTAAAAAAAACCGGTGATAAAAGTTTTTGATTAGGCGCAATATATCGGGGTCTTCATACTTGACAAGATCAAAATTGATTTTCCACCTGGTGGGGTCAAGCGTGAATACCTGAGCCCGATGTGTTCTTTGGGACAATACATGGTTCACTCATGCATCGATTTACTTCAATTGTTAGATGAGATAAATCATGAATGTCTTTCAAAAGGGCCTTGTAATGCTCTAAGGGTTTGGGGAAATGTGTAACGATGGAAATGATTGCTGCATAATCAGTGGGGCCTACCTTCCATAAATGAAGATCGCAGATACGATTGTCTGAATCCGACTCTACTGTTGCCTTTATGAGTGACTTTTTGCTCTCTTCAATGTTTTCATCCAACAAAATAGGACACGTCTCTTTCAATAAGCTGAGCGACCACCGCGTTATAACCAAGGCTCCAACTATGCCCATTAGTGGGTCAAGCCAATTCCACCCGAAAATTTTTCCGAATAACAGCGCCACAATCGCCAGTACCGATGTCAAGGCATCTGCCAACACGTGAAGATAAGCAGCCTTTAGATTATGATCATGATGGTCATGATGGCTTTCATGAGAACGGCCATGATGGCCTTGCAGAATAAAAGCGCACATGACATTAACGGAAAGTCCGAGCATCGCAACGCCGATTGCTTCGTTAAAATGAATATCCTGCGGACTTAATATGCGTTGTATAGATTCAACCGACATCACTAAGGCGGCTACAGACAAAGCTATAGCGCTTGCGAACCCCCCCAATACGGTTACTTTACCGGTGCCAAAAGTGAAACGAGAAGTATTTTGATGTTTCTTTGCGTACTTATACGCTAATATTGAAATGATAAAGGCTGCAACATGCGTTCCCATATGCCAACCGTCTGCCAACAATGCCATGGAACCAAATGCAATGCCTGCAATGATTTCCGCAACCATTGTTGCAGCAGTCATTATTAGAACATAGCTGGCCCGCCGTTCGCCTTTTTCATGAATTACTGTGAAATCATGGTTATGCTGCCATGCGCCAAGAGTGTTTGTATGCATTTAACACCTCTTTTTTATTCTATTTGGAATAAATTCAAGGGGCCATTCTTTGCATCAGGGCCTTTTCCCTTGATGGCATTTCATGCAGTCGAATTTTACATTGCTTTCCTTGTTAACGGCGATTTGCATTCCAAGCATTGCCTGGGCCACCCTTTTATGCCTCAGAGCGCCAAACTCAGTTTCGTTGGCCCATTTATATTCCTTAAG
>JALOPH010000268.1 GCA_025453995.1 Desulfobacterales bacterium
TGCATCCGTTATTGTGTTGATGTGTTTCTGTATTTTAAATCTTCCGGGAGTCTATGGGGCGAGTGTCTGGGAAAAAATCGAAGTTGTCGAACCCTATAAGCCGGCGGCGATTTATGACATCTGGGGAACTTCGGACCAGAATTTGTATATTGTCGGTGTCAGATTTCCTGAAGGCTTCAGCAGAGGAAAAGGTTTTGTGTGTCATTATAACGGTAAATCGTGGACTGAGGCAGCGAGCGGAAATTCCACCTGGCTGTATGACATATGGGCTGATTCTGAATCCGATATTTTCGCAGTCGGAGAGCATCATAACATGGAACGAGACGGCACAAGGCAATATTTGCTATGGCGTCTGGGGGGCATCGGCTTCAAATGTTTTTGCCGTTGGAAACGGCAGTCAGATTTTTAATTTTGACGGGTCAACCTGGATGCTCATGGAAACGCCGACCGAGAATGGATATCATTATGAAAAAGTCTGGGGGTCTTCTGAATCGGACGTGTTTGCGGTGGGTCACTATAAACCGACGGGTGAAGATGACCGATATGTTATACTCCACTATGATGGATCCGAGTGGTCGGTGATGAAGACGGGCGCCGGCGGGAGGTTAATGAATATATGGGGATCTTCAGCCTCCAATGTGTTTGCCGTGGGATATCCGGGAATCCTTCGTTACGACGGAAAAAACTGGAACCTCATGAAGGATAATACAATAGGAACCTATGTATATTCCATATGGGGCGTATCGTCGTCCATTGTATTTGCCGGGAGATCCGACGGCCATATCTTGAGATACAACGGAGCGAGTTGGACGGAAATGGAATCAGGAAATATCAGCGCGCTCTGGAATATGTGGGGCCTTTCGGGAACAAATGTTTATGCCACCGGAAACGACGGGACGATTCTTCATTATTCCAGCAATGAGCCCAAGCCGCCGTCCAATCTTTCAGCCAGGGCCTCGTCATCCACCCAAATTGTTCTTGGATGGAAGGATAATTCCAACAATGAAACGGGATTCAAGATTGAACAAAAAACCGGCAATTGCGGATCATCGGCTAAATGGAAGCTTATCAGCAATAAATCACCCGACACGACGACGCACATAGCTTCCGGATTAACACCGGATACAGTCTATGCCTTCAGGGTAAAGGCATACAATTCATCCGGAGATTCGGATGTTTCCAATTGCATTTACGCAAAAACCGGGCCATCAGGCTCTCCACCATCACCGGCCAACCTGACTGCCGTATCCGTATCCTCACAAGCTGTTCAACTTCGATGGAAGGACAAATCTTCCGATGAGGATGGGTTTAAGATTTACCGCAAGGTTGATGAGGGGTCGTGGAGTCTGCTGCATAAAACCGGCGCAAACACAGTCGCCTATAAGGATGAGGCAGCCTTTCAAAACCAATCGACTTCAGTCTATCAATATTATGTCTGCGCTTATAAATCGTCCAAAAATTCGCCCTCAACCCAAACAGCCGTTGTTGTTTACCAGCCCAAAAAATTTACGGCAGCGCCCGGTTCCTCATCAGGAAAAGTGACAGTAAAATGGACGGATAACAGCAGCAATGAAAGCGGCTTTGAAATATACCGGAAATCCGGTTCATGCAACTCCCCGGAACCCTGGATCTCAGCCGGCACAGTGGGGGTCAACCGGACTTCCTGGATTGATACAGGGAAGAGGCCCGGGGATATTTATTCATACAGGGTCAGGGCGTATAAAAAATCAGGGGGCGTGCTCCCTGCTTATGGCTATTCCATGTGGAGCAAATGCGGCGAAGTGGTTGTTCCATAGCGCTTTCCAAAGTTGGCGAAAGGAGAACGCATCAAACAAGATTGGTTTTCGTTAAAGGTGGATAGATTCTGCGTTTTAAGAATTTAGTGATAATTGTGGCTGCAAGCGCCGCCGCCGGCGCGATGGCAATAAGAAATGGGATTTTATCACTTTCAATCCATTCCCCAGTCAGGCCGTATAAAATCAATACCCGGTAGGCAAGGAATACGGACCAGGACAACACCAGGCCTGCGGGGCCTGCGGCAAAAGGTAAAAACGCGGCAAGAATGAGGCCATACCAGGGATGGAGCGTGGGTGTGAGCAAAAGAAATGCCATGGCGATTGCGTAAAACCCCTTGAAAATATCTTTGCCATCACAATCCGGTATGCCGATTGGATGGTAAGTTCCGCAAACTTTTTTTTGCCGAAGAGAGGAATTAAAGTCCCCCTTTGACAAAGGGGGATTTAGGGGGATTTTTAAAATTATAGCGTTCTGGTGACGGGCGGGGCTGATATATCGAAAATAAATCATTGCGGTTGAAAGGATAAAAGCCGTTGCAAGAATTGCACGGGCGATTATTCCCGATCCTGTGAATGCCCTCAGCCACCGGAAAGCAAACCCGGAAAATTCCCAGTTTGCAACATATACGGACAGGGTATAAAAACAGTTTAAAATATCCGGCCAGAAAATCGAGCACATGACTGCAAAGGAAATCAGAAATCCGTATACACAATATCTTCTTTGTTCAGGCGACGCCAGCAGCAGTATCCCCGGCATCAATATCAGCGGAATCCATTTGGTCAGAACAGCCGCGGCGAAAAAAACACCGGCAATAAAACCATAAAACCCTTGCCCAGAGAATAGTGATAATATCCTGGATTGCTGGTTGGGTCGGGGGGATTGGGCTTGATCAAATGATTTTTTTCCAAGCAGAAAAAAAACGGTTAAACATGTAAAGAAAACAGCCGCCGCGTCAATGTGTCCGGATGCGGCGATTTCGATCACCGGAAGCGGATGCCAGGCATAGAGCACGCAAAAGTTTCTATCAAGACGGAGCGCGGCAAGTATCTTTATAATAAGGATACAGGTCAGCAGATCCAGCAACACCAGAAAGAGTTTCATGCCGAAAATACCGCCGATAAACGCGCCTACGGCAAACACGAACTGGGCGGCCGGCGGGTAGATGCTGGGCAGTTCGGCATGGTTGATTCTCATCATCAGGCCCAAAATCACCGGGTTTTCCGTCGTCAGGTCAGCAGGCGCCGCTGCGAATGGATTATGTCCTGAAAGCAGCATCATGCCGTCAAGTACGTAGCGAAAAATATCATCGGAAAGTTCTGGGGACCGCCACAAAAACATCATCCGAAGGACGGCGGCAACAAGGATGATAAAGCCTTCGGACCAACCCTTAGAATTGGAGTCACTCGTAAAGAGTGTCAATAACATGACTATGCCGGCGGAAATGCCGATCCATTCCGGGATCGCCAATCGAAGATCCGGCAGCCATGCGATCCAGCCATAGAGCGCAAAAATCGTGAACGCAAAGATTATGTCCAGCGGGCGTCTGAATTGGATGGAATGAAGGGCTTTCATATGATGTCAGAGGGATGATTGAATCCGCTGCATGAGAATATCACATAATTCATGCAATTCGCGGATCAGCACCATGCAAAAACCTGCGGGGAACAGGCAGAGAAACGGGATCGCGAGCCAGGTTTCGCGTTGCCAGGCAAAAAATACCGGCGCCAGTGTGTAGATCAACAACGCCACATTGATCATCAGATTTGTGAATCCATAGGGCTGCAGTTCTGAATGAAATCTTCGGGTGGACGTGGTGTCCAACACGCCGAATTTGGGGGTCCGCGTGAAGGCGCCGCCGGTTTGAATCAGCCCTTTAAAAACAGCCAATGAAAAAAAAGGCGCCATTCCGATGCTGGCGGCGGGCAATATGGGAAGAATCAATATCGACTGTTTTTGCTCGGAACATAATCCATATATCAGATAATAGGCCAATACCGCTATCCCGGTCATCATAAACAGGGGCAGGTCCAGCCAGAGGATCTGATACACGCCGATCCCGATCCGGGTCAGCAGCACCGGATACAGGGTGATGGTGGCGATACATCCGAACATCCAGCAAAAATTAGCCAACAGATGGGCCATGGCTTCGATTTTAACCGACACCGGCAAGGAAGAGGCCATCAGTTTCGGGAGCAGTTTCCTGGCGGTCTGGATGGCGCCTTTGCTCCAACGCTCCTGCTGACGACGGAAATCTGAAAGGGTCACCGGAAGCTCGGATGGAACCACGACGTCATTTAAATAAACAAACCGCCACCCTGCCATCTGGGCCCGGTAGCTCAAATCCAGATCTTCAGTCACCGTGTCAGACTGCCAGCCGCCGGCAGTCTCAATGGCGGTTTTTCGCCAGACGCCCGCAGTGCCGTTGAAATTAAAGAAAAGACCCCGGGAACACCGCACCTCATGTTCAATGCCGAAATGGGTGGACAGCAGCAATGCCTGCAGCCGGGTCAGCCAGGAATAACGGGCATTAAGAAATCCCCATTTAGCCTGGACCATACCCACATCCGGATGACGAAAATGGGGAATCGTTTTTTGGAGAAAATCCGGCTGGGGGATAAAGTCCGCATCAAATACGGCGATAAATTCCCCGGAAGATTGACCCAGTCCATTGGCCAGAGCGCCGGCTTTATAGCCTGTCCGGTGTCTTCGGCGGATGGCATAAATATTTATCCCCCGCGACGACCAATACGCCACCCGTTCTCCCACAATCCTGCCCGTTTCATCGGTGGAATCATCGAGCACCTGAATTTCGAGCCTGTCAACGGGCCAAATGAATTGAGCGGCCGCATCAATCATCCGTC
>JALOPH010000083.1 GCA_025453995.1 Desulfobacterales bacterium
GCGCTCTCATGGAATGCAATTTAAAACGATAAAATACCCTTTAATAGATGGAACAGTTCCGGAAGTTATGCTGAAAAATAGGCGGGAGTATTGTTTAATGCCCTTTACTGATGAGGGATTTAAATGGCTAAAAGGGTAGATGGAAAATTTTATAAATCGGGGAAAGTTTTAATACGATGTTTTGGGTGCGCCGGCCACGTCCGTATTGACCATGGTGGAAATCCGGTCAACAGCGGATTCGCTTAAGTCAGGGTAACGCTTGTTCAGATAAGCGATGATTTGTTTTTTATGTTTCTGTTTGGGGTCCAGCGTGCCCGCAGGCCCGTAGATCGCAAGCCATGTTTCAACGGCAATGGAAAGTTCTTTGCTAAAATGTGAATTCTTTTTGTCCAGAAAGGGCGGGACTTCTCCGTGAGGCAATACATAGGGGGCGTCTTGGGGCTTAAATAAAGGATGCCCTTGCTCGAACGCTTCAATTTCTGGTTTGCAGAAAAAAAGACGGTCCATGTCATTTATTTTTAAGCCTATAGGTTTCCAATCGATATTACCATTGGACATTGTCACGCAATTAATTGCTTTCTCTTTGACCATAGCAAACAAATCGATCTCTTTGATCTGCCAACTCTCCTCAAGCTCCTTGCTGGTTAAAAATTGTGAATTTCTCATCCTTTCAGTTCCTTGTGTTTGCGGATATGATATCGTGTAGAGACAGAGGCTCTACATGATCATTTTTTTGTTTCCGTAAATCGGCCAAAACATCGGCCAAAAAAATTAATAAAATGAAAATTTCGTTTATTTCTTTAATAAAATGCGATATAAAAAATATCGGCCAAAATTCTCGATATATTTATAGGAATTTTATTGCAATAATTTGTTTCAACTTAATTTTTATTTTTCAAGATCGGCCTTCAAATCGGCCAAATTTTCCATAAAAAGAATAATTCACATGTAAAAGCGGCTCAACATCTAATAAAAACCACGAGATTGAATATCGGCCAAAATACTGGCCAACGTCCGGGAAAGCAACATGGAAGATAGTTTTTATACAAAGATTTCGGAAATGGAACCAATGATGCCTGCTGATCCACTGGGAGAGCTGGAGAATTTGGCGATTGAGGTAATTCGTAAATCTGCCGCCATTAGTGCTGCTGTTCATCCGGTCACCCGCAGAGGAATAGCTGAATTAGTAAGAAAAATGAACAGCTATTTTTCCAATTTAATCGAAGGTCACAACACCCATCCCGTAGATATTGATCGTGCGATGAGAGAAGATTTTTCCAAAGATCCAGCTAAAAGAGCAAGGCAATTGGAAAGTAAGGCCCATATAGAGGTTCAGAAACTTATCGAATCCCGCATCGAGGATTCCCCGGAAACAGTTATTACAAGCAAAGATTTTTTGTGTTGGATACATAAAGAATTTTATGAGCGGATGCCGGAGGAGTATCTTATCGTAAAACGCCCAGATGGAAAATTGGATGGAAAAACTGAAAACGTGATCCCTGGTAAAATAAGAGAAATAGAGGTTGAGGTCGGGCGGCATTTGCCGCCTAAATCAAAATACCTACACGCTTTTATGAAAAGATTCGAAGAAGTCTACGACCCTGAAAAACAAAAAGGGTTAAGTCAAGTTATCGCTGCGGCAGCATCTCATCACCGTCTTTCATGGATTCATCCTTTTCTGGATGGCAATGGGCGAGTGACGCGCCTGATGACTCACGCCTACCTAAAAAAGGCAAAAATAGACGGATACGGGTTGTGGACAGTTTCTCGAGGGTTCGCCCGAAATCGAGAAGAGTATCTTGCCTCATTGGCAGAGGCGGATCAACCCCGTAGAGGAGACCTGGATGGCCGGGGAAATTTGACACAAGAGGGACTTTGTGGATTTTGTAAATTTTTCCTTAAAATTGCCATTGACCAAATTGACTTTATGTCGGCTCTTTTGGATTTGGACGGCATGCAGAAAAGAATACAAGCGATGGTTGATCGTCTGGTTTCTTTTGGTGAATTAAAACCTGAAGCCGGTCATTTGCTGAGAGATGTTTTTTTACGCGGGGAAATATCTCGCGGAGAAATCCCGAATATCATCGGAATGCCCGAACGTTCAGCACGAAGGTTTGCCAGTGCCTTATTGGAGAAAAATTATTTAGTTTCCGATTCGGAAAAAGGACCCGTAAAGCTCGGTTTTCCGGCGTCAATTGTTGGGTATTATTTTCCTCGCCTATACCCTGAGGGAGTTGAGGCCGACTTGATTACCCTCTGACAGAAATAGACCTGATAAATCGATTTTTGAAGTAAACAAAAAAATTCTGATGGCATTTTAAAAAATTTAAAAACTAATATTAAATTATTTCAATAAATTATAATTAAAATTCGAATTCCCTTGGGGACGCCAATTATTTCAATAAGTTACATTTTTCTCTATAAGCCGGAAGGGAGTTGACGGCTCCCTTGACGGCTTTTTCATTTTATTTCAGTTAACACAAAAAGGCTTTGTTAGAGGTTTGTATAAATTTCACCTCGCCATTATTGGGCAATACTATAGCCATTCCACGACTTTGGCCATAAGTTGGCAACCTCCATATATTTTCAATGATAATTGGCAAGACAGAACTAAATATCATAAGCATCTTTTGATTTGTTGCGAATTCTCATGGCGTGCGCTTTCATAACGATTAATGCAACGATCCCGGCTGATTTGATTATGGTGGAATAAGGCGATCCGTCCGGCAGATTCCCTTTGAGGGTAATTTTTCGCTTGCTTCAAAGCTCAATTCACAGCCAGGCGATGTAATTGCGTGGATACCGGTGATGTCGTAGAATCCATTTTTTGGAAGATATCTTTGCTCGCTGGTAAGAAAATCGACAGGCACCACTATTGGTTTCCCGTCAATTTCTATTTTCTTAAAGTGCCGGCCCAATTCCGTATTTATTTCATAATTATAGCTATTTTCAAAAAACGTTGAAAATTAATAAATTAATGAAAACATGATATACCCTTTGTCTGATCAACTATATTTTATATGCGTTTATTGTTATAATAATTGAATGATGCTTCATTGCCGATTTTTAAAACCCTTTTGTTTTTGGTTTTATTTTTTTGCCAAATATCATAAAATTGTCCTGACAGCGCTTGCAATATGATAAATTTTGTTGAGGCTTCATTTATCTTCCGGTTTCATTAACCACGCAACAAAAAAGGAGGCGGGCAATGAATAGACTGATTTTAACAGACAGCACCGCAGACATACCAGCTAATATTGTCAAAAATTTGGGGATAGAAGTTCTTCCGGTAAACGTGGTTCTTGATGGTAAGACCTATAAAGATGGGGTCGACATTAATATTATGGAGTTTTACGAAAACTATGAAAAATACAAGACCATGCACACCGAAGCCATCCCTTACCAGGAATATGCGCTGAAATTCATGCAACTGAAATCCCGCTATGATCAAATTTTGATTATTCACTGTTCTTCTGCATTAAGCGAAACATACAACACCGCATTAAAGGTATGCAATGAGTTCAAGGATAACAAATGTAAAGTCGAAATTATTGATTCCCGTTCGTGTAGCATGGGCTTTGGGGTTGCTGTGATTGAAGCCGCCAAGGAATTCAAGGCCGGAAAGGAATTTGGGAGCGTGGTCTACAAGGTGAACCAGATGTTATCATCAACGGCCTCATATCTTGCCATTCCAACACTTAAATATTTGAGGAAAAGGAAAAAAATCGGAGGATTTAAATCTCTGATGGGTATGACGCTCGGTGTAAAACCAGTGCTTGGATTTGAAGACGGCAAACTGGCAGTTAAAACCAGGCTTTTTGGGAAACAGCCCAATATGATTCTTTCCATGCTCGATATGATCAAGCAGGATATCAGCGGCAGTCCGATCACTCTCGCCATTGCACATGGAAGAGACTTAAACGTGGTGATCAATTTGAAAAATGTTTTTGAAGAAACGTTTGACTGTCGGGAAGTGTTCAGAACTTATTTCGGACCATCAATAGCCATCAATGCAGGGCCTGAAGCCATCGGTGTCATGTATTACAAACATTAAAAGTCATTGAATGATGGCATCATAATTTCCCCAAAAATATTCCGATGCCAGAAAGAAAACGAGTGATCTTGTTCTGATGCCTGTGGTTATGATTTCGTGTAGAGGCAGAGGCTCTGCATGATCATTTTTTGTTTCCGTAAATCGGCCAAAACATCGGCCAAAATACTGGCCAATTCCTGGGAAAGCAACATGGAAGATAGTTTGAACAATTCATGCCTCATAAACCGCCTCAAGCGCATTCTTTTAATGCTCCATTTCGGGTTTGCCTCTTAATAAACGTAAGCCCAAAAATAAAATGGGGTTTTGTTTGAAATAAAGAGAAATATAAAATATTCTTTAAGCTGAAAACAGTATGCGCGCATAATTTTTTCTTGGGAGGTTGCGATGAGAACATCTCTTTTCATTATTTTCCTGATCCTCGCTGTTTTTCTGAGCAGCTGCGCATCCAGCCGTTCCGGCGAAGTATATTCTCGGGACCAGGCTCGCCAGGCCCAAACTGTACAACTCGGCATTGTTGAATTTGTCAAGAACGTGCAGATTGAAGGCACCCAATCCGGTGTCGGCACGGTAGCGGGCGGTGTTGCCGGCGGAGTGGCAGGTAGCACGATCGGCCATGGTGCTGGATCCACGCTCGCGTCAGTCGGCGGCGCCATTGTCGGCGCTGTAGCCGGCAACGTGGGTGAAGAAGCGGTTACCCGGCGTGACGGACTCGAAATCACCGTCCGGCTCAACAACGGGAATGTGATTGCAGTGGTTCAGGAGGCGGATGTCCTCTTTGTTGCAGGTGACCGCGTTCGTGTCCTGACCGGTGCCGATGGCACCACACGCATCGAGAAATAAATTTTTAAGATCCTGAAAAACTGACAGATTAAGCAGTTATGAGTTTTCGCCGGCGGCGGCTTGATCATTTTGTGACGCATGCTTTTGAAGTTTTTTGAAATTCACAGCATCCAGGGTGTTTTTAAGAACCTAATTGATGTTCTGATTATAAATATTACGGCGTATATATAATGATCCAAATTTTAGATACGAAGGATAATATTTTGCCCTGTATAAAATGGATGCCGCGATTATTTATGGTTCTTGTTTTAATCGGTTGTGCGACTGTCCAGGAGGATTGGGATAAAGCCCAGGCCAAGAATACCGCTCAGGCGTATCAGGAATTTTTGAAAAAACATCCTGCCAGTGAATGGACGGATACAGCAAAGCAAAAAATGGAAGAGGCTGACTGGGCAAGGGCTGAAAGTTTGGATATAATTCAATTGTATCAGGAATTTATTGAAAAATATCCTTCAAGCCCATATGCCGATGTCGCCAGGCGGAAAACCGAAAAATTTGATTGGTTGAAAGCGGAAAAAACAAACACGGTTCAAGCGTATCAGGAATTCTTGGCAAAGCATCCATCCGGAGAATTTTCACGGAAGGCCGGACGAAATATTGAAGAAATTGAATGGGAGCGCGCGAAAAATATTAATACAAATGCGTCTTATGAAGAGTTTTTAAAAAAATATCCCTCAGGGGAGTTTGCCCGCAAGGCTTTGAAGGGAATTGAAGTGCCGCATGAGATCATCGAGAAAATCCCCGGCGTTCTTGTGTATGAAGGATCGGATGTTTTTATAACCTATAAGATTTCGTCAAAAATAATCGAAGTGATTTATAAGGATGACAGATGGCGGTTTGTCAAAAGCGATGTGGGGTATAAAGTTGAACCCGGCAAAATTACAATCATCGGCAAAGCCAGAGCCAACGCCAAGCTGATGACTCCGCGCAATGGGTCTGCAACTGTTAGGGGTTCCATAAAATATGACAAGAAAGGCGTCCCTTATGCGGGTAAAGATGGTGCGATGCTCTATATTGAAGAGGAATTGAAATAGCAATCTGATAAAAATTCAAATTGGATTACGCCAAAGTTTACCTGTCGACGCCTCGATAGCACTCGAATTCAGGGGTTTGGATTTGGCGGGGCATATCCGGCCAGGCATCATCGCAAAAAATGGCCTGTATTTTATAGCGGCCGGGTTTTAAATCCTCAGGCAGTTTCCATGTAATATGATTCATTTCATCAATATTTCTAAACACCTTACAATTATCTGCTGGGGGGATGTCGCAAAGAGGGATAAAATTCTGGCAGTGTTCAATCCCATCTTCATCGATTGGGCGGATTAGTGAAAACTCAGAAGCTACGTGAATGGGGAAAGCCGTCATTCGAATAAAGCGCAGGGTTACGGTCATACCCGGCTGATAAATATCATATTCGGTTATAATGCCGATAAGTTTGTTGTTGTCTGAAATCCCCGTACCCACTCCGGATGTGGTTTCATCCCATGACCGGGCCGGGCCCACATCAATATGAACCGTATCACCCTGATAATACCCTGCCCCCCCGAATTTAAGATCATTGACATAATTCCAAAGACTTTTGGCATTGACACCCTGAATTTTGAGATCCGCAGCCATGCCATACTGGTGCAAGCTGGCCTTGGCCGCAAGGTTGCCTTTTTCTCGAAGCATGGTGTTGTAATCCGGTTTCCGATAGCCGGAGGTGATGGTGATTTTAGCGCCGCTGCTTAACCGGTCTTCCAGATAATCCATAAACTCTATGAGCCTCAAGGAAACACCGATTCGGGAAGGTTCATATGGGGCGTCAAATACCTGGCAGATTTGGAAAAGCGCCGTTTCATCATACCCCCCCGGTCCCTTTCGGTAAACGCCTAAAAACGATTTATCTGTTCTTTCGCTATATAATGAAATCTTTCCATCACCGGAAAAAAAGAACCGTTTCATATCCGGCCATTCTTCCTGTGCCCATGTCCATGATGCCAGAGCCATAGAGAGTATCCATACCGCGGCAATATGTAACGAACAATTTTTAATGATTCGATGAGATCCCATTGGGCTTCAAATGAGTAAAGTTGATATCAGCTAAGACACCAAATAACGCGAGGCATCTTAAAACGTCCACAACCTACCAGGTTCTAAACGGCCCTGTGTCTAAATGGACGAAATCGGACTCGGCATAGTAACCCACACCGCCTGTGCGCAAGTCCGCCGCTGTTTTGCGGAGCTGCAGGGTTGGCAGGTCGGTTATCCGTATATCCACCGCCTGTCCTTTCATGTGCAGGCTTTTTGAGGCAACGCCGCTGCTGAAACGCCTCAAAAAGGTATTTGTACGGGGAGACCGGTATCCGGATATGACCTCTATGGTCCCCTGGCTTCCGGTGGCCGATTGAATTCTGCAAATTATGTCAAGAAGCGCGGGGTCAATACAATGAGCTTCTCCGGTGCGGAAATCCCGGAGGAACATTTTAATTTTTTTCTGTACAGAAGTTGAACAGAGCCCGGGTGTGTGAGCGATTTCCAGACATTCTTCAGTATGGGTATGAAAAAAAGAGAGCAGATGTTTTTTAGGTTTCATTGCCCAGCTGTTCAAGGGGGGGCAGATGAGCAAGCCCAATGCCGCCTTGGCAGAGGTGATGAGAAACCGTCGCCGGCTAATATTCGGTATATGAGATTGACCTTCTCCTGGTTTCATAAGTATTTTCTGTAAATAATTATATCGCTCAGGCAATGTCAATAAAGTCTAATCTGCCGACGGGCTATTTCCCCCAGTATGGATTAATTAACTGAAAACAAAGCTGAAAGCAATTTTTCATCCCGGCCGTAAATGTCGCTACTAAAACATAATATTCCGTCTTTGTCAACCCAGGATGTTTGATAGGTGATATGAACCTGTACAGAATCGGTCAGCCTTATGATGGTGTGCCTTTGTTCCTGAATGCTGTTGATGATCTTTTCAGAAGTCCAGTCGCCCTTTTGGTCGGAAAGGACAAAGGCGGCCAATTTGACGGGGTCGCTCACCCGGATACACCCGTGGCTGAAATCCCTCTGGGGCTGTGAAAAAAGATTTTGAGTGGGTGTGTCATGAAGATACACGTCATATTTATTGGGAAAGTCGAATTTTACGCGACCCAATGCGTTCCAAGGACCAGGGTCCTGGCGGAGTTTGTATTGTCTTATCTTGGCCGGGGTGACATTGCGCCAGTCGACAGTGGTTGAGTCGATCTCGCTGGCATTGGCGCTCCAGCCAGAATAGAGTCGGATGTGATTCTCTATCAGGTGGTTGGAATTCTTTTTGAGTTTTGGAAGTTCCTCATTTTGGGCAATGTTTGGCGGGATATTCCAGTACGGGTTAAGTGTAATGGAAGTGATTTGATCGCTTAAAATCGGTGTCTGGTGTTGAAATTTTCCAACAATCACGGGTAAACGAAAATATTCTGTTTTGTTGTCATATGCGGTGACATCGAAATTTGCTATGTTGACGAGTAGATATTTTTCTCCAAGATCATGAGCCTGCCAGCGCCATCGGGTCATGTTGATGATAATCTGTTTAATCCTGTCGGACACAGGCACGTTCATTGCCGCAAAGGTGTTGGGGCCGATAACCCCGTCCGGCATAAGGCCGTGCCGGCTTTGAAATCTTAAGATCGAATTTTCCAAAACAGGGCTGTAATGATTTGTTCGCGGGGCTTCCGGAGGCAAATCCCCCATCACGGACAAGAGGCGGATGATTTCAGGAATGCGATCATCATAATCCCCTGGCCGGATGGTCTTTCCGGCGGCAATAGCCGGCCACCCGCCATTTTGCTCTATGGATCGACACAGCATCAGCGCTTTTTTTAAATTGGCGTAGTGTTCATGTGCGGGCGGAAGGCTTGCAAGATAACTGGCTATGTCGGTTGAGTTTGACGCGTTGCCCATGATGACAAGGGGGTCAAAACTGATGTCTTCTGCCCTGGGCAAAAGATCCGTCTCAGCATATTGCGGTTTGATCTGACCCCGGCTGACATCATGAATGTATTTGATAAGGTTAAACGTCAACAGGGTATCAAGCTCGGCAAGCGATTGCGTTTGAGATTCTCCAAACAGCGCCGAAATCTGATCAATCTCGTAGTTGTCAGGATCAAGCCCCTCAGCATCGGCTTGTTTGAGAAAATCCAGGATAATAGAAGCCTTTGGACCGGCTCCCTCCGGGGTGACCCAGAGGGGGCGGAAGCCCGCTTGATGGTATAGTTCTGCCAGACAAAGTTTTTTTGAGGTTACGGATAGTTGCTGCTCTTCAAAGCTTATCAGCTCAAGAAAGTGGCAGTCCAGATACGTGGAAATTGCACTTGACAGGGACTCTGTATCCCCTGCCGCATAACAGAGCTTCAACGAGGTGGAACCCATAGGCATGATAGTGCATAAAACTGTTAAAGAAATCAGGGTGATGAATCCTTTGCGGTGAATCGCAAATCCATGATTCCGGATTTTGATGAATCCATCAGAAAAAATATATCCTAAGTAAATTATTACTCGATTCACAATCTTTATGAAAGGGTCTCTTCCCATCACGCTCTTTGTCTCGGATAAGAATGTTATAAATGATTTTCATTTTATGAATAATACTTAAAAAAAAGTCGCCGCCGTTTTCGGCAGCGACTTTTTTTTACATTCACATTCAAAGACTATTCATTTAAAATCATAAAACTTTTTTTAAAGAACATTTTTTTATTGATTTATCAAGCTCTAATTGGATTGGTTTTGTTTTGCGCTTGTTTTTCGCGTCTTTTTATGATGTTGTTTTTCTAATGACTTCAAAAAATATGCAACGATTCCCAACCCGTTTTTAAAAGAATTCCCGGATAAAAATATTCCTCTTTCTGAAACTCATTGAGAAACAGAGCTTAATGCCAAAACCTAAAACAATAAAAATTTCTGGCATCGGTGAAGTCATATTTGAACGGAGCCGAAAGGCCAAATACGTCAATATTTCTGTCCGGCCGTTTAATTTCATCCGGGTGGCTGTGCCTGTTGGTGTTCCCATCAATGCCGCCATAGAGATAGCTGAGACAAAAGCCGGCTGGATTCAAAATCAGATCCGCAAAATGGAAAAAACGGAACAGGAATACTATGATTTAATAAAGAATAATGAACCGATACACAGGTCTGACGCTAAAAAGAAGATCCTCAATCGGCTCAATGAATTATCCAGGCAACATGATATTCCGTTCAACAAGGCATATGTCAGGAATCAGAAAACCCGCTGGGGAAGCTGTTCGGTGAAAAAAAATATCAGCCTGAATATTAAAATCGCAAGGCTGCCGGGCAAATTGATGGATTATGTCATTCTCCACGAACTTGCCCATATCAAGCATCACGATCACAGCAAAAGCTACTGGCTTGAGCTTGAACGGATTTCAGGAAATGCGCGGACGCTTGATAAAGAGTTAGATCAGCATCGACTTTTGCTGATACTCACGTGAGAGAAAATCCCCCGGAAGCCATTTTTTTGATCGCCCAATCCCGGCAGGAGTCTTTAAGAAAAAAAAGATCAAAAAATTTCCGCCCGACATCTATTATTCCACATCGTTTAATCCAAACCAGCGGCTCAGGTTAAAGTATTTGCTCATCCAGGTTTCTTTTAGGGGCGGGTTGAGGTTGACATGGGTGATTTTAATAAATGCCGGCAGAACCAGCAGGGCGCCAAGCGTCGTCGCCGTCATGGTGATGGCAAGCAGGATGCCCAGTAGGTTTAACGGAATAAATTGCGACAGAAGAAAAACCAGAAACCCGAAAATAAGCGCAACCGATGTAAAAATAATCGCTTTTCCTGAAACGTTTAAGGTTCGATCAATAGATTCGTCGATGCTGTATCCTCTGGCTCTGTTATGCCGGAAGCTGTTCATGAAGTGGATGGTATCGTCAATCCCGATGCCGATGGTGACAGCGGCGATCACCGAGGTGGTCATATCAAGGGCGATGTTAAACCATCCCATGATTCCGAAATTGATCAGCACGGCAACGGTGAGGGGAATCAGCGCAAGAAGACCGGCTGAAAAATGGGAAAAAAGCAACATACAAATTAAAACCACTGCAATCAGGGAAAGCAACATGTTTTGAAGCTGGCCGATGACAAGATATCGGGACACCTGAACCTCCATTACAGGAAAGCCTGAAATGTGATACGTCATGCCTTCGGGCAGGTGCTGTGTTAAAAATTCGCCGATCTTCTTCACTATTTTTTGAACTTCAGACGTCCCGATAAGCTGCCCTTCCTTCCGGCACAATCTCGCGAGCACATTGCAGGTGCGGTAATCCGCATCCACAAAGGGTTCAAAATCATCAAACCTGCCGTCGGAATCTTTATCCTCGCCTGTATAGATTTCAATGAAATCGCAGATGTCGCTGGCGCATCCCGGAATGCAGTATGAGACGGACCGGTCGTTGTCCATGGCCATGTTCATAGTTTTGATGATGTCTGAGAAGCAGCCGGTATGGCCGATCCTGAGATCGGCATTTTCTTCTGCAGTCAGCCATTCCCTGAATTCTGTAACGGCTTTCAAAAACTCCGGCGATTTCACCCCGTCTGGTTTGCCGGAATCAACGAGAATGTCAAACCCCCATCCGCCCCCGAATTTTTGTCCGATGATATCGACGTTTTTTCGGATTTCGCTGTCTTTTTTGAAATAGCTGACATAAGCGGTATCCACCTTAAGCTGAATGAGCCCGGTGATGGATATGACAGCGACGATGGCTGTGGCTGAAACGACCAGCCGATAATGATGGGTGGAGAATTTAATGCAGTAAGCAAGTGCTTTTTCCACAAGCGTCAAATGTACACCCAGGTTTTCTTTTTTTCTTCTCAGCGACACGGGCATCCGGTGAGGAAGCAGCATGAGGCATGCCGGTATCAGGGCGCTTGATATAAACACGGCAAACAGCGCGCCGATACCGCAAAAAATTCCCCACTCCCGGACCGCGGAAAGCTGACTGGTGCAGAGCGTCATGAATGCTATAATCGTTGTAAGCCCGGCCAGAAGCACCGTGAGCGTGATATGCGTCATGGAAATCAAAAGGCCTTCCTTTTTTCCCCGCTCCGATATCATGTCAAAATCGATGTAATATTGATTCAGAATATGGATGGAGTATGAACTCCCTATCGCGATCATGAGGCTGGGGATCGAGGAAGCCATGACCGTGATGTGAAAGCCCAGATACCCCATGAGCCCCAGCACCCATGATTCAGCAATCCCTAAAGAAAGAATGGGGAGCCAGACACCCCGGAAAGACCTGAAGTTGAGGTAGAAAACAATCATGATCACTATCATGATCAGGGGGACCAGGATAATGGAATCCAGGCGGATGAAATTTACGGCCCATACATAGACAATGGGCATTCCAGTGTACACAATTTTTAGGCTGTCCTGGGTGTCAGTGATCTCCATAAGGTCACGGGTGATGGGATCGCGGTCTTCGATGTTGATGAATTTGATCATCAGGCCGAAATCAGTGATGGCGCGGGTCTCAGGATCTCGCGTGTACAAAACCAGTTCAAAAGCGGGATTGCGTTCCAGGCGCTGCCTGAAAAGATCGATGGCCTCCTGGGTCGACGGCATTATCCGCCGGCCGTCCCGATCTGAATCAACCAGGTCATATGACTCGAGGGTATCATTTTCACCCTTGATGTCCTTGGTTGTGAGCGGTGAAATGATGTCATCGATGAGTTTGAGTTGTTTTAATTCATACGTCGCGTGAAGGGACTTGCCGAGTTTTTTGAGTTCACGCCGGCCCAGCGATTCCCGGTCGCCGAAAAGCGTCCTGATTTTTCTTTTCAGGGTTCTCTGAAACGGCGGATCATCTGAAAAATAGTCAAGGAGTTCGGTTGCATTAACCGTTTCACGGGATGACAACAATCTGAAACGCTCCATGCGAGACGACTCTTTTTTCTTGTCAAAATATTTGTACTCTTCAAGATCAGCAACAAGATCATCGAGTTTTTGAAGCGTGTCAGGTGAAAAAAGATCTTTAGCCGATATTGCCATGACAATGAACTGACCGTTGTCTCCATAGGTTTCTTTGATCTGGTTGTAGAAAAGATATTCGCTGTCGTTTTTGGGCATGATGGTTTCAATGGAATTGTCAATTTTCAGCTTGAGCA
>JALOPH010000084.1 GCA_025453995.1 Desulfobacterales bacterium
TTTTTGATGGCTTTGTAAAAACTTCAACTTCTTCGTTGCGCTGCATCTTTCGTCATTCAACGTACGACCAGTACGCCTCATTCCTCAAGATTTGCGCGCCTCAAATTTGAAGTTTTTACAAAGCCATCTAAATCCTATCTTTGCAATGCTATTCCCATCCCAGGAAAAATATTGACTTTAAAAGTCAACGCTGTTACTGTAACAGCGTTTTTTAACAGTCAAGGAGAGTTTCATGCCCCGCGCCAAAAGAAGTTCCACAGAAGTCGATTCCATCAAAGATCAAATTCTTCGGGAAGCCCTTGATCTCATGAACAAACATGGATTTGAAGGATTTTCCATGCGCAAGCTCGGCGAGCGCCTGGGGGTTTCAGCAAAGACCATATACAATTATTATAGTAATAAGGATGAACTCTATCTGGTGATCCTGACCAATGGGTTTCAACAGCTTTACGACCGGTTTGATTTTGCGTACAAAAAACATTCCGTTCCTTTTGACCGCTTAGAAAAAATGGGCCAGGAATATATGAACTTCGGGATTGAGCATGCCCATTTATACAATCTCATGTTCACCTGGCATGTGCCCAAATTCAAGGACTATATCGGTACGTCGCTGGAGCCCGTCGCACAGGTTGAACTCGAAACCGCCCTCAATGTATCAGCGCTTTTTATCAAGGCGATCAAGGAAGCTGTTCCGGAAGGATATCCCATTACAGATGACGAAGCCAGGTTTCACATGATCTGGATGTGGAGCCAGATGCATGGGTTTATCGCCGGATTCAACAACACGCTGCTGGACTACATGCATGAAAACCCATCAACGCTCAAAGAGCGGATTTTTCGGCATACGTTCAACCAGTTCAAACATGAAATCATGAAACGGCAAAAGGCTGGAAACGCCTATCCAACTCAGTAGAATTATCAATTCTGAATTGATAATTGCGAATTGTGAATGAAAAAATCGTTATCGAATGGAAAAGACACAAAATAGCCCCCTGATCCTCGACATAAAAGGCAATTCCTTGGACGACGGTCCCGGCATCCGATCCGTGATCTTCTTCAAAGGCTGCCCCCTATCCTGCGTCTGGTGCCATAATCCGGAAAGCAAAAAAACAGGGCCGGAAATTTCATACGATGCAACTGATTGTATTGCCTGTGAAGCCTGCGTCAATTTTTGCCCCCGGCAGGCTGTCTCCCGAGAAAACCTGTTTTTCATTGATCGCGACCGCTGCGATCTGTGCTTCCTTTGCGTGGATAACTGCCCGTCGGGCGCGTTAACGCGGGTGGGCAACGCAATGACGGTTGATGAAATTACAGGAAAGGTTAAAAACGATATCCCGTTTTTCACTACTTCCGGCGGCGGCGTGACCTTTTCCGGCGGGGAACCCACCCTTTTCATGGATTTTCTGTCACAACTTGCCCAATCAATCAAGTCCGAGGGAATTCATTTGCTGATCGAGACCTGCGGCCTTTTTAAATTAGATGCATTTTCCGAAAAAATTCTTCCGCACATGGATATCATTTATTACGACATCAAGCTGATGGACCCGCAACAGCACAAAAATTATTGCGGCGTTTCCAATGAAATCATCCTAAATAATTTTAGAGAATTAAACAGAATGTCCGCTCAAGGCGGGTTCCAGATTATTCCAAGGACACCGCTGATTCCGGGCATTACGGCAACACATGAAAATTTAACCGGAATTGCGGATTATCTGCAGAGCCAGGGAGTGCATAAAACTCAATTGATGGCATACAATCCGCTGTGGTTGGAGAAAAACAAAAAAATCGGGGTTCCCTGCCCCATGGGAAGAGGCGCGGAGAAAAAAACCTGGATTCCCCAGGAAAAGATGATGGAATTCAAGGCGATTTATGAAGAATATGGAATTCAGGCGTGAAAAAAATAAGAATCCAGGATTCAGAATCATAAAGCCAGAAAAATTCAACCACGCAATGAAATGGAACCCACTCTAAATCTCCCCTTACCCTTCTTTCCCAAAGAAGGGAATTAAAAGTCCCCCTTTCAAAATGGGGATTCAGGGGGATTTTAAGTGCGATATAAAAGGAGATGAAAATGCGCGCATTGGTAACGGGCGCCACCGGTTTTATCGGCAGCCGGTTATGCCGGGAGCTTAACAAAAAAGGATGGTCGATTCGGGCGCTGGTTCTGCCCGGTGAAAATACGAGCCATATCGATGATCTGGTTTCTGAAATAAGGACCGGGAACATCATTGATCCGGGAACACTGGCCGGTATTGGCGATGGCGTGGACGTGGTGTTTCACCTGGCAGCCCGCGTGCTGGATTATGGTTCCAGAGATCAATTCTACGACCCTATTTATAAAGGCACCCAAAACATGCTGGAAGCCTGCGCGAAAAGCTCAAAAAGATTTGTTTTCGCCAGCTCCATCGCCGCCTGCGGGCTGGGACGGCATTTAAAAGGGATCAAAGAATCCGATCCCGCGCAGAAATCCGGCATCCCATACAATGACGCCAAAACAGAGGCTGAAATCCTCGTCAAATCCTATCAGGACAAATTCCCCGAAGGATGTGTCATTATCCGGCCCGCCAATGTCATCGGCCCCAAAAGCGCATGGGTGGATGAACTGGGCAGGCAGTTTCTAAAGACTATTGTGCCGCTCATCGATGGGGGTCAACACAGCGCCAGCCTGATTTTTGTGGACAACCTGGTGGATGGCGTAATTCTGGCAGCCACAAAAGATAAGGCTTCCGGCCAGACTTACCAGTTCCGGGATGACTGGGATGTGACCTGGAAGCGCTATCTCACCGACCTTTCCGGAATGCTTGATAAAAAACCATTTGGCAGCGTGCCGTATTCAGTCGCATGGTTTATGGGGTCTATTGCGGAAAAAATTTTGACGCCCATCGGGATCCGCCCGCCCGCCACCCGGCTGGCAGCCGCCATAATGGGCCGCAACAATGATGTGGACAACACCAAGGCGAAAAAGGAACTCGGCTGGAAAACCAGAGTTTCCTATGAAGAAGCTATAAAGGAAATTCGAGAGTATGTGACAATGAATCTGAAACCATAAAAAAGAACCCATAATGAGAACCAAATCGTTTTTTGAAATTTATTCTGGATTCTGAATTCTGGCTCCTGGATTCCATAACAATTACTTTTCATCAACCTCTAACCAACGGAGGCGCGACCCATGTTATTATTTCAACCCAAAACCGAGTTTCAGTCATCTGTTTCAAAATTCAAATTTTCCCCGACCCATATTCTCCTAAACACCCTGCTCCGCGTGTTTGCCGTCAATTTCAATCTGCGGCCGGGTCTTAATAAATACCTCAAAAGCGACCAGGGGTGGATCAATTTCACCCTTGGCATTCAAACAGAATCCGGCTCCGTGCAGACCGCCGTTATTTTCAACAACGGCAGGGTCTCCATATCCAAAACGATCCCCCCGCATGTGGATACCATGCTGACGTTTTACTCCGACGATGCGGTGATTAAACTTTTAAGCGCCACCCCCACGGAGCAGATTTTCATGGTCTTAAAAGGACAATTGAGTCCCAAAGGGAACCAGTCCTACCTGAACCTGTTCTTCTTTTTCCTCTCGATACTTATGCACTCCAAACAGAAAAAGCAGATGGAAAAAGAGCGCAAAACCGCCAAAAAAGAACTGCTCAAAAATTCGCCGACCCCCAACACCAGGCTCAGCGATGAAATGACGGCGCGCCACGCCTACCGAATGAAAGCCCCCACCCGGGATGCCAACGTCAAATATTTAAAAGAGCCCTATCTGTCTGAATTCGGATTGGAGGATTTCCCCAGGGTTAAAGAGTTCCTCGACATCCATTTTGAGGTAAAGGCTGAAGTCTGCCCGGAACTTCCCAAATTGGTCACGGACTGGCACAAGCAGAACGGCTATGAAATTGATAGAAGCGGCAAGCCCTGGCACCCGCTTCTGCGCAAAGGCCATGCTTACAAGCATCTGATGGAAAACCGCAAACCCGTGATCCGGAAAAATGACCTGATTGCCGGCACCACCACCACAAAGGACATCGGGGTGGTGGTCTACCCGGAAGGCCACGGCACCATGCTCTGGGCTGAACTCCTGACCGTTGGCAACCGGACGCTCAATCCCTATAATGTGTCCGAAGACACCCTGAAGCTGCTCCATCATGAAATTTTTCCCTACTGGGCCAGACGCAATTTCAAGGAATGGGTGCGGGAAAAATACGACAACCCTCTCTGCCAGCAGATTGACGAGCGATTCGCCATTTATTTCCTGTGGAAATCCGTGACCATCTCCCACACCATCGCGGATTTCCCCAAGCTTTTCCGCCTGGGCACATCCGGCATTATCGCTGAAATCAAAGAGCAGATGAAAGGATTTAAAGATGATCCGGATAAATCCGCCGCCCTTGAAGCCATGATCCTGTGCCTGGAAGGTCTGACCGCCTATTCCAAAAATCTTGCACGCCAGGCGGAAGCAGAGGCAGCCTCAGAAAAAAATCCTGCCCGGAAAAAAGAACTCGAAACACTCGCCCGCATCTGCGCCCAGGTGGTGGAGCGCCCGGCCCGGACCCTGGATGAAGCGGTTAACGCCGCATGGATCGGCTGGGTGGGCCTTCACATGGAAAGCACCAATGCAGGGCTTTCGCTGGGCCGCATGGATCAGTGGTTCCAGCCGTATTTTGAAGCGGACATGGAAAAGCTTAAAACCGACAAAGAGCGCGACGAATACATCAAGCATGCCGTGGAATTAATCGGCTGTTTTTACATGCGCTGCACCGACCATCTCCCCCTGACCCCGGACATTGCCAACTGGGTTTTCGGCGGCAGTTCCTCGGACCAGGCCATTACACTGGGCGGCGTCACGCCGGACGGCCGGGACGCGGTCTGCGACATGACTTATATTTTCCTCAAAGTCACCGAGATGCTCTCCATCCGGGACCCCAACGTCAACGCCAGATTTCATCCGGGCGTCAACTCCGACACTTATTTGAAGCGCCTGTGCGAGGTCAATCTCATCACCACAGCCACGCCGTCCATGCACAATGACATAACAGTCATGTCTTCTCTTGATGATTTGAATTATGAGATTGAAGATATGAGGGACTGGGCAGCCACGGGATGCGTGGAACCGACCCTTTCCGGAAAGCACATCGGGCATACCAATTTTCAGATGATGAACATGGTGGCCGCCCTGGAAATGGCGTTAAACAACGGCCGGCATCCGCTGCTTAACTGGAAGTTCGGGCCGGATACGGGGATTGTGGAACGCGGCGACTTTAAAACATTTGACGACTTTTTCAACGCTTTTACAAAACAGTTTGCGTTTATTATCGATCAGTCCATTGACTACAACAACAAGCTGGCGGAAGCGCACCAGATCTTCCGGCCCACGCCCATGCTCTCATCCCTGATTGACGGATGCATCCGCTCCGGCCGGGATGTAACCATCGGCGGCGCAAAATACAACAGCTCCGGCGCGGCGCTCATCGGTCTGGCGGATGTCACGGATTCCATGATGGCCATCAAGAAACTGGTGTTTGATGAGAAGAAAATCTCGTTTCCCGATCTGAAACGCGCCGTGGACACCAATTTTGAAAATGATCCGGCCATCCGCGCCCTTGTCACCAAAAAAGTGCCGCTGTTCGGTTCCGGCAGCGACGAAGCCGTCGTCATGGCCGACCGGATCGCCAAGTTCGCCCACGACCATTACTGGGATACCCCGCATTACCGGGGCGGCCGGTACACCGTGGGATTCTGGTCCATGTCCAACCACGTGGCATACGGGACACTCAGCGGAGCGCTGCCTTCCGGCAGGCTGGCCGGCAAGGCGTTTACGCCGGGCCTTACGCCGGAACCCAATGCGTCCAAAAATCTGCTGGACAATATCCGGGATGTGGCCCGGCTGAACTGGAAAAACATCAACAACAACATTGCCTTCAACGTCAAGGTGGTGCCCCATGCCGACGACACCCGGGAAAAAATCATCGATGACATCTTCTCTTACGTGAAAACCTATTTTGATTTAGGCGGCATGCAGATGCAATTAAACGTGGTGACCTCCGAAACCCTCAAAGACGCCATGGCCCACCCGGAAAACTACCGCAACCTCCTGGTGCGGATTTCCGGGTACAACGCCTATTTCGTGACCTTAAACCGTGACATGCAGATCGAGCTTATTGAACGGGCGGAGTATGGGATATGAAACAATTTGAATCCAGAAGCCAGAATACAGGAGACGGGAGACAAAATAACATGCATCCGTTTTCCTGAACTCAAATACAAAAATCTCCCCAACCCCTCTTTGCCAAAGAGTGGCATTAAAGTCACCCTTTCTCCAAGGGGGGTAGGGGGATTTGATTAATTCCATTTTGCATTCAAGATGACATCAAGGGGGCAAGGAGGAGGCAACGCAGGCTACTCTCAGTGAGTCGAGGACCCGACGACGAAACCAACACAGATGCCGCATGAATGGGATTTGGAATAAACAGCAGACCAAAATGTATCACCTTAAATCCTGGAGGGCATTCCATGAAGCTGAAATATTTTATTCCGCTCATCGCATTTTTCATTCCGACCTGGATCATCACCTATTTCCGATGGCCGGATGTGTTTTCCCAATACCCGAAACAGAATATGGAAAGTCTTATCGGTATGCTGATCATGTGGTTCTTCATGGGATTGAATTATTATCTGGGGATCAAATCCGTGCTTAAAGACAAGGAATAAATCAATCCCCACTCTATGAACCCCATGCCCCCCGGCGTTTTGGGGGAGAAGGGGAATATCTTTTAATCGTGGATTTTATTAATTATGCATTCGCCTGCCAAACAAAGCTCAACCCCTGAAGACGTTATCATCGAACCCCGGCGGCCGGAATTTGATTTTTCTACCGCGCCCAAATACTGGCTGAGGGACCCGTTCGCCACGCACTTCATTAACGCTCTTTCCGTGCTGGTTCCCTGTTCGGAACGCACGGTCATCGACATTATCCGAAAATACGAACATAAGATATCCGATCCGAAGCTGCGCAAAGAAATCGCCGCCCTGATCAGACAGGAAGGGCGGCACACATTTGAGCATTACCGCTGCAACACAGCGCTATCAGGCTGCGGATATTCTGAAATCAGACGGTATGAGCGGATACAGCAGGTTTTTATACGGATGCTCAGAAAAGTCGACGCCGCCATCTGGGAACTTTCCATGCCGGCCGCATTTGAACACTTTACGTCGGCCATCAGCAAGGCATTCATCCGCCGCCAAAACGCATGGACGTCCGGCAAAGAAAACTCCGCCGTCTCGTTCACCGGATGGCACGCCCTTGAGGAACTGGAACACCAGGCCGTGTGCTTTGATGTGTTCGCCGCGATTAAAAAGAAAACATGGCTTCTGTCCGTCTTCCTGATAGTCTTATGGATTCCCGCGACAGCGCTTTCTATTTACGGCATTCAGCTGTACCTGCTCTACAAGGACAATGCGCTTTCATCCCAACGAAATTGGAGGAGATATTTTCGGTTTATAGCCTGGTCCCTGCCGATCTTTACCCGTGGGGCATTAAAATATTTCAACAGGGATTATCGTCCCTGGAATATGCTCGACGAGGCTACCTACCGGCTGCACAAAGAAAAAACAACGCGCGATCTTTTAATGCAAACGAGCTCCGGCGGCAAATAAAAATTCTTTTAATTTATCCGGATTTATTGTATTTATTGAAAAAAAGTTGCTTATGGACCTGCACCATAGCATATTCTATGGGAATGCCGGGTTTCGTTAAGACCTGCTTGCATCGTTACATCAAAAATAACTTTTACCCAGGCTGCATTCAAAGAGATGAATCTGCGGGTCGCTAAATAATTCATAATGCAACATTCAGGCGGGCTGGATTATTTATTGCGTAGAAAAAAATAATTGATAAAATATAAATAAAATTATTTTTTCTCCACCTCTGGTGGAAGAGACCAAGCGAAATGGTTGATACAACTTTATAACAAAGGAGAAAAAATCATGGGCGAAAAAGGAAGCAAGGACAAAGGCAAACGCGAAGAAAAGAAAAAACCCCAGTTGAGCCAGAAGGAAAAGAAAAAATTGAAACAGGAAAAGAAAAATAAAGCCTGATGGGCAGATAACTCATGAAACTGCCGGATAAAAACTCACTTGTTAAATGGCTGGCTGACGCCAGGGAAAAGTATACGCCCGATGAAATGGTCAAGTTTCTCGTCGAAAACCGGGAGAAACTGGAAGAATTTATTTCCCATATCGATGGCGACAAAATGCTTTACCGGACAACCAACCGGCTGTTTTCCTTTTTCAGCCGCCTGGCAGGAGTTGCGGATCGCCTGTCCCTTAAGATCCAGCTCTCACTTTGGCGCTTGCCTGGTTTTCGGAATTTGATCGCGAGATTCCGGGGTTGGAAGAATCATCTCAATTTCAAAGAACTCATCGAGTTTGCAAAAACTAAATTATATTCATTAAGGCGCCCGCCGCACAATGAAAAAGCCATCCAGGTGCTTGAAGAGATCATGGATTTTGCATCCACCCACGGCCTGGATTTTCACGCCCATTTTCCAAAGGCCAAGCAGCAGCTGATCGAAAAAAAAAATCAGCTCCTCCAGCACAAATTTTTCAAGGAATTTTCAAAATCCCGGCTGGAGCAATTGCTGGCCATCCCCTTTCACTTTGACCGGTGCATTTTTCCGGTGCTCCCGGACAAGGCGTTCTGGCACAAATTTTTCGAATACCAGGAACGCAAAAACGTGATCGACATTGTTCTGGTGGCCAGAAACGGAGAGCAGGTTTCCTTTAAGAACGATGATCCGAAAAAAGTCAGATCCTCGGAAGTCGTCCGCATATTACAGAAGGTCTCAGCCATCAAAGAAATGGGGCGGCGGATCTTTTTCATCGACCACCATGAAGGGTATCTCGGCCCGTATTTTGTGCGCAGCGTATTGAGAAAACTGGGATTTGACAACCTGACCAAGAATTGCAACACCATTGTCGGCCCCCGGATGTTTTCCAATGTGGTGATCCGAAACGGCGCTGCCAATGTCGGCAATCTCTTTCTCACTGTGCCGTCTCAGAAAACAACGACGATCCGAACTGAAGGGCTGGCTGATGAATTAAAAAAAACAGCCAAAAAAACCCAATGCCTGATCAAGCTTCCGGACGCCGGGCTGATGCTTATTGAAAGACTCGATTACAAGGAATTCATGTCGATCATTTTCAGCAAAGACATCTCTCATCTTGAAAGTCCTGCGCGCCTGCTCTCTCAGGAAACCGCTGACGAACTCAAATCCTTTATGGAATCTGAAAATTATTTCGACGCCATGAAGGATTTTAAACAGGAAGATTTTGATCTGTTTAAAAACATCATGAATGAACCTTTTCTACTTTTCCCGGAAGGGTCCCGATCCCATACCGGCCCCAACGGCGAAGTGATCTTGAAATACGTCAACCCTAAATACATGCAGGCTTACATGCGGCCCGGCGACTATATCGCTCCTGTCAACCTCGTGGGCGGGTCCGACATCACCCGGGGATGGCGGCTGCGGCCGGCCCGGCTGGGGATTTCACTGGACGAACCTTTTGAAGTGACCGCAGAAATGATTAAAAATTACGAGAAAGAAGGGTTGAACGTCATGCGGAAAATAGCGGCGCTGCCAAACATCAAAAAAGTTATTTTTGATCAGACATCTGCTGAACAGAACAGGCGCGATAATTAAAAAAGGGCATCACAAAGTTATAATTTTGTGGTGCCCTTCTGTTTTTGTGGAAAAACTATTTAGACAACCGTAACATTAACTGCAGCGGGGCCTTTTTGTCCCTGCTCCACAGTAAAGGTCACTTTATCGCCTTCATTGAGGTTTTTAAAACCCGATGCATTGATGCCAGAATGATGAACGAACACATCCGTTCCATTTTCCTGCTCAATAAAACCGAAACCTTTTCTTTCGCTAAACCACTTTACAGTTCCATTTGCCATAGTGACTTCCTCCTTTCATAAAAATTCTCTTAGTTCCAAACTTCAGGATGCCACTACTTAAAATGGATTTACCTTTGGGGAGAAACCGGCCTGCAAATGAATCCAGACCATTAAAGATTGACCATAAGATAGCCATGATTCATTTAATGTCAAGATAAAAATTTTAATAAAATCAATAATTTTTGATAACACCCGGTTAATATGGCAATTAAATGCAAAAAAAATCCGCCTCGAATCTCATATCCGCTGCTCTTTTTTATAATCTCGTGAAAAATCGCTTTTGCGACTTTTTGCTCGACGGGGGAAGTCTCGTCCTGAAGGCGGACTTTTAAAAAACCCGTCTTTTTTCCGGTGCATGCTCTTCTCGTCAACCGTCCGCACATCAATGGCCCTGCCGTCCAGCATGGCGTTTCGGATTGAATATTCAACCTTTGCCGCCGCGCGGATGTCGACTTCAAAAAATGAATGCTCCCGCTTCAGTTCTATCCGGCCGATCATGTTGGACCGGATGCCCGCCTTGTCGCATATCAGGCGCAGAACCGCGCCCTCGTTGATGTTGTCCAAACGCCCCACATTGATCTTAAACCGCCGGGTCTGCTGAACGCTGTCGCGCTCCTTGTTCTTTTCCGGTCTGAATTTCTTCTCTTTTTTCTCCCCGGCATCCATATAAATATCGCCTGCCTGGCGGTAATACTCGAGCAGCCGGTTGAACTCGGCTGCAATCACCCGCTGAATCAGCTCTTCCTTGGAAAACTGCCCCAGGGTCTGAACCACTTCCGGCAGATAGGCCTTAATTTCTTTGGTGTGGATGTCCGCATTCACAATTTTATCCACAAGCCCGTGGAGCTGCTTTTGGCAAATCTCTTTGCCCGCCGGTATGTTGTCAAAGGCAAACCGGATATTGCGCTTTTTTTCCAGCTCGCGGACCCGGTGGAGCTGCTTCCTGTTGGCCAGCAGCAGGGAGAGGCCAGATTTCCCGGCCCGGCCGGTGCGGCCGCTGCGATGGGTATAGACTTCCGACTCATCGGGCAGGTTGTAATGGATCACATGGGTGATGTCCTCCACATCCAACCCCCGCGCCGCCACATCGGTGGCCACCAGAATCCGGACGGATTTCTGCCTGAATTTCCTCATGATGTAATCCCGCTGGGGCTGGGACAGATCGCCGTGAAGGGCGTCCGCCCGGTATCCGTCCTGCATCAGAGATTCAGCCACAGACTGGGTTTCCTTCCGGGTCCGGCAAAAGACCAGGCCGAACATTTCAGGAGAAAAATCAATGATCCGCTTGAGCCCCTGATACCGGTCTTTTTCATGAATCAAATAACAGGTATGCATGATTTTTTCGGGGCTGCGATTCCGTCCGCCCACGGCTATCTCTAATGGGTCCTTCAGATAATTTTTCGCGATCGCCGCGACGCCCGGCGGCATGGTCGCGGAAAAAAGCCAGATGTTTCGCTTGGCCGGCATTTGGCCAAGGATTTTGTTGATGTCTTCCTGAAAACCCATGTGGAGCATCTCATCGGCCTCATCTAAGACCGCGTATTGGATTTTTGACAAAGAGATGGATTTTCGTTCCATCAGATCCACCAGCCGGCCCGGCGTGGCCACCACAATCTGGGCGCCGTTCTGAATCTGGCGGATCTGGTTGGCAATGCTTGCGCCGCCGTATATGGCGACAATACGGACGCTATCGGTGAACCGGGAAAAATTTTTCAAATCGTCTGTAATCTGCATGCACAGTTCACGGGTCGGGCAAAGAATGATTCCCTGGGGATAATTTTTCTTCGGGTTTATCTGCTGGATCAAGGGCAACCCAAAGGCGGCGGTCTTTCCGGTGCCGGTCTGCGCGAGCCCCACAAAATCCCTTTTTTCGGAAAGCAGCAGGGGAATTGTCTTCTCCTGAATCGGCATGGGGTCCGTAAATCCAAGGGCCGCGACAGCTTTGGTTAATTCCGGTTTTAGTCCTAACTTTTCAAAATTCATAGAAGTCTCTCAATTATTGTCCATAAAAAAAGCCGGCCAGGCAAATCTGGTCGGCGCCATACTCGCAACTCTTTTTGAACCGGAATCCTCTAAAATAAAGGAAACCATATCCGGTCTTTTACTATTTTTGCCTGCTTTTATGCTGGAACTTCTGATAAAGCAATCTTTTTTATTCGATGACGTTTTGTAATTGGCTCGATTGAACAATTCAGTATTGAGGCTTTCCTTTTGCCGGGAAGTCCTTGTATACTCTCGTATGACGCACACCTTCAAGCCCGCCGTGCGTTATAACCTCTTGACAAATGGTCATTTTCCGTAATATGGTACATCAAAACCCTGTAACCCGCCATCTGCATGCAGCGGGGAGCCGGTGATGAATCCGGCTGCGTCAGTTTAGGTTTTGTCTTTTTTCCGGTGTGACGCGTTATATCGATGATGAATCACGGATTCGAAACAAACGTGTCTTTTGGAACCTGTCCCAAAAACACAATGTGATAGATGATGAGACCGGTTTTGCGCCTCCTAATCGTGACATTTGCCCTGCTTGCCGCGTCATCCTTAGCGTCTGCCAAAGCGTCTCCGGATGCAGCCGACCTATTTGAAATGTCCCTGCAGGATCTGATGGACGCCACCGTCACCACAGCGGGAAGGCATGTCCAGAAACTTTCCGAAGCGCCGGCAGCCATCAGCGTTGTGACCGCCGAAGACATCCGGCAGCTGGGCGCCATAAATCTTCCGGAAGCCCTTCAAATGGTGGTCGGCATCCATTTCGGTTATACCAATTCCATGTTCATGCTTTCCGGCGGCATTCGCGGATTTCACAAACTCCCTGCCAACAAAATCGTTCTCCTCATCGACGGCGTCCCCTGGTCTTTTGAAATGTACGGCGTTCCCGGCCTTTATCAACTCCCCATTTCTTTGGAAGAAATTGAAAAAATCGAAGTGCTGCGCGGACCCGGCTCATCCCTCTACGGGCCAAACGCCATGTTCGGCGTGATCCATGTGATCACAAAAAACGCCAGAGACACAAAGGGGACCCTGATATCAGCGACGGCCGGAGAACAGGAT
>JALOPH010000269.1 GCA_025453995.1 Desulfobacterales bacterium
TGGGCTGGTGTTTTCCCCAGGAATCTCATATTCAAAGGGGGATGTGTATGTGTGTTATGAAAAAACCATACACGTGGGGCAAAGCATGGACACTGTCAGGGCCTCATTGGGAGAGCCGCTAAGAATTGAACCAAGCGACTCTGTCGGGGAAAATGATCAATCTTATACGGAGGTTGAATCAGACCAGGATAAACCCGGCGTGGTAATTTCCAAATGGATTTACAGATGCGAGTCAAGAACGTATCGATTTGTCTTTAAAAACCAGAATCTGGTCGAAATACTTCTCATAAAAGAAACAAATGCCGAATAAACAACCACACCGATATCAACTCATCCAGCGCCATATTTCAAAGGGCCTCATGCCAAGTCACGATCAAAAATCTGCTAAAAATCTCCCCTAACCCCTCTTTACCTCAAAGAGGGGGATTTTTGATTATGATTTGGCATTAAATGTTTTCTTAATACGTTAGCTCATCCGAAAGGGCGTTGCTCAGATAAACGATCGCGCTCTGGGCGCCGCCGAGATTGATGGCAATATCGCTGACCCGGTGGATGATTTCCCTCTCCTTGGCCACGGACGCCGCGATGCTCAAATTGCTGAGAATATGAATATCCACGGCGCCGTCTCTGGCGACCACCTTGACCCTCGGGAACTCTTCAACCAGTAGGGCTTCCACCTGGGCTGATAAAACCATGTCGTTTAAAACCCGCTGGGATTGCGGGGTGGTCTGAAAAGAGGGCAGCTTCAGGGCATCCAAAACGATTGCAACCGCATCATCCACCGTCAGGGTCTTTATTTTTAATACAATGTCGTACAAGCCCGGATCCCATGTATCGATGCCGTAAAGGGTGAGGCTCCATTTGCGGCGTTCATCGTCATCTTTCTTCAGGAGATAGCGCGCCTTTTCATCCGAAAGATTTTCCCGTTTCATCTCCTCCCGGACACGGTCCTCCATATCCGCGTTGATTCTTACTTTCAGCACATGGGGGATACCCTGAAGAAAAAAATGCCCGGCCAATCCATGATAGACCACGTTGTCTTTTTGAACGTTCCTCAGCAACACGGCGCGGATATACGCCACGTAGCGCTCCTTGCCGTGGCTGAATCTTTCAAGAATGGACGGCGCGTCATGAATGGCTCTGACGAGCTTGATTTCAGGAATGTTGAAAATTTCAGACGCCTCAATCAGCACATCCCGGGAAAGGCATTCATATCCCAATGCTTCGGCAACTTTATACGCCACCTCGCTGCCCCGGCTGTATGACCCTCTTGAAATGGTAACTATCGACATATCATCCTCTCGCAATAGAAAAGCCTTGCCCGTATTCTTATTGGGGGGGAAGCCGGGCAAGGCTTAAATAAAACCGTTAAATAATTAACGGCTTATTCACCATATGTTCATTCGCATAATGGGTTTATTCTTTTTCCTCTTCCTTCTTTTTCTCTTTTGCTTTTTCTTTTTTCTGCTTATCCGGTTTTGCTTCCCTGGGCTGATCCGCCACCGGCTGACCGGTTAATTCAACCATCGACAATGGCGCGGCGTCCCCTTTCCGGGGGCCGAGTTTCGTCAGGCGCGTATAGCCGCCCGCAATCTCGCCAAACCGCTCCTGAACCTGAATGAACAGCTTGTGCACCACGTCTTTTTCCCGCAAGATGGACAGGGCCTGTCTGCGGGCATGAAGATCCCCTTTTTTAGCCAGGGTGATCAGATGATCCGCCCAACTTCTTAATTCTTTGGCTTTTACATCTGTGGTTTTGATGCGTCCGTATTTGAACAGCGAGGTCGTCATGTTTCTGAACATGGCGTCCCTGTGGCTGCTGGTTCTGCTTAATTTCACTCCGCTTTTTCGATGTCGCATATTTTAAATATCCTCTTCTTCCTGCTCTTCCTCAACGTTATCTTCCGGCGGTTCGAAACCGTCAATATTCATCCCGAGTGAAAGTCCCAAATCCGACAGCAACTCTTTGATCTCATTTAATGATTTTCTGCCGAAATTCTTGGTCTTGAGCATCTCGCTTTCAGTCTTCTGGACCAGCTGATAAATCTTGGTAATATTTGCGTTCCTCAGGCAATTGGCGCTGCGAACAGACAGTTCAAGCTCATCCACATCCAGATACAAATTGTCATTAAATGACTTTCCGGAATCGTCGATGGACTTTTTAGGCGCCGCGGGTTCCAACCCTTCGTCAAAATTTATGAAAACGCTCATCTGTTCCTTAAGGATTTTGGCTGCAAATGCAATGGCGCTTTCAGGGCTGATCGATCCGTCCGTCCACACTTCCAAAGTCAGTTTGTCGTAATCGGTCTTCTGGCCGACCCTGGCGTTTCCAATCACATAGTTGACGCGCTTGATCGGTGAATAGACCGCATCAATGGGGATGGTGCCCACCGGCGCGTCCGGGTCTTTATTAGACTCAGCCAGCGAATACCCCTTTCCGGACTTGACCGTCATAACCGCATTGAGTTTGGCGCCTTCTGAAAGGGTGGCAATGTGTTTTTTCGGATTCATGATTTCAACCCGTCCATCCGGGCTGATGATATCTCCGGCCGTGACAACAGATTCACCTTCGGCGTTAATTTCGATGAGTTTCGCTTCCGGGTCTTCCATCCTCACCCGGACATTTTTCAAATTCAATATAATTTCAGACACATCTTCAAGAATGCCCGGAATTGTCGCAAATTCATGCATGACACCATCGAACTTCACCGACACTATGGCCGATCCGCACAGGGATGAAAGAATAATGCGTCTGAGCGCATTACCGATGGTAATGCCAAATCCCCTTTCAAGCGGTTCCCAGACGAATTTGCCATACGTCGGCGTCTGGGTATCGATCTGGACCTTTTCAGGCATGATGATTTCCCGCCAGTTCATAAATGCAAGTTCATTAAGTGACATGTCCTATCTCCAATTTAAAATTGTATGCCCGCTTTGCTTATGACAGGCGTAAAACTCCCGAATTTTGCAATCATTTGAAACGAACAATTGAATCCAATGATTCTGACATCGCATCCAACGGGGGATTACACGCTATCTGGAATAGAGCTCGACGATCTGGCTTTCCTGAATCGGCATCGTAATATCCTCGCGGACCGGGATACCCCTGACCGTGCCTTTCATTTTGTCCTTTTCAAGATCCAACCACTGGGGCATGCTTCGCCGCACCACGGCTTCCTGAGCTTCGGTGATAGCCTTTATCTCTCGGCTTTTTTCATGAACCTCAACGACATCACCGACCTTAATCTGATAAGATGGGATATTCACCTTTTTACCGTTGACCAAAAAATGATTGTGGCTGACCAATTGACGGGCCTGGGGCCTCGAATTGGCGAATCCCAACCGGAAAACGACATTATCCAGGCGCTGCTCAAGCATCACCAGCAGATTGGTCCCTGTGATCCCTTTTTTCCGGTCAGCCCGCTGGAATGTCAGCTTGAACTGCTTTTCTGAAAGACCGTAGCTGCGTTTGGCTTTTTGTTTTTCCCGAAGCTGAAGGCCGTAATCAGAGGTTTTTCCTCCACGCCGCTGGCCGTGCTGGCCCGGCGGATAGCTTCTCCGGTCAAACGCGCACTTATCCGAATAGCAACGGTCGCCCTTGAGGTACAACTTTAAATTTTCCCTCCGGCACAACCGACAGGCAGATTCTCTATATCGTGACAACCTCTTCCTCCCTGTTTAATTTTTGATTTTTATATTCTATGCGTCGCCCGAGTCCCAATTGTTTTATCGCTAAAGGGATCGGGCCGGTCGAAATATCAAACGCGACGACGCTTTTTGGGCTTGCAGCCGTTATGGGGAATCGGGGTGACATCCTTGATCATGACAACGCTCAATCCCGCAGACTGAAGCGCTTTAAGCGCTGATTCACGGCCGGGTCCCGGTCCTTTGACATAGACCTCGACATTTTTCAACCCGTGATCCATGGCCTTTTTCACCGCATCCTCGGATGCCATCTGAGCTGCAAACGGCGTGCTTTTCCTTGACCCTTTAAACCCGTTGAGTCCGGAACTGGACCAGGACAAGACATTCCCCTGGGGATCGGTGATGGTGACAATCGTGTTGTTAAACGTGGATTGAATGTGAACGACCCCGTTTTGAATATTCTTTTTTACTTTTTTCTTTACCTGTTTTCTTTTCGCCATTAGTCAAACCTTTGCTTGAAGCTTTACTTTTTCTTTGCCACAGCTTTCTTTTTTACAGCCGAGCGTCTCGGGCCTTTTCGGGTGCGGGCGTTGGTTTTGGTGCGCTGCCCGTTGACCGGCAGCCCTCTCCGATGGCGAAGCCCGCGATAGCAACCCAGATCCATCAGCCG
>JALOPH010000270.1 GCA_025453995.1 Desulfobacterales bacterium
CGCTTCCTTGCAATAGGTGATCTGGCGGCCGCTGTAAAAATCTCCGAGAAAATCATAAATATGGCCCATCCACTTATAATGATCTTTCATGGCGTCTCCCTGCGTGATACCCCTTGATAAATGCGATTTCATATACTAACATACGGATATTCTGTCAACACCATAAAACCTCAATCAAGAATGATATCCATCATGAAACATATTTCTTTTTTGAATTTTTCTTTGCTGATGCTCATGGCATCCCTCACTTACTCCTGCAAAACAGACCAGGATAAAAAAACGACTTTCTACGATAAGGCAAAAGCCTGCTACGAAAGTCAAAATTATATCTGCGCAAGAGATGCGCTTGAAAAAACCATACAATCAGACCCTGATTTTGTCGGGGCCTATGCCAATCTCGGGGAAGTGTATTTAAAACTCGGTGAAATCTCAAAAGCCTTTGACGCATATTCCAGAGCAGCGGCCATTGACCCGAAAGCCACTGAAGTTCAGTTGCGGCTGGCCAACCTCTTCATGCTGAACAAAAATTTTACTTCAGCGCATCAGACATTATCCAATATTTTACAGAATGATCCTGAAAATATCATTGCGAGTTATCTGGCGGCAGACCTGTATCAAAGGGAAGAAAAATATGACGCGGCAGAGGAGATTTATAAAAAAATCATCAATAATGATCCTCATCAGGTAAGAGCGTATTTGGGCCTGACCCAACTTTTGACAAGAAAGAATAAAAATAACGATGCAGAGGCTTATCTTAAACAGGCTGTTGCCGGAAACCCTTCATCCCTTGAAGCGGCGCTGGCGCTTTACGGACTTTACGTTGCCAATAAAAAATTCGATTCTGCTGAACAGGTACTTACCAACACGCTACGCGACAACCCCCAGAACATGGACCTGAATATACTTCTTGGGAATTTCTATGCTCAAACCAATAAATGGGAGCAATCCGAGGCTTTTTATTTAAAAGCGATTC
Organism: Desulfobacterales bacterium; assembly: GCA_025453995.1. GTDB lineage: Bacteria > Desulfobacterota > Desulfobacteria > Desulfobacterales > Desulfosalsimonadaceae > JALOPH01. The sequence goes on from JALOPH010000270.1 coordinate 974, forward strand.
ATGCGGAACCCAACAACCCGAAACCGTATATTTTTGCCGCAGGTTTTTACAAAACCATCAACCGGACAAATCAGGCGCTGACCATGTATCAGAAAGCGATTGAGATTGCGCCAGAAAACCCCGGCATTGCATTGAACCTGGCTAAATTTCACTTGGCCGCCAATGACATTGTCCGCGCCCGTCAAATGAGCGAACACATTCTGCGAAAAAATCCAGATTATCTTCCTGCCCTCATTCTTAAAGCAGAAATCCTTATGGCCCATAATGAAACAGATGAGTCATTGCAGCTTTTGAATAAATTAATTGAAAAGCATTCAAACACGCCCAGGTTATATTACTTGAAAGGTATTGCCCTTCTTAAAAAAGACGATGCCGCAAAGGCAAAAATAGAATTCGGGAAAATATCCAAAGACAGTCCCGAATATCTGGATGCAAAACTCACGCTCGCGCAAATTTTCTTTAAAGAAAACAACCTTGCTCAGGCAGAAGAGGCGCTGGGCGAGATTTTACAATCTGGGCCGGATAATTATCAGGCGCAAAAATTAATGGGCAATGTGATGGCCCAGAAAGGCGATTTTGAAAAAGCTAAAATCTTTTACCAGTCGCTGATTGATGCGGCTCCAAACAATCCGGAGGGGCTGATACTCATGGGATTGATGAACCAGCGACAGCATCGGTTTGATCTTGCTGTTAAAAACTTTGAAAAAGCCATGGCGATACCCCCCCAGCGTGTGGACGTGTTTTCATATCTGATTGCTTCTCTGATCAGCAACCGCCAGATTGATGCTGCTGTTGCCCGGTGCGATGACATGCTGGAAAAGACAAACAACAATCCATCCGCCCAATCTCTTATCTATCATTTAAAAGGAAAGGCCTATCTGGCAGGCAAGAACATAAAAGAAGCTGAAAAATCATTTAAAACATCGATCAGCGTCAATCCGGATTTCCTTTCTCCATACTATTCCCTGGCCGGGTTATATTTCAGATCAGGACGAACGGATGCCGCCGTTGCCCAGTATGAATCGGCTGTCGGAAAAGACATCCAGCAGGAAGTCCCCCACATGATGCTGGGCATTATTTTTTCAATGAAACAGCAATGGGATCTCGCCGAATTTCATTACCGAAAAGCCATTGATATGAAGCCGGGTTTTATTCCCGCCATCAATAACCTGGCCTATCTTCTTGCGGATAAAAACAAGAATTTAGATGAAGCCCTTCGACTTGCCCAAAAAGCCCGTGAGCAGATGCCGGATGATCCGCGAATCAAGGATACCCTGGGATGGGTATATGTGAAGCTGGGGTTTTATGACCAGGCAATTAGAATTCTTAGTGAAAGCATCCAGGATATCCCTGAAAATCCGACGGTGCATTACCATCTGGGAATCGCCTATTATAAAAAGGGTGCCAACAGCCAGGCATTGTCGGCTCTAAAGCAGGCGATTGAACTGGATGCAGATTTCCCCGGTTCAGATCAGGCAAAAGAGATCATGTCGCGCATATAAAATTTATCGGTATCACGGACGCATTCAATCCCTTTATGAAATACATATCATTTAAAATTTTAATCGCATGCATCGTTCTGCCGCCCCTGCTCTATGCAGTCTCCGTCAAGCTTTTGGAAAGCCGGCTGACACTTCAGTACCATGCGGACTTAAAAAACACTTATTTATCTGATATTACGGAAATATTAAATGGACAAAAATCTTTAAGGGAAAGCGTCAATACCGCTGTTTCAAATTATTTAAACAAAAACATTTTTGTGAAATTAGGCGGAAACGTTGATGTCTCCGTGACAACCAGAAACGGCAACATCATCTATCCGCCTGCCTTTCAGAATGACACGATTGATTCTCTTCCATCTGATCCGGTCAAAATGGCTGAGACCAACTTTAACATGCTCAATGAAGGCCTTGATATCCAGGTTGAGGCCCAAATAATCCCCTATTCCCTGATAGCTTTTGTCATCCTTCTTTTTTATGCCAGTCTGTTTTTAATCGGACTTTATGGATACTACCATAAAGGGATTAAACAAGCCCGTTATGAGGAAGAAAAAAGAAAACAAGAACTTGATCAGTTGCTCGTGCTTGAAGGCGAACAATTAAAAAACATACAAACCCTCTCTGATGAACGCGAAATGCTCCTGTCGGATTATGATCGCCTTCAGAAGGCGCTCGAAACCGAAAAAATTCAGGCGGAAAAAACAGAAGAAGAGCTGTTTGATGAAATCGAGCAATTGGAAAAAAAACTCAGCGACAACCTGTCCCTGCAGCAGAATCAACACCAGGAAATTGACAAATTAAAAGAAAAAATTCAGGAGCTCGAAAAAAGCAAAGAAGTTATCAATAAACAAAAACAAAAAGAAGCGGATAAACTCGAGAAGCGGTTCAAAACATTATATAAAAATATTTATATAACTCCGCGCGCGCTTGAGAATTTAACCGATATGACCGAGGAAATGGGCTTAAAAGCAGAAGAAATCGCTCATCAGTTAAATGATGACGCCTCTGCCGTCGCAGTAAAGAGAAAGGTTTTCAGCAAGAAAGGGAATATCACCGCGTTCGAGGTCATGTTTGCCTATAGCGGGCGCCTGTATTTCAGAAAAACCAAAGAAAATAAGGTTGAGATATTAACCATCGGCACCAAAAACACCCAGGCGAGGGACCTTGCATATTTAGATAGTTTCAGCTAAATGAATACCCAAGAAAGTGATTATGGTTTTAAAGCAATAATCAAATAACGAAAAGGTTCTGGATCATAAACTGAATAGGGCAACGGCCCCCATACCGAAGAATAAAAGCCTGCACCAGTCCTGCTATTCATAGTTGAAAATGGTTTGATAAGATCTTCATCATAAGATGTTATTAACGCTAAAACTTTTTTATTCAAATCCTGAACATTTGTGTTACCAGTCGGATAAACAATCACATCATTAATTTTTAATTTAGTGCTCTTATAATCAAAGGGAACACCTCCATATTCTTGCATGTAATATTGGAATCCCCAGTGACCCAAAAAATATACATTATTAACTTTTGGCTTCCAATCTTCGATGATTTTGCGTGCTGCATTACGCTGGTTATTTGCAGCACAGGCGTCTGAACTCACAAGCATAAGCGTAATATTTAATATAATCAGAGAACTTAATATCTAAAAATTTAGAAAACTCTAATGGGCTATATACTTTATCTTTCCATTTAAAATTAGTTGGCAATACTCCTAAATAATGGTCTAAAATAGCATTTAAGCCTTTTTCCCAATTATTAACAAAATGGTCTTTAGATTTAACCACACTATCTACAAAATGAAATATTACCGTATCAAATTCAAGATGGTCA
>JALOPH010000271.1 GCA_025453995.1 Desulfobacterales bacterium
TGGGCGTTTGTCCTTTTTTTTATTTTTCTCGGGATGTTAGGGTACGCATTCGCCAAAGATATCGTCCTGGGCCAAACCCTGCTTAGCGTATTTGTTGCGCATATTTTCGGCGGCAGGGCTGCCGGTGTTGGTTTGTGCATTGCGTTTGGCATGAGTTTTACCATGACCATAGTTTATAACATGTTTCTGGAAGTTCTGATCGTTTTTTTCTGCTTTTCTCTTTTTTTAATATCGCTTAACCATTATTTGAATATCCGTTTTATTGACAGGGCGTTGCTTAAAGCCGAGAAAAATGCTCATAAATATCAGAATGTAATTGCAAAATACGGTTTGGTCGGTGTTTTTGTGTTTGTCCTGACCCCGCTGCCGTTTACTGGTCCGGTGGTCGGTTCCTTTATCGGTCATTTCCTCAAGTTCAACCTGAAAAAGAACTTTCTGACCGTATTTTCAGGAACTTTGCTCGCAATTGTCCTGTGGACGTTCTTCTTTGATTTTTTAAGCGCGCATATCGGAAAAATTCAGTGGGTGTTTGCCATTGTCATTATCATGGCGCTTGTTTTTTTTATACAGAATATTGTCGGGTGGTTTTCCAAAAGCAACGATGAAGATTCAACCGGGACAAACAGCGGAGATCCTTCCAGCCATGCGCCGAAGGAAGGTCGGTAAACAATTAGCAGAGAGGCGCTTGCCCTTTACTGAAACGAATTCAAAGATTTCATGCCATAGTAAAATCATGATTGACGCAATCTATAAAGATTTTCCATCCGCGGTTTCCCTGGGATTCAACGCCGCCCGACGAATCCGGCAGACAGCCCTTGCGCTGGGCAAAACCGGTTTGGAATGGTTCACCGGAAGAGAGCCTTCCCCCCCGGTGCTGATGCGAAACGCCTTTGAACGCATGGGCGCGACCTATATCAAGGTGGGCCAGCTTATTGCCAGCTCACCGACGCTTTTCCCGGAAGCATATGTCAAGGAGTTCCAGCGGTGCCTGGACAGCACCGAACCTGTGGCATTTGCCAAAATGGAAAAAATTCTAAAACAGGAGCTCGGGCGCCGCCATCTGCAGGATCTTTTTTCCGACATTGATCCCATACCCCTGGCGTCCGCGTCCATTGCCCAGGTATACGCGGCCAGGCTGTACACCGGGGAGGATGTGGTGATCAAAGTCCAACGGCCCGGGGTCCAGGATATTCTGACCACGGATTTAAACCTCCTGGTGTTGGCTGCCACCGTATTTGAGAAGCTCGTTCCCAGGCTTCAGCACGCCTCGCTGTCCGGCATTCTCTCGGAAATCCGGCGGACGGTCATGGAAGAATGTGATTTTGTCAAAGAAGCTGAAAATATTAAAATTTTTTCCGAATTTTTAAAAAAGACCGGCAATACGAAAGTGGTGACCCCCCAGGTGCATCCCATTGCTTCATCCAGGCGGGTGCTCACCATGGAGCGGTTCTACGGCATTCCGCTCACGGACCGGGAACAGTTTTTAAAGTCAACTGATGATCCCCAGAAGATTTTGGGCCCGGCATTTCAGACTTGGGTGCAGAGCATATCCGAATGCGAGCTGTTTCATGCGGATCTCCATGCCGGCAACCTGATGATTTTAGAAGACGGCCGGGTGGGGTTTATTGATTTCGGCATCGTGGGCCGCATATCAGAAAAAACAAAAGAAGGGGTCAATTCTCTTGTCAGAGCCATGATGACCAATGACTTTGAATTGATGGCCGATTCCATGCTCGCCATCGGCATGACCAAAAAAGAAGTGGACACAGACCGGCTGAGTGAGGACTTAAAATCCCTTTATCGGGCCGGTGAATCCATGGAAACATATGGCGCAGGCTTTTCCCCTGATGATTTCCCGGAACCCGACCAGTTTCTTCTGGAAATCATGCGGGTGGCCGAATCCCACGGCATCCGTTTTCCCCGTGAATTCACCCTGCTGATAAAGCAGTTTCTCTATTTTGATACCTACCGGGACATCCTGTTTGATTTGGATGATTACATGGAAGAACTGATGTCCGGACTCGAAGAATTCGAAGACGATGAGACGGGATGGCAGGAATAAAAGGCTTTCAGTTTTGAGTATTTATCGTTTTGTATCATTAATTGAAATTTGGCATCATTTCCCATAACAGGGGAAATGACAATGAATGTGATCAACGTTTTTAATAGATGCTTGTCGCCGCTTACAATTAATTTGGTTTTACTCGCGATCCGGACACACGACTCGCCGGTCAAAAAGCATATGGAGATTCCGGAGTTGACTTATGACGACTCACATTCTCCCGTCCGATGCTTGGATGTAATAAATGGTGATTCAAGGCATACAGGACAAGTGCGGCTAACACCGCTGAAAACGAGACGGATTTTCAGGATTTTTCCGTCATAAATAACTGATCCCCCGAAAACTACTCACGCCACCCTCTCAACAGCAAACACCGTCTAAAACTTGACCCAAAATACGAATTCTGAGATATAACAAGTTGTGAAAAGAGATTCTTATCTCTTCTCTCTAAATATAAATCCATGACCATCAATTATCTGGGTAAGCGACTATTATGCAGGGATCTTGGAAATTAAATCTCAAAACCTGAGATGTTTGGAAAGGGTGAAGGATTCATTAACATATATCATTTTGCAATGGTCGAAGAAGCTCTATGAAAAGATGAAAACAGAGAATTGAAGAAAGCCGGAAAGACTGTGACTGCTTGGAGGAAGCGGTAGAAGCAATCGTAAAAAAACAGGAGGAGTGATTTATGGTTCGGTTATGGTTGATTTTCTATACCTTTCTATTTTTCATTTGCGGATGCTCACGTATCTATATGAATGATTACAGCGGTCATCCTGTATACAAAGCAGACACTGTAGAAATTGTTGCCAACCTGTCCGGGCCTCCGGGTAATATCGCCGTATCTCGTGACCATCGAGTTTTTTTCACTTTTCATCCTGACGGAGATCCGGATGTCAAGGTTGCGGAATGGACCGGAGGAAAAGCAGTGCCGTTCCCGGAGTCGGATTTTCAGAAAAAACAATCCGGCAAACCGTTTTTTGATACAGTGCTGTCCCTTCGCATCGATGCTCAAAATCGTCTGTGGACCCTGGATCACGGTTATTTTGGAATCCGCCAACCCAGGCTTATGGCGTTTGATATAAGTACCGGTGAGGTGGTTCATGAAAATGAATTTCATTCCGATATTGCCGGATTCGGGTCTTTTTTAAATGATTTTCAGGTCAGTTCATCAGGGGATACGATTTTTATCGCAGATACCGGGGCGCCTGTTCCTCTGATCGGCGGGAATCCTTCGATTATTGTCTATGATGTCAAAACAAAGATTGCGCGGCGTGTTCTGGAAGACCATGCCTCCGTGCGGGCTTCTGACAAAACCCTGCGGGTCGGACAGGAGGATTTCAGCCTGATGGGGATTTCTCTTAAAATTGCCGTGGATTCAATCGCGCTGGATCGTGAGAATCAATGGCTGTATTACGGGGCCTTAAATGGTGAAAAACTGTATCGTATCCGGGCCGCATGTCTGACAGATAGCACAATTCCTTTTGAAAGGCTTTCTTCTTTTGTAGAGGTTTTTTCAAACAAGACCATGAGCGACGGGATTACGACCGATATTGAGGGCAATATTTATATCTCTGATATGGAGCATTCCGCAGTTCATGTCATTGGTCAGGACCGGCAATTGAAAACACTTATCAAAGACCCTTCTTTCCGATGGCCGGATGGGTTCAGTTTCGGCCCGGACGGATGGCTTTACTTCACATGCAGTGATCTGATGAATGTTGTGGGAAAAAGTAAATCCCATATCAAGGAGAACGCGCCATACCGGATTTTTCGTTTTAAACCCGGGGGGCAGGGAATACCCGGGCATTGATACGGATTTGCCGGTGCTCTTTTTGGATCAGACATAAAGGCGTTTAATTTTTTTCATCAAAGATTTTATCAACGACAACATGACAAACCGGCATCGCAGCTGATTTAATTTTATTGCGGCAAGACCCTCTGGCCTGACCATGAAGAGGGATTGGAGAACCAGGAACCTAATGGGGACGTCCTAGGAACCTAATGGGAACCTAATGGGGACGTCCTTAATTAATTAACTAACTATTCAAATCCACGAATGACGGCATTTTATAAAGAGTCCATTCTTCATTTCATCGCCATTTTTCCCTTAATCGCCCCTATAAAATTGCCCCAATTCCTTTTCAGGGAGCTTTGGGCCGGACGGGAGCGCAGGCCGGCCGTTCAAGGTGGCGATAAGCGAAAACGTAAGTCACAAAGGGGCTGGC
>JALOPH010000085.1 GCA_025453995.1 Desulfobacterales bacterium
CAGCCCGGTGAACGCCACGCCCAGGATCACCATCATCACTGCGTACGGCCAGAGCACCTCCATGCCCACACCCGGCAAAAAAATCCCGCGCGTGATGATGGCGAAATGCGTGCCCGGCAGGAACATCGCCTGCAGGCGCACTTCCTCCGGCATCGAAGCCAGTGGGAAGAAGATTCCAGTCAGGAAAAAGCCGGGGAAGAACAGCGCCAAAAACGACAGCGCCAGCGCTGCGGCCTGGGTACGCATGAACACCCCCACGATCAATCCCATGCTCAAGACCTCGAACATAAAGACCGCAGAGAGAGCAAAGAATAAAAGGAAGCTCCCGTTGAGCGAAATGTGAAACCAGGCAATCGATAACACCGGGATAAGGATCGCATTGATCAACCCCACGAGAATGTAGGGGAGCGTCTTGCCAATCAAAAGCTCAGCCCGGCCGATGGGCGTGGCAAGCAATTGCTCGAGCGTGCCGTGCTCGCGTTCGTGTGCAAGCGTCAGCGCCACTGACAGTGCGGGAATACCTAGCACCATCGATATCAACCCTGGGATCAAGGCGTTGCGCGGTTTAAGGTCCGGGTTGTACCATGTCTGGATTCGCAGGTCGATGGGCTGCAAGGATGTGATCGGGATTCCCTGTGCGCGCAGCTGCGCGGTCAAAGCACTGTTGATGAATTCCTCCACGCGTTGGGATATGTGCTCCACCGCGTATTGACCGCTCTCCGGTTCCGTCCCGTCGATGATTAGCTGTAATGGGATTCCTTTCATGGCTTGCAGGTCGCCGGCGAATCCCGGCGAGATGATGATGACGGCCTTGATCTCCCCGCGCATCAACATGGAGTCGATCTCCTCCATGCTTGCGGCGTAAGCGTGAAGATCCAGGTCCTGGCCTGCGGTGATCTGCTGAATGAACGCCTGCGATGCCTGGGTCCGGTCAAGGTCCAGCACGGCGATCGGGATATGTTTCAGATCCACGGTCAGAGCATAGGCCATCAGCAACAAGACCAGGGTCGGCGTGAACAACACCAGAAACAGCGTGCTCCGATCGCGCACAATGTGAAAGATTTCCTTACGGGTCACTGCCCGAATGTGACGAAGCGACGCTTTTACTGAACCTTGTCGAAGCATCATGTCTCCTGCTTTCGGATCAACGAGATGAAAGCCTCTTCCATGCGCGCCGGCGCAATGCGGATACTGCGATATTTCAATCGCGCCCGGCGCAGCGACTGTTCGATCTCCGGCAAACGACGCCTCCCTGAATCGACCAGCAAATGAATCGACTGCCCATAGCTTTGCGCCTCCCTGACGCCGTCGAGGCTGGCTAAAGTTTTCAAAGCCTGTTGCCAATCCTCGGGCTGGATCTCGATCACCTCTCCCTCCAGTTTCTCCCGGATTCTACTGGGCGAATCGCACTCGATTAGTCTGCCCTCGTACATCAAACCAACGCGCGAACAGCGATCCGCCTCATCCATGTATGGCGTGCTGACCAAGATGGTGGTGCCCCGCAGATGCAATTCCGTCAGGATACTCCAAAATTCCCGGCGGGAAATCGGGTCTACGCCGGTGGTGGGCTCATCCAACAAGAGGATGTCCGGTTCGTGGATCAACGTACAGGCCAGGGCCAGCTTCTTCTGCATCCCGCCGGAGAGATTGACAGCGCGACGCTCCTTGAACTCGGTCAGCCCGGCGAAAGTCAACAGACGCTCCGTACGCTCGGCCATGTCCTTCGGTGCGACGTCGAACAACTCCGCGAAGAACTGCAAATTTTCCATCACCGAAAGTTCGCCGTACAGGCTGAACTGTTGAGCCATATAGCCGATGTGCGGCTTGACGGATTCCGCCCTCTTCCTCATGTCGAAACCAAGCACAAATGCCTCACCCTCGCCAATGCTCAACAACCCGGCCAGCAATCGCAAAGTGGTCGTCTTGCCTGCGCCATCGGGACCGACGAGGCCGAACAATTCCCCCGATTCGATGGACAGAGACAACCCATCCACCGCGCGGGTCTTCCTGAATTCGCGTCGCAGGTCTCTCGTTTCAATGATTGGAGTCATCGTGTTCCCGTCTGCTATCGGTGATGGAGCAGCCCCAATTTTATATGGAGGGGCGTACACTTGCAACAGCGCGCAGTGCAGGCGTCGAAATCACCAATGGCTTAAAGACTTATTCACCTCGTTGGTATCGATCAGGCGGCGATGGTGGAGTAGTCCTGAAAGGACGTATCGAAACCCGAAGCCACTCAATCAGCGGCCGTAATTCTTCGCCGCGCGGATGATCCGCAACACCTGCAGCGCGCCCAGGAAGGGTCCACTCTCCACGTCCAGGTTGCGGAGAGAATCGCTGAACCCCATGGCGGGAATCACATACCAATCGAGCAGGGCCACCGCGACGACAGTGATGACCGCCGCGATATAGACGCCGCGAACACCGATGGGGCGTTTGTGCTTCCAGATCGGTCCAGCCAGCCAACCGGCGATCAACCCGACCACGCTCATGGCAACGAGGAATAAAGGAAAATGATATTGCTTTTTACGGCTTGATGTATCTCAAAAATCGTCTTGTATGTCAAGTTTTAACAGGCACTTTATGTTGTGGAGTGTCCGGGAGTGGCTTTAGGAGGATCGGTCGGTTATGCCGGATCAATGGATGATGCCCGAAAAATTGTCAAATCCCATGCCATTTTAACCGATTTTGGCGTCAACCGTCGAGTGCCGGTTTACAATTTATTGAGCCCAGACATCTTCAAATTAGGGTTGCGCATATGAATCGTCATAGGTCAACTCGTGGACTTGCTCATTTATTTTGACCGGGGGGTCATGGTTCCGGAAATCCCAGAGATCCAGACGAACAGGGTCGTCATTTGCTGAACAACACTGGTATTAAGCTCCAGCTCTGCAGATATTTGTTTATTGGACAAATTCAGCCCCATAAAATAGAGAAACAATATCCAGGTTTTACGAGATTGATGATGCCCGGCGAAAATTGTATAAGCTAAATTTATTCCATTCTCTCTTTTTTTATATCAAGCATGTCAAAAAAGGCGTCTATCCGTGTCTTAACGAGGGGGAATGAATATGCCCTTGGATCGATACAATCCCCATCAATGACTAGCCAGGGTATGACATCTTTCAGATGTTCTGCACACATATGGATGGAACTATAGAGATGACGGCACCCTTTATGGGTAAAGCCGATATAGCCCTCAACATTCCACTGCTTGCCATAATTCTCATAAAGATCAAATTGTACTTCGACGGGGCTATATGCAGGATTCGAGAGCATTTTTCTCGCAAGGCTGCGATATGGATCTTCAGGATCAAAGGCATCCCAGAAAATCCAATTGGACATTTCATGTACGAGATAGGCTCCGCGCTCCTTTTCGATATAATTGATGATAGTGTTGTCATAATAAGGTCTTAAATGAATCCAGACAATTCTGTGGATGCCTTTTGCAATGCCGCCTTTGGCACAGGCAGCCTGGATTTCTTCGTAAAGGGATTTAAAGATATCCACAGCAGCATCGGTGCCCCAGATGTTGAGCAGGGTGATCGAATAATCAAGCATCTGAACACCCCTGACCAACGGGTAGTTGTTTTTTCTTAACTCCATGGCTTTTAAAAACCATTCACGGGCATCGTTTGAACGCTGCATGACCTCATACAGCCTGTTCTCATCGAGTTTCCTGCCGGTTTCCCGTTCGATAAATGTCACCATGGACTTCAGCTGCTCCGCAACATAATCTACGGTATTCCTGTATTGATCAGGATTCATGACCACGCCGCCGAACGGAACATCGATGAAAAATTCCTTCCTCCCGGTAATCTGGGCGGAAAATCTTGCAAGCTTTACCGCCGTATCGCATAGTTGAGATGTGGTGACAATAAAGTCCGGCTCAGGGAAAAGGCCCTCCAGCATAGCGCCCGTGGAACATGTTGCGAAGGCGCAACTGTCCATGCACTGGGTGTGAGATTCCCCCCTCTCCACGAGCACCCGGCTGATTCCCGCGCCGGCGATCCCGGCAGCTGCCATTTCCGCAGTGAATGGGACGATATCCATTGCCTGGAATATTTCAGTGGGCATAAACAGACTGTGCCAGACCACGCATGAATTCGGATCATACGCTTTAGTGAACATCTCTGTTATGGCACGGCCTCGTTTTTGAGAAGCGCTCAACTCCGATGCCGGCTTCTTGAGCAGCGCCCCTGCCTTTTCCCCCATATCCTTCATGGTGGACTTCTCTTTGTGCTCTTGTGAAAATTTCAGGAAATCCTGCAACTGCTGAGTTCGTTTCAATCTATATTCCATATTGTCTACGCCTCAATAAAGTCGAGCAATTCAATGAAGGATCGGATCTCCCTCTGTGGTATATCGCCTGATATATCTCCCTCAATCTTTTTGATACGGATATTTTCCTTTTCCAGAACATCTTTCATGAACTGGTATTCCCAGAAAAGATTATCGCAGCGCTTGGTTGCAAAATAAATGACTGCATCGGCACTGAATTCCCGCACCAGCCTTATAACAATGTCCTGCGTCCTTTCTCCATGAGTGCCGGCCATCCGGGCACAAGGCATCTTTCCCAGATAGCGCCTGCTGATGGCGGTCATGGGTTCAGTATCTGCTTCAATGGCTATTTGAGCATCAAAGTAGCGATAGCCCTGACAGGCATCCTCACATACAACGATTCCGCCAGTGCCTTCGTCTTCAATATATTTAATGATCGACGGATTATACATGCCTCCGTATAAAAGAACCCGGTATCTAAAATCATTGAATACACCGGATTCCCTCATTTCCAGTTCCTGAAGATACGGTTCAAAATACTCGTTGAATTTTTCTTTGGGTGTGGACATGCAGATATCAAGAATTTCCTGAACCTGGAAGCCGCTTACTGGCGGCTTTACCCGTTTTCTTAACTCATAGAGCCGATTTAAAAGTTGCCTGGTCTTGTTATATATTTTTATTGAGCGGATAAGGGATTCATCCGAGATATGTTTGTTGAACTGCTTCTCGATATCTTCCTTAAATTGATTCAAGGTTTTGCTGAAATATTCAACGGAAAGTTCTGTATTAACGGTTGGCACGGAAAACTGATAGGCGAATTGCGGCTTGACGATGGCATTCATCTCTACCCAGCCGTCATATAAACGTCTCATGCATTCACAGCAGTGCGCAATAATGACTCCATCCATGTAGTCGTATTTGCCTTCCAGCGCACCTCCAAAAATGCTATGAACGAAAGAGCAGAGGCTTCTGCTTAGATATACGTCTTCGTCTTCACACCCGGAACTCTTTCTGATGCCATAGGTATTAAACCCGGCAGCGTGAAGAATCTCTTCAGGCATATATGTACAGAACCACCCGATAGCGGGGCCGATATTTTTATAAGGTTCTAGATTCTGTTTAAATTGAATCAGATTCATTTTCGCACCCTTGATGATTGTTTTTTTTTCAGTTGCCGCTGGATTCGGCCATCAGATCATGGTCCATATCTGCCCGTATGTTTTCTTCATGATAATCATCGCAGGCACCGATTGCCGCTATCGTCTTCCTGTCAATTTGCAGCTTTACGAGGTCGCAGAAGCTTTCCTTCGGCAATCTCTTTGGACATTCGTGGTATTCGCATTGAACGATGCTTGAAGTGATTCTGTAAACGTCCTCAAAACCCCTGAAACTGGTAACGATATTTCTTTTCTTGTAGAGCCTACTAACGATCAACGCCATGCCGATAGCACCCATCACGTCGTGATACAGAGGTACGATAAGTTCAGGCTCAACGCCGCCTCTTGCCTCGGCAATGTATTTTTCCAATTCCCGTTTCACCCCTTTGTTCGCAGAAACGCCGCCTTGGAAAATCATTGGAGATCCCAATGTCTTTCTGTTGATTCCCAGAGTGTTGACAAAGTTTTTTGCGCATGCCTTGCAAAGACCGGCGATAATCGTCTCGATCGGGTAGCCTTTGGCTTGGGCATCGATCATACATGAATCCATGAAAACTCCGCACCTGGTCCTGAAGTCTATGGATTTAACGGCTGTCAAGGCATAGTCGCCGAATTTCTCAATCGGAATGCCGAGCCTGTTCGCCTGCGCATCCAGCATGGCGCCTGTTCCGGCTCCACACCATTCATTCATCTTCGACTTTTCAGGGATCCCGTTATTCACATATATGACCTTGGAATCCTGTCCGCCTATTTCCAGGATGGTTTGTACATCCGGGATCTGGTGGATGGTTGCTGCCGCATGGCTATATATTTCTGTTCTGTATGTGTCCGCATTCAAAATGGACTTTGCCATTTCTCCGGAACTGCCTGTAGTACCCACACCGAGGATGACCGCGTTGACCGGGAGCATTTCCTGGAGTTTCATAAAAGATGTTTTAATTGCGTCAAGAACCCGTCCGCGTGTGTAGGTATATACCGTTTCAATGACATTATCGTACTGGTCAAGAAAAATGACATTTGTTGACACCGAACCGACATCAACCCCTATAAATCCATGCATTTTATGATTCCAAGCTTTTCCTGTATTTGAAAACGCCCGCGTCTTCTTGTTCTCGTGGCAATATTTATATACAAGAAAATCAAAAGAACCCAGCATGTCATCCAACTTTGTGGCCATTGTTTTGATGTGTTTGTCCAGCTGAAGATCTTTTATGGTAAGGGAAATAGTCATGTCCATCTCATTATAGGACAAAGTAATGGATGCATTTCCGTCATTGATCGAAACATTTATGGTTTCAGGATGTATACAGTGGAAAGAAACTGACAAGGTATCCAAGACATCCTTAAAAAAACGAATGATCATTTTGGTATCGTTTTCGGAAGGCTGAATTGGAACATTAACAAACATCAATCTGAATTGTTTAATAATCTTAGGAGTAAGAATCTGTGGAAAACCGGCAGTGATGAAATTAAATTGCTGCAACAAATCCACTTTCTCGCTATTCATGCTTTTGATCTTTCTCTTCTTGAGGATGTCATTAAATCCGAAAGGGATCCTGTAGGTAATGTGGTAGTTACTCATTAATCTCTCCTTCTTTGCTTCACCCTTTGATCAAAATATTGGTTTTATATAAAAAATATACCCCTGATTTTTGGTTGTCATTATGGCATAATATCGCCATGCTGTAATTCTAATCGAATCCTAGCATAATGCTAGGCAATTTCTAGTACATACCATGTTCACATCGCCATCTGCCGAATACAGGCCTGCCATCGATAATATCCTTAAATATAATGCAGTTCCGCACATAAGAGGAAAATTCCCCACCATCTGTTCGCAACGGTTCGGGATATGGGTGGTGATCTGTGCCAGCCAGTCCAGGGCATCATATGTTTTGAACGTTTGTTGCTCTTGGACTGATCAATAACTTTGGACGTGTTGGACTTTGTGTTGGATGCCGGGATGGAAGTCATGCGCTCGGACGAAAAAGACGATCGGATGATGTATCGCGCCAGTTTCCCCCATCCGTCTTCATTGTCCGGCCGGAGGGTTTTGCCGCAATAGATGTTAAGCCGCTGTAATGCCAGCTCATCATATTGTCGATGATAAAATCATTGATGAGGCGCTATTCTGAGCAGCGCAAATACTTCCCGTCTAAAAGCAGCCTTCAGATCTTAAGGGGATTTCAGCCGGAAGCTTTCCCCCAGCATTCGGCCAATGATTTCTTTCAATATTTTTCCTGCCACCATGCCTGTCATGCCATGAAGATCTCGTTCTGGATTGTATTCAACAATATCTGCACCAACCAGTCGCCCCTTGAAGTTGCGGATAATCCCCAGGACTTCCCGAGTGCTCATCCCCCCTGGTTCGTGATGAGAAACTCCGGGGGCATATGCCGGATCAAGACAATCCAAATCCAACGACAAATATACTGGGCCATCAAATTCTATCTGTCCTATTTTGCCAAAGTCCTTCATCTCAATGACCTCTACACCGAAGCGTTTTGCCTGCTCATTCTGGTGCCCATCCATTGTGCGTATGCCCACCTGTACCAATCTTATTGCTATATTCTCTTCCAATATTCTTGCAAACGGACAGGCGTGTGAGTACTGATTGCCATCAAGCTCATCATAAAGATCAGGATGGGCATCCAGATGCAAGATATTCAGATTCTGATATTCCTCCCCATAGGCACGAATGATTGGGTAAGTAATCGAATGATCCCCGCCCAGCGAAATGACCCGCAGCCTTCTTTTTAGCAATTGTCTGATTTGGTTTTCTATGAGCTCAAAAACGTTATCCTGGTTCGATAGTCTCATATCGTCTATCACTTCCCAGCCGGAGAATTCTCCTAAATCAATCAAATCCTCGGTCCACATGTTTGACGATTCGCAAAACAAGGATTCCCGAATGCGCCTGGGAGCTAACGCTGGCCCTCGGAGATAGGATGAATTTTTATCGAATGGAATCCCCACTACGGCGATATGCCCACCTTTGATACCTTTTTTCCTTGCCATGTTAGTTCTCATAAATTTCTGGCCCTTTTCAGTTTTATCCTAACTCGGGCGCCCAACTATATTATTATCTTTAATAATATTTGGAAGATAGAATAAATTTTAATAACATTTCGATAGTGATATTAGTACCGAATTGGATCGATGAGTTAATGGGGCGTGTTTGAAAGGAGAAGGTCATGTTGCCAGGCGTCGCCTGCTAAAATCCGGTTGCAAAAAAAACGGCTTTGCGACCATCAAAAATATAATTCACTTTTTTTTCTGCAGATATTATCAAATTTGAGCTTTTTATGCGCATCAATTATTCCATATATAAATCGTTCGACTTGCTCATTATCACTACATATATCATAATTAACACATAATCTTACGCCCGCTCCATTGATTGGCGTTGCCGGAGGCATATATAATGACCCTATAATACCATATTGCTCAATTAAATAATTTCTAAACTCAACAGAATCGGGTTCACTTCCGATTTCAATAAACATCATCGGTGATTCTGATAAAAGTTTAATTCCTGCATTTCTGATTTTTTCTCTAATGTATTTTGTCTTATCCAGAAGGATGGCTCTGCGCTCCGGACTTTGCAATAAGAAATCTATTCTTGCCTGCAGACCGGATTCTTCAATATCGCTGGGAGCATTTGAGAAAACAAAAATAGTATGTCTTCGGAATAAATTAAATAATGATAATTTTGCTCTCTCTCTTTCAGCATCTGTAAGTGTTCGGTTTAATTTTTTTTCCAAATAGATATATCTTTTTTCGAAAAATTCCGGCTGCAATCCAATGACACCCAGAAGGCTGCAACCCGCTTTGGATAAACTGGCTGTAAGAATATCTGCTTTTGCCGGTAGCGTTCTATTTATCGTCAGATCAGAAGTGGCCGTGCCGAATAATGAATGTGATTCATCTATTACAAGAGAACAGTCATGTTTTTTCGCTGTCTCTGCAATTTCCGGCTTAAGCAAATCCCCGTATACACTGAAAAGGCCTTCAGTATAGACGACGCCGGGGCCATGTTTTTTTATTTGTTCATCCAAATCATCATAATCATTGTGATTAAAAGAATAGAATCCAACTGATTCTAAAATCTTAAGTAAAGGTTTTTGAATAATTCTACGGATGTCCTCTTCAGAGGTGTTTGATTTTTCTAAACGGTTTAAAGCCTTTTTAAACATCTCAATAGATTCAAGCATCCGGCCTCTTGCCAGATTAAAACCGCAACGCGTTGTAGCATGAGTATGTTTGTCAAAATAGACTGGAATATTTTTATGTGACAACATGTCAGTAGCAATTAAATTGGCTTCGGTGCCGGATTTCAACAGCATTATACACTCCGAACCCATTACTTGCTTTAAAGAATCCTTTACCCCTACTTGCCAATCCTGAAATAGGGGTGAAGATACATGTATTTCTTTTGAAACTTGAGATATTTTCGCCTCAAGCGCTTCGGGAATTTTTTGAATACTAAAGTAATCATTAGGCCGCGTGTCAATGATTGGTTTGCCATGCGCTGACTCCCACTTAGCAATATCAAGATCATTGTATCCTAATAGCGCATAACGCATTTCACCATATTTCACAAATTGTTTTTCTTGCATCCATGAGAGAGAAATTAGTTTGTCTATTTCATCAAATAATAAGTTTTTATTCATGGCAAAATACAATTACTTGCTTATCCTCTTCGCTCAAGTTAGCCCCAAATATTGTTTGATCATTTTCCTGAGTAGCAGAGGATATTGTATTTAACTTGAGCGAAGTGGATAAGCAGATACAATTAAATGAGTTAAAGTTCTAAATTAATACTTTATATATAGCCAACGATTATTAAATTGTTCTTAAAATATTGTCAATAGAATCTCAGAGTGATTATAGGGTCTTCAGCAATTTTAATTATGGCATCAGCCTGATTTGGATTTAAAATTTCGATTTAATCATATTTCTGAACATGAATCATAATATTTTGTAATTAATTTAATAATAATTCTGGACACTCATCGTTATCATTGATAATAGGAACCGGTTAGATAGCTCTCTGATATTTCACATATTTCTTTCAATATAATAGAGCTTTAAAGGGGGAATGAAATGAATTCAGCTCAGTATGTTTACACAGAAGATAAGACTCGAAAGACTGAAAAAGATAGTAGTGATCAAAAAAGTGTACCTATTGTTAATTCTTATAACGAGTGGGATCCGTTGGAGGAAGTCGTTGTCGGTCGAATTGAAGAGAGTATATTTCCTCAGCGGCATTTTTATATGAAGGGGGGCATACCCAGCGACTTTTATAATCTTATGATTTTATTCGGGGGGAAAAAAAGACGCCCTAAAAAAATTTTTGCTGAACCGGCTCAGAAGGAGTTGGATGAATTTATTCATATCCTTGAAGCCGAAGGCGTAACGGTCAGAAGACCGGAGGTTATTGATCATGGTAAAAAATATAAGACGCCTTTCTGGTCTTCTAAAGGTCATACGACGTCTTGTCCCAGGGATTGTTTCCTGGCCATTGGTAATGAAATAATAGAAGCACCCATGTCATGGAGAAACCGATATTTTGAACGGCATGCATACTATTCGTTGTTTAAAGAGTATTTTGATCAGG
This sequence comes from Desulfobacterales bacterium, assembly GCA_025453995.1. Taxonomy (GTDB): domain Bacteria; phylum Desulfobacterota; class Desulfobacteria; order Desulfobacterales; family Desulfosalsimonadaceae; genus JALOPH01. The sequence goes on from JALOPH010000085.1 coordinate 11,059, forward strand.
GAGCGAAATGGACATCGCCGCCAAAACCACCTTTGCGTGATTCTTTGTACAATTATGATTATGCTAATCCTGTGGGAGAACGGAGTGAGGAAGATGGATTTATTATAAATGAGTCGGAAATTGTGTTCGATGCGGCTGATTTTGCTCGATGCGGCAAGGATATTTTTGTTACTAAAAGCAATGCAACCAATGATGCCGGTATTGAATGGGTCCGACGCCATTTGGGAGATGATTATAATGTCCATGTTCTGCTAAGCCGCGACCCAAAGGCGTTACATATTGACACAACTTTCGTGCCGCTTGCGCCGGGAAAGGCGCTGATAAATCCTTACTTTTTAGACACAAAAAAATTACCGTCCATTCTTAAATCTTGGGATTTATTGGTAGCACCGGACCCGGATATCGTAAAAGGCGGAATGCTGGGTGGTATATTTAATGAATATACTGCAATGACCAGCATGTGGATCAATATAAATGGGTTAATGCTTGATGAGAAACGTGTAATTTGTGAAGCCTCTCAGGTTTCAATGATCAAAGCATTTAAAGACTGGGGATTTGAGCCCATTCCCTGTAAATTTCTTAATTTTAGCCCATACGGAGGGACTTTCCATTGTGCTACGCTTGATATCAGGCGTCGTGGAAAATTAGAATCTTATTTTTAAAAGAAGAGAAAGTGGCAAGAGCAGACTTGCATGAAAGCTTACAGGGTCAAAAGCAGCAAAACAATCGAGCCGTTCGGTGATCATCCACTGGACTGCCTCATCAATAACCGCTCTCTTGCGGATACTCAGAAAGAAATTCTGCTTAAACTGGGTATCCAACTCCAGCCTGAACCTTATTTGGGACAGATTGACAATCCGGACGAACATATCTTTTTTGAAGACAGCCTCTTTTTTTCCCCTGAGCTTATGCAACACTTTATTAAAGAATCACGAAAACTTAAACGTTCAACTATTTGCGCTATTAAGCCGGGTCTTTTTACGCTTAGAAGCATACTCCCGACCCAGGATATCAAAAAATTCCCTGACAGAGTTGAATATGGCCTTCACTACGTGCCCGCTAAAGAACGAAGAGGGGAGCCGGAACCGCTTGTAATTGACCCGGACCAGTTTTCAGAAGTCACCCCCTTGCCGGAACACGTCACTGACACCAAAGAATTTCACTTTCCATATACAGATTCCATCATTATTCAAATTGATCACTGGGCAAATATATGGGTAGCAAATATATTTGTCTTATTTTCAGCGCTCGCACGTCTTAGAAAGGCTTCTCCGCTTAAACTTTTAATTCTGGCCTTAAGGGCTCGCTCCATTAATAAATGGAAGATACTGAACAAGACAAATAAGATTGGCCGTAATTGTGATATTCACCCCACTGCTTATATTGAAGGAAGCACGATCGGTGACAAGGTTACCATTGGCGCCGGCTCAGTTATAAGGATGTCAACAATCGGTTCTGGTACCAGTATCGGCAGCAATTCCACTATAGAATTTTCTGTACTGGGTGAAGGATGTAGTATCGACTCCATGGCCGGATCGTTTTCATCCGTCATGTACCCGGGCACTGTTTCCTCAACCAAATTTTTATTTACCAGCTTATGCGGGAAAAATACATTCCTGGCTGACGGGGTAGTTGTCTCCGACTATCGCTTTGACGGAAAAAACGTATCCGTTATGAAAAACGGCCATCCTGTTGATACGGGAAGCCTTGCACTGGGCATTTGTCTGGGGCATGATGTTTATCTGGCTGGCGGGT
>JALOPH010000272.1 GCA_025453995.1 Desulfobacterales bacterium
TCGGCGGCCAGGAATTTCGCAAGTGGTATAAATTAATGGAATCCCTGGAGCCGTTTTATGCGTCCCTGCCGGATCCCCATGACAACAAAATTCCCCGGCTCTATATTTCAGGGGACGAAGACTATCTGTTTCTCCCTTTTGTCATCAAAACCTATCTGCGCGACCCCATGGCGTCCATCCACATCATTGAAAAATGCGGCCATGTGTGCAGCATTGAAAAGCATGATGAGTTCAACCGGGTCTCCATTGCGTATTTGAAAAAATACCCGGATCTGCTCAAAACAGAACATATCCCTGAAAACACCCATGCCCGGAAAATCCTGAGGAAACTCTCTGGCAAAAAATAATCCGCCGCCGCCCTGCTCAGGCCGATCACAAATTAAATGATTTGACAGCCCGACAAACCAGTGTAAAAAATGTTCTTCACACATTTTAATGAATTTTATCGTAATGAGGGTTTTAAATGAAGGAAGGGTTTGAAATACGTTTTGCCGAGCGCATGAAACAGCTGCCGCCTTATCTTTTCGGAACCATCAATAAGATCAAAATGGAAAAACGATGGGAGGGGATAGATGTCATTGATCTGGGTATGGGAAACCCGATAGATCCCGCCCCGGATCCGGTGACCGGCAAACTGTGCGACGTGGCCACAGACCCGAAAACCCACCGCTATCCTGTAGCCGGCGGGATGAAGAACCTGAAAAGAGAAATCTCCCGCTATTATGACAGGCATTACGGCGTCAAGATAAACGGAAATGATCAGGTGATCTGCACCATCGGGTCCAAAGAAGGGATCTCGCACCTATGCCTCGCGCTGCTGGGACCCGGAGACACGACACTGGTTCCGACACCCTACTTTCCCATTCACGTGTACGCAGCTGTCATCGCCGGCGCAAACGTCATCAGAATCGCCCTGGATACGGAGGAATCTTTCCTCCGTCAGCTCACCGGCATGTGCAAAGCGCTCTTTCCCGGACCGAAACTGGTGATGCTGAACTTTCCCCACAACCCCACCGGCGCCGTGGTATCCAGGGAATTCTTTGCGGAAATCGTCAAACTGGCCAGAGAATATAATTTCATGGTCATCAACGATTTCGCCTATTCCAAAATAACCTTTGACGGATATGTGGCGCCCAGCTTCCTTGAAATCCCCGGGGCGGCAGATGTGGGCGTTGAATTCGGTTCATTTTCAAAATCATACAACATGGCAGGCTGGCGCCTGGGTTATTGCGTGGGGAATAAAGAAATGATCAGCGGGCTTGCCAGGATCAAAGGATATTACGATTACGGGATATTTTCAGCCATTCAGGTTGCCGGCATCGTAGCCATGCGGGACTGCGATGACAGCATCAACGAACAGGTCGCTGTTTACCAGAAACGCCGGGATGTACTCTGCGAGGGACTGACCCGGATGGGCTGGCAGGTGGATGTCCCCAAAGCAGGGATGTTCGTCTGGGTCAGGATTCCCGAACCTTATGTCAAAATGGGGTCCATCCGCTTCTCCATGGAAATGATGAACCGTGCCAATGTGGCGGTGGCTGCAGGCGCCGGGTTCGGAGAAGAGGGAAACGACTACCTCAGGCTTGCGCTGGTTGAGAATGAGAACAGAATCCGGCAGGCGCTTAAGCAGGTCCGCCGCGCCCTTGCCGAGATTGACCAGGAAAGCAGCGCCGGTACGTTCAACTGGAAAAATGAGGACAAATAAAATTCACACATGAGATACGAAGGACAGATTTATCGGCCGTTTTCAGAAGCCAACAGCTACTTGCTCCAGTGCACCATCGGCTGCTCCCACAACCAGTGCACCTTCTGCGGCATGTATAAGGACCGCATATACCGGGTGCGCAGCCTCGAAGAAATTAAAACCGATATCCAGATGGCCATGGATTATTATGAGGATGTGGAAAAAGTATTCCTGTGCGACGGCGACGCCGTGGCCATGGGCACAGAGATTCTGATTGAAATCCTGCGCACCCTTTATGAGGCCTTCCCCTCTTTGCGCCATGTGGGAACCTATGTGGGGCCCCAAAGCACCTTAGCCAAATCCATGGCGGAACTGACGTCTTTGCGGGCAGCCGGCCTGACCAAAGTTTACCTGGGCGTTGAAACCGGCGACGACCGGCTATTATCAGAAATTAAAAAAGGCGTGACCGCCCAGGAAATGCTCCAGGCCGGACAGAACCTGGTGGCCGCAGGATTCAACCTTTCCTCCATGGTGCTGTTGGGCATTGCCGGCACAGGAGACCGTGCCCGGGAGCACGCCATTGCAACCGCTGAAATCACCAATGCCATGAAGCCCAAATATTTAGCGGCCCTGACGTACACCCCCGTCCCGCACACTCCGTTGTACCAGAAAGTTAAAAAAGGGAAATTTATTCTGCCAGATCCGTTTGAAACTCTGGAAGAAATGAAACTGATGCTGGAACATATCACCATGGATGACTTAAAATTCGTCGGCGCCCATGCATCCAATTACCTGCCGATCAACGGTACCCTGCAGAAAGATAAGGGCAAAATGATCTCAACCATCCAAAATATCCTTGACACAAAGGACATGGCCGCCCTCCGGTCTGAAAAAATGCGGGGGTTATAAATGGAGCGGACGGAATTTAAGTCGTAAAAAAATTTTTTTTCAAATTTCCGGATAGATAATCCGATTTGAGCAGATCAAGCTTCTCCGTCAGCCTGCGGGTGACATCTTCTACAACCAGATCCTCGCTGAGAACTCCCGGCGCGTCATGGGCTATTTTTTTCAGTTCCGATGCCAGATGCGCCAGCTCGCTATCGGCTGCCAGCCGTTTGGCGACCGGCAGTTTTGACCATTTTTCCGAGGCGGGGCTCACCTTAAACATTGCGTTTTTGACGGAATTGCGAAACAGCCGCCACAGGGGCTGGCGATATTGATACATCACCGGCAGGATTTCAATGTCCGGGGCCATGCTCATGGATTCAAAAAAATCCCGCCATTTTTCTTCATAAAAGTTGGTGGCAAACCGAACGGGCACCCAGGGGATCCTGAAGGCATCGGCAGTTATGGCGCCGTGCATGGCTTCCGTGACGATTTTCCCGCAGCTTAGGATCTCGGATAAGAAACGCTCAACCGGCTGTCTGGGCGAGATAAAACCAATCCCGGCTTTGGCGCAGATACTGCCCCAGTCAACATAATCCTCGCTGCGGTGATGGGGGACAAATGCAAACTTGTATTTCTTTTCAGGCTTGCGGATACCCATGGTTCTTAAAAGATACGCGCCGTCGGCAATTGCATAATCCGTTGAAATTTTGAGTTTCTGTGCAGTACGCGGGCCTCGCACGCAATAGACTTTCCATTGGGCATCAATCACCGGGACTTCCTTTTCACCGGCTCCCCCGCTGAACAATACGATTTTTTGAGCAGATGCAAGATGTTTAAAATAGATATGCTTGGAAATAATGGTCCCTATGCCGAGGAAAGCGATACCGTCGTCTTTCCTCAGGCATTGGGGAATCAGCTTCGGCCATAACCACAAATTCAGGTCATCGCCAAAATTCATCTCTTTGGTGCGGGAATAGACTATTTTCATGAACCTGTAATAGTGAAATATCTCTTCATCAAGGAGATCAGCATTCTGATAAAAATAGCTATTAAACTGCCGATTGTTAGGGGGCTTCCACAACTTCGGCCTTGTTAATGACCACCGCCGTCACCGGCACATCCGAGTGCATGCCTTTGCGGCCGGTGGGGACTGATTTGATTTTATTGACCACCGGGTGCCCCTTGGCCACCTTGCCGAACACCGCGTATCCCCATCCATCCGGGGTCTTGCCCTTGTGATCCAGGAAATCGTTGTTTTTGACATTGATGAAAAACTGTGCCGTGGCGCTGTGAGGGTCGGAAGTGCGGGCCATGGCAACAGAATATGCCGCGTTTTTCAGGCCGTTGTCAGCCTCATTCTGAATCGGCGCCTGGGTGGGTTTGTCCTTCATGTCCGAGGTCATGCCGCCGCCCTGGATCATGAATCCGTCGATCACCCGGTGAAAGATGGTGCCGTCATAATGGCCGCTTTTCACATAAGCCAGAAAATTCGCGCAGGTTTTGGGCGCTTTTGCCTCATCCAGTTCAATAAAAATATCCCCCATGCTGGTTTCAAATTTAATCATGATGTATCTCCTATAAAAAGTCAACATAAGCGCCTATCAAACAAACGCTTGGTTAATATAGTCATCCAGCTAAGGCCAATGGCGGCTCAACTGGTGATGCTTCTA
>JALOPH010000273.1 GCA_025453995.1 Desulfobacterales bacterium
GCGCTGCCGCCGCCCACGGCCACAAAACAATCGCATTTGGCCTTTTTGTAAGCTTTGGCCAGGTTGTTGACCACCGAATCACCGGAATCCGGCGGCACATCGTCAAATATCCCCCCGATTTTGCAGTTCGAATCAGAAAATGCAGACTTGACGATGTCAATCAGTCCCGCGCCAACCACTCCCTTGTCCGTGACAATCATGGCTTTTTTGCAGCCCATCAGGGTCATTTCATAGGGGATATTGCTGACGGCCAGTTGGCCGGATAAAATTTTCACCGGGCAGAAAAATTGATAATAATTCGGCATCATGACGATTCCTCCTTTATCCTTTAAATGTCGATCTGACGATTTGTTTGACCAGGTTGGGCATCAAAGCAGCCAGAATCCTGCCTCTGGTGATCTGCTGTTTCGCGGTCATTTTGGGCGGCCGTTTAAAAATCATGTTTAAAATAATTCCCGGAAACAGATAGGTTTCCACAATGGAAAGCGCCCTGTTTAATTCCATGGCATAAGAGTTGACCCCGTCGATTAAAATACGGCATTCGGCCGCCGCCTGATGGGCGCTCATCTGGGCGGTGAACAGCATGACCGCTGAATCAAGATTCTTAAACAAAAAGGTCACATCCGCTTCCTGTTTCCCCTTGCCCAGATAGATGATCTGTTCCCCCTTTTTCTGAAGCGTGATGAACGGGCCGTTGGGCAGCACCCCCACCCCGCATTTTCTGCCTTCATTCCAGTCGGTGATTTCCGCCTGCATCTCCGGCGACATTCTTGACACAACTTCAAATGCCGCGCCGATCACTGTCAGCGTGGTGTCCACCAGCGCATACTTGGACTTTGTCTGAATAATCTGAAAATAAGGCATTTTCCTTAACTGGACCATACCCCTTTCAATCATCGCGTCCATATACATTCTCTCCTTTGCCATTTGAGCCAATTTCAAAACGTCATCTAAGGCTCGATGTCAGCGTTGCAGTCCTCCTCAAAATGCTCACATACGCCCATGTATGCTGCGCTTTTTCGGCGGCCTGCGCCTTGACCTCGAACCTGATCTAACATTTTGAAAATGGCTCATTTATTTTAAGTTCTAAAAAAAGAAAGCAATAAATCAAGCCTGGTCAAATCCATTCCAGGAATTAAAAGTCCTATAATCGTGATGCTCAGACAGTGAAAGGGAAAGATAGCGAATGCATCTGGTACTTTATTTCAAACTTACCGGATTTGTTCAACAACTTCTTTTATTAAGCGCATCTGAATGAAATGGAAGTTTGTCACCCCAGATAATACACACAGTTTTTGAGCTGAAAGCGCCTCAAAAAATCCCCGGTCCTTTGCAGCATCCGATCATAGCTTGTCGGTTTTTCAAAAATAGCGGCCAGTTCCATCATGGGCCAGCGTCCATATAAACCGACCGGATAATTTTCAGGGAAATTAACCGGAAGGCCAAATGCACGGGAGACAAGATAATGGGGATAATTCAGGCCGGCGCTTACGGTGAGCCATGTTGTGCCCCAGAATCTTGGATTGACTTCCATGAGCCTGGGTTGATCGTCCCGGTCATCGATTTTAAATTCGACCTGCATCACACCGTTCCATTTAACACATTCAGAAATTTTACGCGCATAATCAAGCAATTCATGATTCTTGGTAGTGATATTGACAATACCTGGTCCGCCTGAAGATGGGTTCATTATCAACCGTTTCTGGGTCAAACCGAGCCTCATCCTGCCCTGGATACAAAAAACAGGAACATCGTGGACTTCCCCTGGAATATATTCCTGAAGCATCGGCCAGGAATCACCCGTGAGCGCTGCATTTGCTGAATTTAAGATGGAAAAATATTTTTTATAGATCGCCGCCAGTTCCATCGGGTCGCGGGCGTACCAGACACCATGGGCGCCCTCCCCTTGCCGGGATTTAACAACCACCGGGTATCCTGTTTTCTGGGCATAAGATTTTGCCTCATCCGGTGTTTCCGGCAAAAACGTGCGCGGGTGAGGAATCATCAATGCGCGGGCAATGGCCATGGTCTGGCTCTTGTCATGGAATCGGATCATTTTTTCATAATCTTCCACCAGGACTTTGCAGTAATTCGATAAAATGGACTTTGCCCGGGAAACCGCCATAACCGCCTGTCCGGTCGGCAGAACAGCATCGATCTTCATTTTTTCTATAATATAAATGAGCTTTGGAACCCAGATCGAATCAGGGGAAGCGACATCTACCCGGTGATACGCGTCTACAATTTTGAGGTTTAATAATTTTTTGAATTGGCCATAGAGGCTATTTTTTCCTGTAGCCACATGCACGGAATAACCTCCGGCCATTTTAAGCGCCCGGGCTACTGACAAACCCTGACGATTCATGCCTTCTAAAATGAGGACCTTTATGCAATCCATACTATCTCAAACACCGGCGTTATTTTGCTATGGCATTAAGAAAACGCTCCTTGATTTCTATTGCCCGCAAGGGGATTGGCGGCACAGGCGCGTTTCCCGGTTGAATCAAAAAATGAATGCGTTTTTCACCTTTCGCCAAAGCTTTGTCCCAATCCCGGTTCCGGGAGACCCGATGCCATTTTTGCATGCCGGCCGCAACTCCCAGCGAAGACAGGTTCAGTCCCGCCGCGCTTAATGTCGGCTGCGATCCGGTTGAACCCCAGGCGCCGTTGTCTAATATTACCACTGTCAAATTGTCAGGCGCCACCTTCGCCAGCTCAAAAAACTGATTGGGGTTAAAAATATAAGATCCGTCACCGTCTATGACCATGACGTTTAAGTCCGGCCTCGCCTCCGCCAGCCCGATGCCCACAAGGGTCGCGGAACCCAGGGCTCCCAACAGGTAAAAATTCCGGCTCCTGTCCTTGATGTGAAAAGCTTCCCGGGACGGGTAACCGATCTGACAGATCAGAACGGTCTGGGGGGCGATGGTTTCCATAATCAAGTTAATGGCGCCGTACCGTGAAAACTCAGGAGTCCCTTTGTACGATGTTATCTGTATGGAAACATTGTTCATCCTGGGGCCGGTTTTATCAAGCTCAGGGGCCCTTTCCGGGAAATGGTCTTTTTCCCAAAGCAAGGGGGAGAGTAAAAAAACATGGACGGTTGATGTTGCATAGCATTCTGAAAGTCCTTGATTAATCTTTTCCATATCGTCTAACGCGACGATTTCAGAAAAAGGAATGCCGAGTCCGGATAGCATACCTGGAATTCTTCGGCCCAGGACGGTCTGAGCTTCGATTGCCTCGGCGCCCTGGCCCCGCCAGCTCACAAAAATGGGTAATGGGCAATGGTAAAGGACGGGAAGCGTTATCAGTTCGGTAATCAAATTGCCGAGCCCCGTGCTCTGGATCAACATCCCGCCCCGTTTGCCGCCCAGATGCCAGCCGAAATTCAGTCCGATGCCGGCGCTTTCCCGGGTGAGATTCCATAATGGAATGGAAGCTGACAAATATGCCACCGGCGTCTTCAGGCGGTCGCAGGGAAGGTAGCCCAATTTTTCTATTTTATGATTCTTTATTATTTTTTCAAAATGCAAACTGACTGTGGACAAGCTTGATCTCCCTGTTTTTTTCCTTGAATATAGGTTGTAAGTACCACATCCCCTATCTGCTTTAAACTTAAAAATGTCCGGTTAATAAATCTTGAATTGATATCACATTCTGAAGTCATTATAGTGTTGGTTCAAAAAAATTAAACCAAAAGGAGACATGATGAACGGCGCGGAATATGTAATTCAGGCAGCGGTGAACGCGGGGATAGATATCTGTTTTTCCAATCCGGGCACCACGGAACTGCCCCTTGTCAATGCATTGGATAAAATTCCCGGCATGCGGTCCGTACTGGGCCTGTTTGAAGGGGTTTGCACGGGAGCGGCGGACGGGTATGCGCGCATGACAGGCAAGCCGGCCATGACCCTGCTTCACCTGGGGCCCGGTCTGGCCAACGGCATCGCAAACCTCCATAATGCCAAACGGGCCGGGACCCCCATCTTAAACATTATCGGCGAACATGCGACCTGGCATCGACCCCATGACCCTTTGCTGGCAATGGACATAGAAGCCATCGCGTCAACGGTTTCCGGGTGGGTCCGGACCTCAACATCGACGGATCGTCTGGCCAAGGATGTGGCCGAAGCCATTGCCGCGGCAAATCAAGGACAGATCGCCACATTGATTGTTCCCAGTGACTGCCAGTGGACGCAAATGAATCAGACTGAGACGTTCTCACCCCATCCTGGCC